>QWRL01000055.1:0-3112 GCA_003670425.1 Chloroflexota bacterium
CATTGGCGCCCGGCACAAAGCGCGTGAAGTCCGGCCACAGCGCGAGGCCAAACACCGGCAGCGCCAGCGCGGCCAGCACCAATGAGATTGGGTACAGCTCCGGCAATGGGGCGAACAAGCGCACAATGCAAACCAGCAGCAGGCCAATGTAAGCAGCGGGTGCAAGCGTGCTGAGCGTGCGCAGCAGCAGGAACGGGCCGCTGGCACTCATCACCCAGGCGTGCCGGTGCGTGTCCACGTGCGCCACAAACACCACCGTGCCGGCAGCTGTTTGTGCAGGCTGGCATTGCGCCCACACATTCTGGCTTTCGCCGGTGGGCAGCAGCCAGCGCAGCGCATTATCACGATGGGCAAGCTGCAAAAATGTTGAGCTCACCACCAGCAGCATCAGCGCCGCTCCCGCAAGCGCGCCCGCCCCGCCCTGCGTGTAAAACAAAAAAGCCGCCAGCAAGGCCAGCCCGCTGGCAAGCGCGTACGGCATCCAGACAGAAAGCGGCGCGCGGAATGCTTCCGTGTGCGGCGCATAGCCCATCTCGCTGAGCGCTTTGGAGCAGTACGCGTGGCCGCGCGCTTCTTCCGGCGTGCAACTGCCGCGCGCACCGATTGCGCCGGCCAAGGCTTCTACATGTGTGTGCGCTGCGCTGGTCATGGAAGTAAATAGACCTGCGAAAAAATTTAGGGGGCAGCCCAGCGCATCTGCAGTGCGGGTACGCTCAACAGCGAGAGCACTTCCGCCCGGCTGGGCAGCGCGCTGCGACCGGAAAGGCCCTGCAGCAATTGCAGCCAGCTCGGCTCGTCAGAGTATTCAATCGTGCGCGGTTCGCCGGTGATGCCGCCAAGTTCGGCAGCCTTGCGCAGTGCTTCCTGCTCGTAGCCCAGCTCGTCTACAAGACCGTTGGCAAGCGCCTGCCGGCCGGTATACACACTGCCGTCCGCCAGCGCCTGCACCTGTGCGCGCGGCAGCTTGCGCCCCGCCGCAACCAGATCCACAAAGCTGGCAAAAATTTCGTCGACGGTTGCCTGCCAGTACACTTTTTCGTCAGCCGTCATATTGCGGAACATGCTGCCAAAATCTTTGCGCTTGCCAGTTGCAATTGTGGTGGCGCTCACGCCGTAGTCATTCAACAGACCCTCAAGGCTGATGAACTCGCTGATCACGCCGATTGATCCGGTGAGTGTGTTGGGCGTGGCCACAATCCAGTCCGCATTGGCGCTGATGTAATAGCCGCCGGACGCAGCCAGCTCTCCCATGCTGACCACAAGCGGCTTGTCAACCTGGTTTAGCGCATGGTAAATCTCATCGGAGGCCACCACGCTGCCGCCAGGCGACTCTACGCGCAGCAAGATGGCGCGCACATCTGCGTTTTTGGCCGCGTCACGAATATGTTTGATGATCGTTTGCGCGTTTGCTGCAGAACTATCCAGTGCGCCAGCGCTTGAGAGAATGACACCGCGCACGTGAATGATGGCGACCGCCGGGCCGCTGCCCACACTGCGCGCAGCGCCCGGCACAATGCGGCCCGCCACGAGCATGGCTGCCAGCACGCCGCCACACGCCAGAAAAGGCAGCAGTGCACCCGCCGCCACAGCCAGCACGGTTCCCCAAAACGGCGCCATGCGTGCGCCACGCGGCGGTTGTTGTTCAACCATTTTTCGAACTCATCAAACAGCCGTTTCTTGCAAGCTGGTCTCAAAGATTTCAAGCGCGTGCTTGATCTGCGCTTCGGACACAATCAGCGGCGGGATCCAGCGCACTACATTGTCATAGGTGCCGCACGTGAGCAGCAGCAAGCCATGCTCAAACGCCTGCTTCACCACCGCCTTGGCTGCCGCGGTGTGCGGCTCGCGCTGCGCGGTTGTGAACTCGGTGCCCACCATCAGGCCCAAGCCGCGCACATCGCCGATGCACGGATGCTCCTCTTGCAGGCGGCGCAGGCCGGTCTGCAGTACCTGCCCCATCGCCGCAGCATTTTCAATCATGCGCTCCGTGCGCATGGCGCGCACAGTGGCCGCCCCCGCTGCGCACGCAACCGCATTGCCGCCATAGGTGCCGCCATGCGAGCCCGGCGTCCAGCGCGCCATCAGTTGCGTTGAAGCCGCCAGAGCGGACAGCGGCAGACCCGACGCAATGCCCTTGGCCATGATCATGATGTCCGGCACCACGCCAAAGTGATCAATGCCAAACCAGCGCCCGGTGCGCCCAAACCCGGACTGCACCTCGTCTGCAATAAACAAAATGCAGTGTTCATCACAGATGGCGCGCAGCGCCTCCACAAAAGCACGCGGCGGCGCAACGTAACCGCCCTCCCCCAGCACCGGCTCTATGATGATGGCGGCCGTCTCGTCCGGCGCAGTCTGCGTCTTGAGCAAGTGGTGCAGCTCGCGCAGGCAAAACTGGGTCGTCGCCTCGTCATCCCAGCCGTAGCGGTAGCTATAAGGGTACGGCGTGACAAACACGCCCGCGGCCAGCGGCTGATAGCCAGCGCGGTAAATTGTCTTTGATGTTGTCATGGCCATCGTCAGGTTTGTGCGGCCATGAAACGAACCTTGAAAGACGATGATGTTCGGCCGGCGTGTGGCCTGGCGCGCCAGCTTCACTGCAGCTTCGCTGATTTCCGCGCCAGAGTTGCTGAAGAAAAACTGGTCCAGCGGTGCGGGCACAATTGTGAGCAACTGCTCGATCAGGTCGAGCATGGGCTGGTGATAGACGATGTTGGCCTGCGCATGCAGCAGGCGGCCGGCTTGGGCCTGGATGGCTGCCACCACCGCGGGATGCGAGTGGCCGGTGTTGGTGACGCCAATGCCGCAGGTAAAGTCCAGCCACTGCCGGCCGTCACTGGTGTAAAGGTATGCGCCCTCGCCGCGCTCCGCCAGCAGTGCCGCGCCGCGCGACCATACGGGCGCAACATGCTTGATTGTTTCGGGCAGTTTTTGATTGGCGCCCATGTTGTAGGGAGTATATCAGCGGCGTTCTCGCAGCTGACAACTGCTGGTCCGTGCCTGCAATCGCCGCAGGAAGCGCTGAGGGATACCAAGGCCACAGCAGCGCGCCCGGGGAGGGGCTCTACCACGGAAAACCGCTCTCAATGCTGTCAGCGCCGACGCCAACACA
>QWRL01000055.1:3122-6428 GCA_003670425.1 Chloroflexota bacterium
CACCCCCAGAACCCCGACCTCGAGTCTGCCAGCGCCGAGGCAAATACACGGGGCGGTAGGGGTGGCAGACCCCGCCGCACCGCGCGCAGACACAAAGACGTCGCAAACTTGCGTGACCGGCAGCCAGCTTCTATTCTGGCAGCGCTTGTCGGGTAAAATCAACGTGCCGAAACAGGAGCAACATTTTTATTCATGAACACGAAATCTCTCACCGCAGAATTTATTGGAACGTTTGCTCTCATTTTTATTGGAGCCGGTGCCGGCGCACTTGGTGTTGGCGGACTGGTGGGCGTGGCGCTGGCGCACGGACTGGTGATTGTGGGTTTTGCATATGCTTATGGCCACATTAGCGGCACGCACGTGAACCCCGCGATTACATTTGGGCTGTGGGTGGCCGGCGAGATTCCGCTTGCGAAAGCAGCCGGGTATTGGGTGGCGCAGTTTGCGGGCGCAACGGTTGCAGCGGCGGCGCTGCGCTTTGTGCTCGGTGCGCAGTCCGGGCTCGGCGCAACTTTGCTTGCGCCCGGTGTCACGGTGTCGCAAGGCATTGTGGTTGAAGCCATCCTTACGTTCTTCCTCGCCAACGCAGTTTTCAATACGGCCGTGAGTGGCAAAGCCGGCAACCTTGCGGGCGTTGCAATTGGCCTGACACTTACGTTCGCAATTTTAATGGGCGGTCCGCTGACCGGCGCGTCGCTCAATCCGGCGCGCACCTTTGGCCCGGCGCTGCTAACCGGCGACCTGAGCCAGCTGTGGATTTATTTTGCGGGACCGCTGGCCGGTGCTGCCGGCGCAGCGCTGCTGTACCGCAACGTTTTTAAATGACGGCACAAATCGCGAATTAGCACAGCGAACTTATGGATCTTGAACTGCGCGGCAAGGTGGCGCTGGTAACCGCAGCCTCAAAGGGTTTGGGGCGCGCATCTGCAATGGCGCTGGCTGCGGAGGGCGCGCATGTTGCAATCAGTGCGCGCAGCGCGTTAGTGGAGGCAGCCGCTGCCGAGATTGGCGCTGCCACCGGCGCACAAGTGCTGGCCATCCGCGGCGATGTAAGCGTGGCCGCTGATGTTGTCCGAATGGTGGCGGCAACCATCGAGCGCTTCGGGCAGATTGACATTCTTGTAATCAACGCCGGCGGTCCGCCGCCCGGCAGCTTCCTCTCGCTTACCATTGAGCAGTGGGAGCAGGCGCTGCAGCTGACGCTGCTGAGCGCGGTGCGCTTGTGCCACGCGGTTGTGCCGCACATGCTGCAGCGCGCAAGCGGCAGCATCGTTGCCATTCAGTCCGCTTCGGTGAAGCAGCCGGTGGACAACCTGATCCTGTCCAACTCCATCCGGCTGGCAGTCATCGGCCTGCTCAAGTCACTGGCCTTTGAACTGGGGCCGCACGGCATTCGCGTCAACTCGCTCAACCCCAGCTCTACACAAACCGAGCGCATCGATCAGCTGCTGGCCGAGCGCGCAGCTGCCAACCACAGCACACCCGCCGCGGAGGCTGCGAAGGTTGTGGCTGGCATTCCACTGGGCCGCATGGGAACCCCTGAAGAATTTGGGCGCACACTGGCATGGCTCGCATCGCCGGCCGCATCGTATGTGCATGGCCAAGCCGTAATGTTCGACGGCGGCGCAGTGCGCGTGCCGTTGTAGGCAGCGCGGCGCCAACCGGGAGTTATGCAATGCACATGCTGTTGGGGTGGTATAGCGCAGCGGGAATTTTGCTGGCCGCGCTCTCCAGTCCGCTGATACTGGGGCGCGTGCCGCCCAACCACTGGTACGGCTTCCGCACATCCAAGACCCTGAGCAGTGCAAAACTGTGGCGCGCTGCCAACCACTACGCGGGCTGGTGCCTGCTCGCAACGGGTGCAGCAACAGTGGCCGGTGCCTAAATTGGATTTTGGGTGCCGGGTCTTGATGTCGATACTTATAGCTGGTTGTGTGCGACCGTCACGCTCGGTGCACTATCGTTGGCTGCGATTCAATGCCTGCGGTTTAACAACCAGATTTACGGGGTGACCATGAACACCGAGTTCAAAATTGTGCCGGCCGGCAGCTCAACTGCCATTAGCGTTGTTTTGATTGCGCTGCTGCTGCTTGGCGTGGCAGGCCTGGTGCTGGCGCCTGCCTTTGCCTCGCGCAATGCGCGCTTTCAAGTTTCCAGTGCCGGCTTGCGAGTGACCGGCGACCTATACGGCCGCCTTGTTCCAGCCGCCAGCATTCAAGCTGCTGCACTGCGCCCGATCGATCTGGCGCGGGAGCCACAACTGCAACCCAGGTGGCGCATCAACGGCATCGCCGTGCCGGGCTACAAAAGCGGCTGGTTCAAGCTTAGGAACGGGGAATGGGGCTTGCTGTTCATAACAAACCCGGAGCGCGTGGCGCTTGTGCCCACCAGCGCCGGATACTCTGTTTTGCTGAGCGTGGCTGACCCGCAGCAATTTGTGGCAGCGCTGCGCGCCGCCCTGGCGCAGCCATGAGCAGGCGCTGCGGCCCGATGCGCCGCGAGCGAGCCCGAGCACAGCGTGCCTGAGATGCGCCTGCAAGGCAAGGTTGCGCTGCTGGCCGGCGCGGGGCCCGGAATGGGGCGCGCAACCGCGCTGCTCTTTGCGCAGCACGGCGCGCGCGTTGCCGTCGTCGCCCGCGACGAAACAAAAGGCATGGAAACGGCGCAGCGCATCAGCGCAGCGGGCGGGACTGCGCTGGCACTAAGTGCCGACCTGGCAGATGGGGCTGCGGCACAGCACACAGTCCAGCAAGTCATCAACATCTACGGCCGGCTCGACATTTTGTACTTCGGCGCCGGCGGATTCTTCACTGCAGCCAAAGAGTACGCTGAAGTTGATTTGGAATTCTGGCACCTGGCGCTGCGCAACACCCTTGACGGCCTCTACCATGTCACCCAAGCTGCGCGCCCGCACCTGCGCGGCGGCGGCGCCATCGTTACCGTTGCAGCCAGCTTCTCTGTGCGCCAGGAAGGCAACCCGGCGTACGGCGCAGCCAAGGGCGGCCTCATCGGGCTCTCCCAGTCACTCGCCAAGGAGTTTTACGCAGATGAGATTCGCGTCAACTGCATCGGCGCGGGGCTGATCCGTGCGCCCCTGGCGGACGGCCCCGTGCAGGCTGTTGCCGGCCTGGCGCGCACCGGCCGGCCAGAAGACATTGCGCACGCCGCTCTTTATCTTGCAAGCAGCGAAGCCGGCTGGGTAACCGGCCAAGTGCTAAATGTGGATGGCGGCGTGGATACCGGCACCCGCCCGCTATGGCAGTATGAGCGCCCGGCTTAGCAGGACTCCGTTACTATTCAACATTT
>QWRL01000055.1:6438-11055 GCA_003670425.1 Chloroflexota bacterium
CAAAAGCGCCATTCTGAAGCGTTCGAAAAGCATCCTGCGTACGGCCGTATCTACAATCAAATTTGGATTCGGCCGTGACGCAATTTTTTTGCAGACATTTGCGTGAATGTTCATTTTATTCTTAGAAACGGCGTGGTTAGAAGCAACCGTTGTGGCAGTATGAGCGCCCGGCTTAGCGAGACGCAAATGCTTGCACTTGCCCGCCCAACGCATTTTTGCATTTTGTAACCACTGCCGCGCAACACTTTCATGCTCGCCAAAGTCAACTCGTGCGCCGTCGTTGGCATGGAGGCCGTTGTCATCGAAGTGGAGGTTGATTACGAAAGCCGCGGCTTGCGCTCGTTCATCATCGTCGGGCTGCCCGATACCGCCGTGCAAGAGTCGCGCGAGCGCGTGCAGGCAGCCATAAAAAACAGCGGGCTGGATGTGCCGGCACACCGCCTGACTGTCAATCTTGCGCCCGCCTCCATCCGCAAGGAAGGGCCGGCATATGATCTGCCCATTGCAATTGGCGCACTGCTCGCCACAAATCAGCTGCCGCCGGACTGCCTCGCAAATGCGCTCGTTGTGGGTGAGCTGTCACTGGATGGCACTGTGCGCCATGTGCGCGGCGCGCTGCCCATGGCGGCCCTGGCGCGCGCCACGGATGTGCAGCGCATCTATGTACCGGCCTGCGATGCACTGCAAGCGGCGCTGGTGCCCGGGATTGAGGTGCTGCCCATCGTCGATCTGGCGGGGCTGGTGGCGCACCTGCTGGGCGAAACTGTGATTGCGCATCAACTAGCTGCGCCACCCGCTGACGATGAAGAGCTGCCTGCCAACCTGACGGACTTTGCAGAGGTGCGCGGCCAGGAGCATGTGAAGCGCGCGCTGGAGGTGGCAGCTGCCGGCGGACACAATGTGCTGCTGAGCGGCCCGCCGGGGGCCGGCAAGACCCTGCTTGCGCGCGCACTGCCTTCCATCCTGCCGCCGCTCAGCTTTGAAGAGGCACTCGATGTAACGCGCGTGTATTCCATCGCCGACATGCTGCAGGACGATTCGCCGATTGTGCGCCTGCGCCCGTTTCGTGCGCCCCATCACACCATCTCGCACGCCGGGCTGGTGGGCGGCGGCAATTGGCCGCGCCCGGGCGAGATCTCGCTTGCGCATCGCGGCGTGCTTTTTTTGGATGAGCTGCCGGAGTTCAGCCAGCGCGTGCTGGAGGTGCTGCGCCAGCCGTTGGAAGACAAAGTTGTCACTATCTCGCGTGCGCAAGGCACGCTCACCTTCCCGGCCAACTTCCAGCTGGTGGCGGCAATGAACCCGTGCCAGTGCGGCTTTCATGGCGATGCGGAAAAGCCGTGCACCTGTGCGCCCGGCGCGGTGCTGCGCTACCAAAAAAGAATTTCCGGCCCGCTGCTGGACCGCATCGACATCCATGTGGAAGTGCCGCGCGTCAAGTACGACAAGCTGACCAGCACGCGCCTCGGCGAACCCTCGGCGGTGGTGCGCAGCCGTGTGCGCGCCAGCCGCGCGCTGCAGGCAGCGCGCTTTGCCGGCACCGACCTGCTTACCAACGCAGACATGCGCGTTGCAGAAGTGCGCCGCTACTGCGCGCTGGATGAAACCGGCATGGCTCTGGTGCGCACCGCCATGCGCCAGCTGCAGCTCTCAGCACGCGCCGTGCACCGCATATTAAAATTGGCGCGCACCATTGCGGACCTGGCCGAAGCCGAGGCAATTCTGCCGGCGCACCTGGCCGAGGCATTGCAATACCGCGCGCGCCTTGCCGTGGAGGCCTGATGATTCGCGTTCACCACATCAAACTTTATTTTGCCGCACTTGCCATCTTTCTGGTGCTGGACATGTTCTGGCTGCTTGTGCTCGCGCGCAACTTCTACCAGCAGCAGATCGGCCAGTACATGCGGCCCGACCCCAACCTTTACGCAGCCGGCGCCTTCTACCTGCTGTTCATCGCGGGCCTGCTCTACTTTGCAATCTTGCCCGGCGCCCATGCGCCGCTGTATGCAGCGCTGCGCGGCGCGTTCTTCGGATTGCTCACCTACGCCACCTATGACCTCACCAACCTCGCAATCATGCGGGACTGGCCGCTGCTTTTGACGCTGGTGGATTTGTTGTGGGGCAGCGCACTATGCGCAGCGGTGGCTGCTGCCACTGCCTGGCTTGGCAGCCGGATGGGAAAGGCGCTGCCCGCGGCGCAGCTTTAAGCGGCGCGCTGCAAAATGTAGTGCCAGCCGTGCGCTGGCAGCAAAATGCAGTCTTGCATTACATAGCCGGCTGCAAATGCGTGCTCCAGCACCGCGCGCATATATTCGCGCCACGGCAGCAACTCTTGCGGCGCCGCCACGCGCAGCGCATCCACATCATCCGGCACCGGCACAGCCAGCACGGGTGCCGTGAACAGCAGCGCCGGTGTGTGCGGCGGCGGCAGCAAACGCTGCAGGCCGGCGGTCTGCCAGTCAATTGCAGATTCAATTCCGGCAGCCGCCGCCTGTGCACGCGGAGATTGCAGCCGCCAGTCCACTTCACAGCGGTCAGTGGGCGCGCCCGCATTCAGTCCGTCCGTCAGCGGCCCATAAAAATCACGGATGTAAGTGCAGCTGCTGCCGCCCAGCCGGTGCAGATTGAACACGCCATTGGCGCGCCGCAGCGGATCGTACGTCCAAGTCACCCAGTCCGTCATGCCCTGGTCCAGCACGGCCGCGCGTTGCGCCAGTTTTAGCGCCAGCGCCACGCCCATCCGCTGCCAGCGTGGCAGCACGCCCACTTGGTGGCTGCAATGTTTTATGCGCCAACTGCCGTCCGGCTGCTGCGAAAGCCCCGGCCAGCCCAGCAGTCCGCCCACCATCCCGCCGCTTTGCACAGGCCCATCCGCAGCGTAAGCACCAAGCAGCAAGCCGCCATGGTGCGCAACCGTAATCAAGATGTGATGCGGCGCAACATCCAGGTCGGCGCACTGCCACACCTGTTGTTCCACATATTGAAAATGCCGGCAGCCGGCAACATCGGTAATAAACCGCACCGCAACGGAATTGCTCACGCGCCGATTATCCTGCAGCGCGCGGGGGCGCCAGCTGCTCCACCAATATAAGCGGTGTACCACCGACTGCATATTGGTGGTGTGGCTCACGGGATGCCGGCGCCAGCACAAGCCGGTAAAGCCGGCCCGCGGGCAGTGCTTGCTCTTCGCCCAACGCATTGAAGAGCTGCGCGCTTTGCGTGCCCGGCGTTTGGCGCAGGCGCACAGTTACCGCATCACCGCCGCGCGCCCACAACACCCGCGTTACACTGCCCGGCCGGTTGAACACCACCACCTGCACCGCAGCCGAGCGCGATTGAGCAACGGTGGTGAAACCACTGAGCAAGCGAATGGCCTGCTGGTATGCAAGCGCGGCCGGGCGCGGCGACCCATCCACGCGGAACAAACCATAAGGCTCATGCCCTGCAGGTGGCTTCAAAATATCGGCAAGGCGGTAAATGGAGACGCGCTCTGCCCCGGACGAAAACGACAACGCCACCGCCTGCCAAATAAAGTCCGCCTGCTGCTGCAGTGTTAGTGCCACACGCGGCTCGGGCCACGGCGACTGCAGGTCATCCATCGGCGGGGCATTCTAATCTGTTTGCCAAAACAGACCTCCGAGGCCAGCGGTGCGTAGGTAGACGTGGAGAATGCCGATCAAGTGGGAAACGCTTTTCGCCTGGGAGAGAAACTGCATGACGAACACATCAAAATAAAATCTGTTGGCGCGAGCTGCCGGATCCTGGCGTGCAACCTCCAGGTAGCGCTGTAAATAAAGTTTCTGCCGGCTTTCCACATCATGCCAGTAAGTGAGGCCTGCAAGATGCATCACTGCCTGCGGGTTGGCCGCCTTGGCCACGGTATAGGCCACCTTCACCAGCTGGTAGTAGTCATCCACTGTCCCGCCAAACTGCGCACCAGAAGTTTCAGCCGCGATGTCGGGCTCGTTCCAAACAATCCAATGGTTCACGGTCCCGGCGTACTGAGTTACGGTGCGGCGCACAAAGTTTGCCCACACATTTGCGGAGTCATCGGCGGCGCTATACAAATTGCGTGGTATGCCCGAACCCGGCACGCCATCTGTCGCCCACGAGGGAGTGCCAATCAAGAGACCCACCGCCTCACGCCGGTCTAGCGCGGCGCGCTGCAAATACAATTCGACATCGGCCTGTGCTTCCCAGTCCGCTGCGCTTGCGGGCTGGCGCGCGCCCCAGTCAAAACGCAACCGGTCCCAGCCGGGACGCAGGCTGGCAGCCGCGTCCGGCAGCATGTGCGCCTCCACCGCGCCAAAACGCGGGTCAGGCGCAGGCGGCGCGGCGTGCGCTGGGGGTGCGCCGGAGAGTCCGCGCATAAAATGTGCAACCAACATCGCATTCAACCATACTGAGGTAGCTGCGGGTAAACGCGCACGGCTCATTGAAGGTGTGAAAAAGTAGAATTTGGGATACGGCATAAATCCATGCTCAAGAGAAATCCAACGGGCAAACAATCTTTATCAGCTAGCATCCAAAATTCAAAAAAGCGAAATAAGGTAACATTGGCGGGGGGCACAAATTTGCATCACGTGCTTCGGATCTAGTCTGGCCACGCCAAAGCCT
>QWRL01000055.1:11065-12334 GCA_003670425.1 Chloroflexota bacterium
AAAGTAACATTGGCGGACGGCACAACTTTGCGTCACATGCTTCGGCTGCGGATCCAGCATAGCCACACCAAAGGCTAAGTCGCTTAGTGGTGCGTCAATTTCTCAGCATTTCTACAAATATTTTCGTGACAAGTTTTGCTGCGCCCAATGCCAGACCAAACGCTTGGACTGTCTGGTTGATGCACACGTTGATTATCCTTGGCGTTTATTCGATCTGGGTCATACAGCCGTGGTACATGGATGACTGGGGACGCCAGTGGCTTGAGTTTAGTGTTCCTCGGGCGGGCCAAGATTTTAGTCGCACTATTGCCAGTTGGTACGTTTCAACCGTATCACCATTTTCATTTTTTCAGCCATGGGCGCTTGTAAATGCAATCTTCGCGACCGCTCTGGCTTGGAAGGTCGTGAACATTAGACAACTCTTGGCACGTGCGTTAGCCACACTTATTTTAATACTCGGTTTTCCCTATTTTGGGCACGTAGCCACAAATCCAAGTACTTTCGGTGTGTATTCAGTGGCAGTATTTTGGATGGGCCTCTGGCTGGTTGTGTATTTCCAAACTCAAAAAGCCGCCGGAATAAAGCCCTGGCAGTGGCCTGCAGTTTTCGCCGCAAGTTTCATGGCCGCAATATGGAGTGAAGTCTTCCTGATTTCATTTTTTGGAGTGATAGCGTATCTTTTTTACGACGCGTGGCGTCGAGGCCACAATCCTCAATCAACACATCCGGGAAACACATGGCTGTTGGCTTCGGTCGTCCTCGCGGGCTATGTATTAGCATTGCTTTACTACACGAGTGGTGGACATCCAGAAGTCGCGATTGACCGCGGCGGAAGCCCCGGCAGATTCACCCAGATTCTCAATCCCGCTTCAATTGGCCACGCATTACTCCAGGGATCAAAAGAAATTGCTGTACTTCTTAAGGATTGCTTGCCACTGTTCGTAATTGCTGGATATATAAAGCTCACGAATAAACCTGCCTTTCAGTCGCTTGAAAAGCATTACAAACTATTCTTGGCGCTCACTGCCGGAATACTCGTATTTATGATAATTTGTGTTTGGCTAGCGGATACTATTCAGTGGCGAACTCGATGGCCATGTGCAATGGTTCTGATTTGCACATTCATCTCGATCCCCGAAACTTTATGGGGACCAGTGGTTGGCCAGTTCCGCCAGAGGCGATGGGCGCCAAATCTTTTACTGATTTCCTGGTGGTCCGCCCTAATATGGTTGGCTGTTAACGCATACTTCACCTATGGCTACACCAACA
>QWRL01000056.1:0-3871 GCA_003670425.1 Chloroflexota bacterium
TGCCAGCCCGCGCAGTTGGCTCGCGGCGCTATCGCACCCGTTGCCCGCCGCTGCTGCACTTACCATTTGCGCAGCAGTGACTAGCAACATATTTTCGCTATCCACGCGCATTTCATTTTGGGGATCCTATCTGCGCGCGCAGGGTGTTTTTGCGCTTCTTTGTTACATTCTATTGTTCGCGCTGACCGCAGCATGGCTGCGCACACCTGCCCAGCTGCGCCGCCTGCTGCAAGTAGTTGTCGTCACCAGCCTGCCAATCTCGCTTTTTGGAATCGTGCAGCACTTTGGCGCAGATAGTGTGCTGTGGACCTATAAACTGCAAGACCGCATCATCACAACTTTGGGCAATCCAATTTTCGCCGGCGCATATTTCGTGATGATTGTTCCGCTCGCCCTTGTGAGCGCATCCCAGTCATGGCAGCAATCCAAACTGCAGCCTGCCAATCGCGCCTGGCCACTGGGCGCACTTGCCATCGACCTTCTCGCAGTAGTACTTGCATTGATCGCGATGCTGTACACCGGCAGCCGCGGACCGGCGCTGGCATGGCTTGGCGGGACTGTACTGGGCGGCTTGGCGCTGCTGGCCGCCACCGGGCAGCGCCGCTACACAGCTGCGATTATTGGTGTGGGCGCCGCCGGCGCAATCGGGCTGCTGGTTCTCAACCTGCAGCTGCCAATGCTGGCGCGCCTGCGCGATAGCAACACACTCACGCGCTACGCCCATCTTCTGGACAAACAAGACACCAGCAGCAGCGGCCGCATATTAATTTGGCAAAGCGCCTGGCAGGCAATTAATCCGCGCGAAGCAATCACGTACCCATCCGGTGAAACGGACAGGCTGAACGTGCTGCGCCCATGGCTGGGCTACGGTCCCGAAGTCTTTGACCTCGGAATTCAAGCGTTTTCACAACCAAGCTTTGGGCGCACGCAAATGCCAGACCGCGCCCATAACGAAACCCTGGATGTGCTCGTCACCGGCGGAGTCCTCGGGCTCGCTGCCCATCTTGCCTTGCTAGGCAGCGTGCTCTTCACTGCCATGCAATGCCTGAATCTGGTGTCCAACGCCCAGCGCCGGAATTTTTTCTGGCTCGCCGCCACTGCTGGCGGCCTGCTCGCAAGCGCTGCGTTATGGGTTATGCAAGGTCCCGAATTTATTGGCATTGCACTACCGCTTGGCATACTTGCCGGGCTCGGCATTTTTCTTGGCTGGATTGCTCTAGCCAAAACTGAATTGCGCGCAACGGACCATAGCCACCTATTCGTGGTTGCCGCCCTGCTGGCAGCGCTCGTGTCGCACTACATCGAAACAGCGTTTGGCATTGCGACCGTCACCAGCCGCACATATTTTTGGATTCTTTCAGGCGCCCTGCTCGCGCTGAAACTCAATCCCAACCAACCAGCCGCAGAAGCAACAGAAACACACAAGCCGCGCAAGTCCAAGAACGCACCGCAAGCCACTTTCACGACAGCCAGTTGGGCTGTTCCCGGACTACTGTGTGCGGTTGCCACGTGCACGGTCAGCAACAATTTTCTAATCAACATGCAAGGCCTGGCTGGTGCCGGCTTGCCATTGGTTACTCTAATTGTGCTTACCTGCCTGATTGCCGCCTGCCGGCTGTCACCCGATCCCAGTACAGCACTGCGCGCCGGAGCCCTTGGCGCAGCTATCTCAATCGCATTCATTACCCAGTTGCTCGTGCGCCTGTCCGGCACCAGCAGTGACCAAGCCGTCACAATGGAAAAGCTCATGACCATTGTGGGCAACCGCGCCGCCATATTCTCATTCTTCTGCATCGCAGTGCTGGCTCTGTGGCTGGCAGTCGCCTTTGCCCTTGCACGCACAAATGAGTCAATTGCAAACCCATCCATCAACAAAGCAGCCGTTGCATTCGGCATCATCATCGCAGCAGCCATTACCGCATACGCACTGAATGTTGTTCCAGTTCAAGCCGACATAATGGCGCGTTACGCGGGCAAATATGCAGCCCCCGCAGATTCGCCAACGGCCGTTGCTCTCTATCAGGAAGTATTGCGCATGCGCCCCACCGAAGACCAGTACCGTCAATTGCTCGGCCGCGCCGAGATTGGAAACGCGCGCCTTGCAAAATCTCCTGCAGTCCGCGACCAGCACTTCAACCTTGCCGAAGCCAGCTACGCAGCAGCGCAGCTCCTAAACCCGCTCAGCCCCAACCACACCGGCAACCTTGCGCGCCTGGCGTCTGAACGGGCAAAATCCAGCACTGACGCCAGTGCAATGAGCCAGTGGGCCGCTGCCGCATCCAAACTATTTTCAAGCGCACTGCAGACCAGCCCCAGCCACGTAATCCTGATTGTGGACTGGGCGCAAAATATTTACGAGAACCAGCACGACCCGGCCCTTGCCCGTGAAAAGTTTCAACTTGCAATTACAAAGGATCCCACGTATGACCGCGCCTATGCGCTCTTCGGATTGATGCTCTTCAACCAAAGCGCCGCCGAACCCGCGCGCGCCACCGAGCTGCTGCTTGAAGCTGATGAACAATATGCGGCAGCGCTGGCTGCGCAGCGCCCGGAGTTCCGGTCCCCCGCATATGTGCTGCGCGCCAATTTGCATGCCAGCCTTGCCAGCTCTGACCCGAACAATCACGCGCAGCACATGCGCACAGCCGCGCAATACTACGAGGACTCCCTCAACGCCCGCGAGCTTGCCAAGACAAAACAGATCTCTGATGCAGCCACGCAGGAAGCTGAGATGGGCCTACAATACGAGGAGTGGTCGCTGCGCAGCGCGCTCGCGCAAATATATTTTGAGCTGGGCGAAAAACAACGTGCATTGCCACATGCCAAGGCGGCCTTGCAAACAGCACCCGACACCGAACGTGCCCGCCTGCAGCAGCTTGTAGAAGCGCTGCAAATCAACTAAGCGCCCACTGAACCACCGCCTACTAAGCGTCTCTTCATAACGCCTGTGCCCAGTTCCACATTCATCGATGGCTAAAACCACTGCGCAAACATCGGGCGCGGCGGCAGCCCGCACACCGCAGCCGGCCGCTTCAAGGCTGGCAACCGCCTGCACCGCCGGCATCGAAGCCTGCTGGCTAACCGCACTGGTTGTGTCAGCGCTCTTCTTCAACACGCATTCCACGCGCATATTTGAACCCGACAAACTGGCCGTAGTGCGCACACTGGCACTAGTGGTGGCCGCGCTTGCAGCCACACGCGCCTTTGATGCAGGCTGGAATCCCCTGCGCCCAAAATTCTCGAAACCAACGGCTGCATCTGTACGCACATGGCTGGTTTCCAATCCATTGCCGGCAGCCGCATTGCTCTACTTGCTGCTTGCAGTCATCAGTACTGCGTTTTCAATTTCGCCAAGCCAAAGTCTTTGGGGATCGTACGCGCGCGCACAGGGCCTGTACTCATTACTGGCATACGCCCTGCTTGCGCTGGCAGCCCATAGCCAAATCCGAACCATGCGCCAATTGTGGCGCCTGATAGACACACTTATTTATGTAAGCATACCGATGTCTTTCTACGGCATCATGCAGCGCTTCGGCCTCGACACTTACCAATGGCAGCAGTTCTTCACGCAAACCCGCATCACCTCAACGCTCGGCAATCCAATATTTGTTGGCGGTTTCCTCGTGCCAATCATTCCATTGACGGCAGCCGCACTGCTGCACGCCGGGCACCTGCTACGCACAGCCCGCCCGCGCACAAGCGCGCACTGGTTGCGCACCGCCATCTACGCCGTCAGCATTCCGCTGCAGCTGCTCGCATTGTGGTACACCGGCAGCCGCGGACCGGTGCTGGCTGTCGTGCCTGGACTAATGCTCGCCGGCCTCGTGCTGCTAGCCGTTACCGGCAGGCGGCCTTTCGGGGGCCCGGTGAC
>QWRL01000056.1:3881-6556 GCA_003670425.1 Chloroflexota bacterium
CCTCAACCTCCCGCGTGGCCCGCTCGGGCCTCTTCGCGATGCAGCCCCCACCCCCGGCCGGCTCGGCCTTTTACGGGACGGGTCGCGCGACAGCCCCGCCAGCACCCGTCAGCGCGTGCTCATCTGGGAAGGAGTGTTGCAAGCCGTATTGCCGCACGCGCCTGTTGCGTTCAGCACCGGCGGCAGTGACCGTTGGAACTTCATCCGCCCGGTCGTCGGCTACGGCCTTGAAACACTCACCTTCGTCTTTCAGCAATTCTTTCCACCGGAGTTCGCGCAGCTGGACCGCTGGCGCGCAATCAGCCAGCAGGGCGAGGGCACCACCATCGTGCTTACCTACTCGCCCACTGCGCCAGATCGTTCCCATAATGAATTCTTTGACGCACTTGTGTTCGGCGGTGTGCTGGGGGCATTGGCTTACCTGCTGCTCTTTGCAATCGCAATTTACTGGCTATACGGTATTGCCGGCTTGCTGCCAAACCAAAACGCCAAGCGCATCTATTGGTTACTTGCGGTAAGCGGCGCCATTGGCGGTGCAGTCGCTGTCCGGCTCGCACTCGGGCTGCAATATGTGGGAGTCGGCTTGCCGCTGGGAATGCTGGCGGGCACCGGGCTCTATCTTTTAGGAATCGCAGGGCTTCACCGCATCCCGTCGCCGGCATCAACAGATGTTCCGAAACTGCTCGTGTGCGCCGGAATAGTCGGAGCTCTAACGGCGCATTTTGTCGATCTTCACTTTGGAATTCCAACCGGGGCAACGCGCCTTGTGCTTTGGCTGCTGCTCGCATCTGCGGCTGTCCTGCCGCAATTAACAACTCCCGCCCAACCAACGCATGCTGACCACGCACCCGCCAAGGAAGCAAATACCCGCGCAAAAACCACCGCAGCCACCAAAGAGCCGCCCACATGGCTGACACAAGCGCTTGTCCCCACTACAGTTTTGATCACGCTGGTTTACATCCTTATTTTGAATCCGGAACATGCGCAAACTTCTGCCGAAATACTTTCCCGATCGTTTGGTGGCAGTGCAACGGCAGCAGCGCTGCAGCCATTTGCAATGGCCGCGCTCGTGCTGTGCACATGGCTCACTGGATCGCTGCTGTTTGCAATCTCAGACAACACAAAACTTAATCTCGACACTTTTCTCAAAATAGCCGCAACCAGCGCCGCCAGCGCACTGCTGTTTGGCCTGCTGCATGTGACCAGGCTCGCTGCAACTGCCCGTTTTCCCGCTGCCGACCCCGAAGGAACGGTGCGCACGGTCCGTAGTATTGGCGCCGTTTACACGCATTACAACATTTGGTTGATCGCACTCTGCCTGCTATTGCCATATTTTGCCGCCGCCACAACGCGGGCACGCAGCCATCAGCCCGCTGGATGGATTGCGCTTGGCACCACCGCCGTGCTCACATTTTTCACCGCAGCAAACACAAACTTCGCACTGATTTTCGCGGACACTTTCCACCACGTCGCGCTGCCATTTCAATCCAACAATCAATACCCCACCACCATCCGCCTGCTTGAAGAAGCAATGGCTCTCGCACCGCAAGAACCATATTTTCCGCTTTACCTCGGCAACACATTACTGGAACAATCACGCAAACAAAGCGATGAACCTTCCCAGACCGCAGCTATCCAGCGCGCCATGGGCCTTTACAAACATGCCCAGGTGCTAGAACCATTGCACCCGGACGCAACCACCGGGCTCGCGCGCCTGTTGTCGTACTGGGCCGAAATGGCACCCGCCGGCCAAGTGCGCACAACACGTGCCACTGAAGCCGCGCAATATTTTGAGCTCGCCTCGATTGCCAGCCCCACAAATGTATTGACATTGAACGAATGGGCGATGCTGGATCTGCGCATGCTCAACCAACTTGACGGCGCCGAGGTGCGCCTGCAGCGCTCGCTGGCACTAGACGATCAGTACGACCTGACCTACCTGCTGCTGGGCGACCTGCATATGAAGCGCGCCGACACAAGCCCAGAAACAGCCCACGCAGAATACACCGCAGCAATTGAATTCTACAAACGCGGCGCGGTCATCAGAACGTCGTTTCCAATGCTCGTTGCCTTGGGGCGCGCCAACCGCCTTGCCGGCAACCCGCTCGCAGCAATTTTGGCGTATCACCAAGCAATAGCCGCTGCGCCAGCCAAAACCGACCTGGCAGGAATTCGAAACACTATCGTGTCGCAGTACGAAGCGGTGGGCATTACCCCGGCCGAGCAGGCAAAGCTCGCAGCAGATCTTGCACCGAGCGGCACAGCGGATGCGCCGCAACAAAAACTGATTGATACGCTGCTGCTTGGGCGCTCGCTGCTTACCGCCGACCGCGAAACTGCATCAAAACAATTCGACATGGCTGACAAGCTGGCAACGGATACACCTCAGCACCTAGTGATTTCAACTTTTATCGCACAAAGCTATAGCCAGTTTGCCGATGTGAGCGCACTGCAGCAAGCAGCAGCTGCTTACAACGCAGCATTAGGCCACGCAGCGGGCGAAGCCTACACCGCACTGCAACAGCAGCGCAGCGTACTATTCGCCACTCTGATTACCGCACAGCAAGAACTTTCAACGGCACAATTGACGGCGGGGGAAACTCAAAAGGCAATTGACGGAATGCGCTCCACGCTGAGCCTGGACCTAACCACAACGCAACGGGTACAGGTACTCA
>QWRL01000056.1:6566-12187 GCA_003670425.1 Chloroflexota bacterium
CCAAATCCCTGAACTACAGCGGCCACTGGCCAACGTTACTGCGATTAAGCAGGCGGCCGCCGCCTACACCGAAGCTTTAGCCTACGCGGACGAACCCGAATACAGCGCACTGCTTGAACAGCTCCGTAACCTGACCGCACGGCTGTTAGATGCACAGGAAACTCTTGCCAGCGCACAACTCGCAGCCGGGGAACCGCAAAAGGCAATTGACGGAATGCGCTCCACGCTGAGCCTGGACCTATCCACAACGCAACGGGTACAGGTACTCAAGTTGTCAGCGACGCTGTATCTTGCTGCGCCTGCATCCATCCAAATCCCTGAACTACAGCGGCCACTGGCCAACGTAACTGCGATTCAGCAGGCGGCCGCCGCCTACACCGAAGCTTTAGCCTACGCGGACGAACCCGAATACAGCGCACTGCTTGAACAGCGCCGTAACCTGACCGCACGGCTGTTAGATGCACAGGAAACTCTTGCCAGCGCACAACTCGCAGCCGGGGAACCGCAACTAGCGCTTGATGGACTACGCTCCACCCTCAGCGTTGAAATCTCCGCCCACCAACGCGCGCGAACACTGCAAACATTAGCCGCAGCGCATCTCGTGATGCCCGCCGCCAACAACCTCGAAGAAGCGGATGCGCGATTGGCAGAGGCACTTACATTTGCGAACGTAAACGATCAAGCCTCCCTGCAGCAAACTCGAGATGTCGTTCGCCAGCAAATCCTCGAACGCGAACGCACGAAGGGCGCGGCTCAACTTGCAGCGGGCGACTTCACTGGCGCAGAGACCTCGTTCCGTGCCGCGCTGCGCTACAGCGCCGGCGAGCCGCAGCATACTCAACTGAAGCAGATGATTTCAAACGCACTGGCCGGCCCAGCCACCGCACCAGCGCTCACCGCTGCTTCAAACGAGCTCGAACAAGCTTGGCTGCAGGCGCCAATCGAGCTCCAGCCTGAAATACTTTCTCAACAATCAAAGTGGCTGCTGGCACTCACGGCTCTGGGGCAGCCGGCACCCGCCGAACTGGCCGAAAAACACGCCGCCTACCCAGTACGCGCTGCGTCACCTCGCTACCTGCAAAAGATTGCCATTGCCGATCAGCTCGCATCAACGGCGCCGCAACTTGCAATCGAAGCACTCGCGACTGCCATCACCCTTGCTCCTGCAGCCGAAGACCGCGCCAGGCTGTACACCAAAAGCGCAGCGCTCCGCGCCAACATCGGAGATATCCCGAACCTAAGGCTGGCATTGGGTGAAATTGATGCTGCACTCACATCATCCACAACTGACAATCGCACCGCATTGCAAACTCTGCGCCGCAATTATCTTGGACAACTGGTGACCGCGTTCCTCGCAGCTGCAACAGCGCTCGCGCAGCAAGGCTTCACGGATGACGCCATCACGCTGCTCACTGACGCGCTTGCCAGCGGAACCAGCGGCGCTGACGCCGCCCGCCTGAATCTAGCACGCGCCACATTTGCGCTCGGCGCGGGACATCCCGAAAGCACTGCGCGCGCCTGGACCTCCGCAACTACTGCACTCACCACAGCTGCTGATGACCAGCGTCCGGCCATTTTTGATTTGATCAAAACTATTCGTAACACACTCGAGGCCAACAGCACCGCTGCAGCCGAACGCCATCTAGCGAACGGCGATTTCGCATCTGCATCCACCGATTACCAGCGCGCACTCGAGCTGTCACATTCCCGCTCTGACAGACTGCGAATCAAGTTGCTTCTTGCCAGCGCCTTGGCTTCGAGTAACCAATTCACTTCGCTCGAAGCAGCGCTACGGGAAGCCTCGAGCGCAGCATCGATTGCCAACTTCACAGAACTTGCGCCGATAACTGCGCTTGTTGCTTCACTGACTGCAGAGCGCGATGCCCGCATCGCCGAATTAGGGGTCAACCCAAATGCGCCTTTCCCGGCGGACGCACCGCCAGAAGCGCAGCGTGCAGGCTGGGAAGCACTGGCGGCAGGCGCTATCAGTTCCAACGATCCCGAACTTATGTCCCGCGCATACTCCAACTTAGCGGAGCTCGCCGAAACCGGGCCCGCGCGGTCGGCGTATTTTCAAACGCTAACCACTATGTTGATGAAACAACCCGCCCTCCGCTGGCTCGAAGCCGCGCAAACCAGCATCGACCAGGCACGCACTTACGGCGACACGCCTCAACAGGCCGCTCTCGCCACCCAACAAGCGCAGCTACATGGCACTCTGCTAGCAGCATACGAACTGTCGGCCAGTGCCCACAGCCAAATAAGCGAGTGGGATGCAGCCCGCGCGGATCTACAAAAGGCACTTGCTCACGCCACCGATCGCCAGCAACGCTCTGCCATTAATCTCAAGCTTGCATCCATGGCACCTGAATTAAAGAATGGAATTACTTTAGGCGCAGCCTGTGCAGATGCGAAGACCGCAATGCAATACAGCGCCGCCGCTGATTTTGACGCGCTGACTGTGAAGCGCGACGCTGTCTGCGGCCGCTTTATAAACCAGCGCGTCGAAACGGCTGCTGCGTTGGCCGCAGCCAACCAGCCGGCACTTGGTGCGCAAGTACTTGCCCCAGCTCTCGGCGCAGCCACCACTGCCAGCCAGCGCACAACATTGTTTGTGCAGCTCGCACAAAATTCTGAAGGCACCCAAACTACGACCGGCATGCGCGACACGGCGAGTTATTGGGAGCAAGCGATCCGCAGCACATCCGCAGCTGAAACGCTCCTCTATCAAACCCGGCTTGCAGATGCCACGAAAAAACTTAATGATGCACTGCGGAGCCTGGGCGAAGAGCCGAAGGCCGTAGGCGAACCTACGCGTGGAGCCGCAGCCATCATCACTGCCTTGCAGGTTGATGCCTCATCCGCAATCGCAGCGGGAAATTATGCTGCGGCTGAAGGCTCACTAACTGCAGCAATCGCAATTTCGCCAGCTAACCAATCACCGGCGTTGCAGCGCGCGCTGCTTCAGCTGCGCACCAACGCACATGCAAAACTACTCGCCACAGCTGTACTAGCTGCCAAATCAGATCTAACCGGCGCCGCAGATAATTTTGCCGCAGCCATCGCATTCGCACCCGATGCACCAGCGCGTGCAGCAGCAGCGCTTCAAGCCGCCAAAGTCCTCGCCAACTCACCTGCCGAACCCATAGTCGCCCGAGCACTTGATTTTCTAAACCAGGGAAGCCCGTACTTCTCCGCATCAGAGAACGCGACAGCAGCCACGCTGCGCGCAGCACTACTCCAAAAGCTATTCGTTGGAGCGCAAACGACTGCCCAAGCTGCGCTGAACGCCGCAGACTATGCGGAGGCGCAGGCACAGGGCCAGCGTGCCCTGGGATATACGGACAACGGACCACAGCGCGCCAGCACTTTGCTCCTGCTCG
Source organism: Chloroflexota bacterium (assembly GCA_003670425.1). Lineage (GTDB taxonomy): Bacteria > Chloroflexota > Anaerolineae > Anaerolineales > UBA11657 > BD1. The sequence continues at coordinate 9,950 of QWRL01000056.1, forward strand.
CGGACGCAGCCCACCGCGCCGGTGATAACGCCGCAGCCCGCGACTTTGCAAAGCGCGCAATGCGCCACGCCGCAGCAAACCAGCTAGAAGCCGTACGCACGCTGATTGCGCAGCTCCCACCCGCATAACAGAACATGCCCGAAACGCCACCACTCAAGTCCGCGGCCGCATCCACCGGCCTGTGGCTGCGCCTCGCCGGACTGTTGGCGGTCGTCACGCTGTCAATCGCAATATATTTTCTGCGCCACCGCATAGTGGAATTGCAGCAAGTCGGATATGCCAGCGCGTTTTTGGTGAATGCCTTTGCAAGCAGCTCTGTCCTGCTGCCTATGCCCGGGCTTGTGTATACCTATGGGCTTGGAGCGCTGCTCAACCCTGCGCTGGTGGGTATCTGCGCTGGCTGTGGTGCAACACTCGGTGAAGTCACGGGCTACATCGCCGGGTATTCAGGCGCAGCGCTTATTGAAAACCGCCCGCTCTACGAACGTCTGTTAATTTTGATGCGCCGGCAGCAAGCCATTGCGACGCTGACCGTGTTCTTGCTGGCACTCGTACCGAACCCATTCTTTGACATAGTGGGCCTCGCAGCCGGCATGGCCAAGCTGCCGCTTCCCCGCTTTGTAATCGCCACGCTGGCCGGAAATATTTGCAAGGCGATGCTCACGGCCTATGCCGGCGCGTGGTCAATGAATTGGCTGCAGCCCCTGCTAAATTAGCAGGCGAACCCTAGTAGGTAAGCTGCAGCAACAGCGCAAGCCCAATCACCACCAAACTCACCAACAAAAACGCAATCAGGTATCTTAACAAGCTCTAATTCCTCGGGGGCAGTTTACCATCCGGTCCGGGCACATTCCTTGCACTCATGGGGTGCATGTTTGGCCAAAGACTATTCAACACTGCCGCCCACGTCCTTAAAATCGCGCTAATTGCCGCGATTGTATTAGGCGCTGCGCCCGCCGCACCCGTTTTCGCTGGCGAAACTATTCCCTACACTGTCGCCCCGGGCGACAATCTAACCCGACTTGTCGAGCGTTTCAACAGCTCGTTGCTGGCTGTTTTGGGCGCCAATAAATTAAAGAACCAAATGTTGGTGCCCGGACAAAAACTCCTGATTCCAGTGTTGGCCGGCAACATCCACACAGTCACGCGCGGCGAAACGCTGCTGGCTCTTTCAACTATTTATGGCACATCGATCGAAGCAATCATGGCCGCGAACTATCTCTCGAATCCAATGATCATCAACGGAATGCGCCTGGAAATCCCAGCTGCTGCGCCTTCCGCGCCTCCCCAAACTGCAGCTCCGGCAGCAGCCGACGCGGCAGCAGCGAGCCCGCAAACCGCTGCGGCTGGCGGGCTGGCTGCCGATGCCCCGCTCATAGCCGAAGCGCAAGCAGTCATCGTTCAGCCGCAACAAATCGCAAGCGCAGGCAGCCCGCAGACCGCCCGCCAGCAGCTCGCAGCCTCCGGCGGCTTGTATGTGGTGCAACCGCTGGACGCAATCAACCAGATCGCAGCAAAATTTAATGTGCCGCCCTATGTGCTGCGCCGGGTCAACAAGCTAGGAGCAAACGCCACCCTCAGGCCGGGCCAGAAACTGACAATACCTGCGCCGCTTGGCACACCCTACCTGGTGCAACCCGGCGAATCGTTCTTCGGGCTCGCACAACGCTCTGGCACCGACATTCTGTCGATTATGGCGCTCAATGGCATGACCATACCGCTCATAATGGAGCGCTCAGAAATCGCTCTGCCGCCACAATGCCTTACGCCGGGCGTTAGCGCTGACCCCGGAACCCGCGGGTTTGCGTGGCCCACCACATACATGTCTGGCAGCGGAAACAAATACAGCAAGCGCCACCGCGGCTATGATGTAACTGCCCCGGCTGGTACGCCGGTGTATGCCAGCAAAGGCGGCGTCGTGGCGCTGGCACAATGGACGCAATGGGGATTTGGCAACACCATCGTATTGGACCACGCCAAGGAGTGGCAAACGCTGTATGCGCACCTCGCAAGCATTGCCGTCACTTGCGGCCAAACCGTTGCCAAAGGAGACCTGCTTGGAATCTCCGGCTCCACCGGAAACTCAACCGGCCCGCACCTGCATTTCGAGATCATGCAACGCCAATCGCATGTAGATCCTGCAGAGTATCTACCGGGAGGTTAACAATTGTTCCCACGAACCACTGGACCCGCAGCGTCACCAGCCGCAGCACGACCGGCTTCTTCCCGCCGTACTTG
>QWRL01000057.1 GCA_003670425.1 Chloroflexota bacterium
AGCGGGCGCAGCGCTGGATAGAAGCTGGTCACCCGGCCGGCGCAGCTGCAATGTAGCGCAGCACCTTGGCGTGCTGGCTGCTGTCCACTGCGCCGGCGCGCAGCCACTCGTCCAGCAGCTGCCGGATTGTGGCTGCTGCCTGCAGGCGGCAGCCGGTGCCGGCAAGTGCCGCTGCGGAATCATTGCTGCGGTCTATCAGCACCACAATATCCTTCACCACGAGTCCCGCGCTTTGCAGCTGCGCAATAGTTTCCAGTTTGCTCAAGCCGGATGTGATCAAGTCGTCCAGCACGACGGCGGTTTCGCCGGGCTGCCATTCGCCCTCGATGTTTGCGCGCGTGCCGTAGGCTTTGGCCTCGCGCCGCGGATAGATGAGCGAGAAGCTGCCGGCGAGGGCGACGGCGGTGCCGATGGGCAGCGCGGCGTACGGGATGGCGGCGATGCGCTGAAAGGACAGCGTGCGCAGCAGTGGCAGCAGCGCGAGCGCCACGGTTTGCAGCGCGGCGGGAAATGACGCCAGGCGGCGCAGGTCAATGTAGATGGGCGATTGCTGGCCGGACTTAAGTGTGAACTCGCCAAACTTGACGCAGCCCGAGGTATCTAGCGCGGCGGCCAAGGCCTGCAAGCCCGCGGCCGGTGGCGTTGCGCGCCCGGCATTTGTCTTGCGCAGCGCGTTGATTTCATTTTGCAGGCGCGCTGCCTCGGCTGCGGGATCATTGGCTTCGGCGATGCTGCGCGACACTGTGAGCAGCACGCCCAGCCCGTCAGCACGCAGGCCGGCATGCAGCGCCGCGGCAAGTTCGCCGCCTTGCGCGCCAACGCCCGGCACCAAAAACCAAAGTTGGGGCGCGGCGGCGCGCACCTGCGCCAGCGCCGGCACGTCGGTGGCGCCCATCACCAACCCAATGTTGTCGTGTTGCGACCATGCCGGCGCGCGGCGCGCCACTTGCATGTAGAGCGGCTCGCCAGCGGCGGGCAGCAGCTGCAAGTCGCCGGCGCCGGGGTTGGATGTTTTGCAAAGCACAAACACGCCGCGCTCGGCGCGCGCAGTGAACGGCGCAATTGAGTCAGCGCCCAGGTATGGGCTGGCAGTGATGGCATGCGCGCCCAGCGTGTCAAACGCAGCGCGCGCGTAGGCTGCCGCTGTGCTGGCGATGTCGCCGCGCTTGGCGTCCAGCACCACCGGAATGCCGGCAGGGACGGCGGCAATCACCTGTGCCAGCGCCTGCATGCCAGCTGCGCCATGCACTTCAAAGAATGCGCTGTTGGGTTTGAAGGCGCAAGCGTAAGGGGCGCAGGCTGTGATCAGCCGCAGGCAGTGATCGCGGGCGGCAGCGGCGGTTGATTCGGGCAGCTGGTCCGGGTGCGGATCCAGCCCGACGCACAGCAGCGAGTTGCAGGCACGCGCGCGCTGCGCCAGCGCCGCAAAAAATGGCGGCGCAGCTGTCACGCTTTGCCCAGCACCAGTGCCAGCAGCGCCATGCGCACAAACATGCCGTACTCCATCTGGCGGAAATATGCTGCGCGCGGGTCGTTGTCAACCTCCATGTCGATCTCGCCCACGCGCGGCAGCGGGTGCATCACAATCATGCGTTCGCGCGCGCTGCGCAGCAGGGCGGCGTTGATTACATAGCTGCCCTGAGTGCGCTCGTATTCCGCCATGTCTGTAAAGCGCTCCTTTTGCACGCGCGTTACGTAAAGCACATCAGTTTCAGGCAGCACAGCTGCCAGGTTCGGCTGCTCGTGCTGGTCTACGCCGGCAGCTGCCAGCTGTGCGTGCAGCGCGGCGGGCAGGCGCAGGCTTTCCGGGGACACATAGTTCAGGCGCACCTTGTGCAGCGCCAGCAGCTGCACCAGCGAGTGCACCGTGCGCCCGTGCTTCAGGTCTCCCAGCAGCGTAACTGTGAGGCCATCCAGCTGCCCCAGCTCCTCGCGAATGGTAAAGGTGTCCAGCAGTGCCTGGGTGGGATGTTCGCCTGGCCCGTCGCCGGCGTTGATGATGGGCTTGCGCGCGTAGTGGGCCGCCGTGTCGGCTGAGCCGCGCTCGGGATGGCGCAGCACAATTGCATCCGAATAAGCCTCGAGCGTGCGAATAGTGTCAGGCAGCGATTCGCCTTTGGAGACGGACGAGAACTGCACATTGTTGATTTGAATGACCGAACCGCCGAGGCGCTGCATGGCGGCTGCAAACGACGACGAGGTGCGCGTGGACGGCTCGTAGAAAAGATTGGTGAGCACCTTGCCCTTGAGCAAGTCAAACGAGCCGACGCGCTGCACCATGGCGCGCATCTCCTGCGCCACTTCGAAAATTGTGGCCAGATCAGTTTTGTCAAATTGCGCCACCGTCAGGATGTGCTGGCCGTAGAAGCGGCTGTCGCGCTTTTCACCAAATGGCAGATGGCGACTGATGGGGCTGCTGCGCAAGCTGCTGTTATCTTCCATGCTGATCTCCTGCTAGGCCCGGCAAAAATTATACGGGCGGCAGCGCGGCCAGCCGGCCGCTGCCGGGTTTTGCCAGCAGCTGCCCGTCTGCGAATGCCAGCTGCCCGCGCAGACAAACACTGTGCACACGGCCCGTGAGCTGCCAGCCTTCAAAGGGCGACCATTTGGAGCGCGAATGAAAATCTGCGCCGCGCACCTCCCATTTTTGCTGCGCGTCTACTTCAACCCAAGTGTCGGGCTGCGGTGGCAGGCCAAAGATGCGCGCCGGGTTGGTGTGCAGCAGCGCAACCAATTGCGCTTGTGAGAGGCGCAGCGGCGCCGGCGCGCTGAGCAAGAGCGCCAGCGCTGTTTCGAGTCCCGGAAAGCCGGGTGGTGGCTGCGGCCCGTCTTTTTCGGCCGGCAGGTGCGGCGCGTGATCGGTGGCAATGCAGTCCACCACGCCGTCCTGCACGGCTTGCCACAAAGCAGCCTGGTCGGTGGCATTGTTGAGTGCCGGGCGCACTTCGCTGCGGCCGCTGGGGAGCGCCGCAGCGTCTGCCTGCGTCAGCAGCAAATGGTGCGGTGTAACCTCGCAGGTGACAGCCAGCCCGCGGGCTTTGGCAGCGCGGATGACGGCGATCTCCGCTGCGCGACTGACATGGCAGATGTGCACGCTGCGTTGGGCAAGCATGGCCAGCAGGATGGCGGCGGGCACATTGAGGCCCTCGGCGTGGCAAAGCAGCGGGCGCGTGGCGGGCCAGGCTTGCATGTGCGCCTGCAGCACAGCCAAGTCATCAATGCGCAGCTGGCCGTACGTTTCGTTCAGGTACAGCTTCAGGCCGGTAGTGTGCGGTGCCAGCGCTGCCACAGCAGCCGCGTTAAGTGTTGTGCCGCCGGCATAGATGCCGTAGTCGCAGCGCGCCTTGGCGGCGGCTGCGGCCAGCGCAGCTTGCAGGCTAGCGTTATCCGTCAGTGGTGGCTGAGTGTTGGGCATAGCCAGCACGCAGGTAAAGCCGCCGGCAAGCGCAGCCGCAGTGCCGCTGTCCCAGTCTTCCTTGTGCGTGGCGCCGGGCTCGCGCAGGTGCACATGCGCATCAATCAGGCCGGGAAAGCGCAGCCGGCTCATTGGGCTGCGGCGCAAAAAAAGAGAGCCGCTTGGCTCTCAATCTGCTGGGTTGTGGCGGGCGCCGTTGTTGTCACAGGCACGCAGTTGATTCTATTTGAAATGTGGACGGCGTCAAGCCGGCGGCATGCTTGCGCCTAATCTTCCGGCGCATCATCAGCGTCGACCAGCTCACAGTCCAGCAGCAGGCCGTACTCCAGCAGGGCGCTCCGCAATTTTTCCCAGCTTCGTTCGGGCACCATCACCGTCAGCGGCCCCAAGCGCTCGCCCAAAAAGCGGCCCACCTGCGGGTGTTGCTGCAGCTGCAGCAGCAGTGCCTCACTGCTTGCGCGCAGCACAACCGTGGGCTGCAGGCGCGCCTCGCTGCCGTGCTGCGCAAAGCGCTGCATTGCGCGCTGCACGGCCGGCGGCAGTGGTGCTCCGCTGGCGCGCTGCAGGAATGCCTGCGCCTGCCTAAGGTCAATTCCCTGCAGTTGCGCGCGCCGCAAGCTGGCCGGCGTGAGCTGGTAAGCATAACTATCCGGCTCTGTGGGCTGCAACCAGTCTGACAGGCGCGCAGCTTGGTAGCGGTCCGCGCGCGGGGCATTGATTGGTACTGTGATGGTAGCGGTCGCATGCAGCGCAAGGCGCTGCGGATTTTCGGGCACCAAAAATTCTGAGTCACTAGTTAGTGAAACGAATAATGGCGTAAGGCGAAACTCGCTTGCCGGTGCGTTGGCTTCAGCGCCCGCCAAGTCCGCCAGGCCAAGCCAGTGCAGCGGGCCGGTCACCAGAAAGCGCACGAGCGCGCCGTCAATCTGCTCCCAGTGCGCGGCGCCGCGCAGTGCCGCTCCGGTTTGCGCATCGCGTACGTACCATGCATCGTAGTCGCCGGGCGCGCGCTGAAAGTCTGGTGCTGCGCTGCGCACAAGCGCCACATAGTCATTGAGGCTGAACCAGCTGCCCGGCGCACGCGGCAGCATGCCAAGCAGCAGCTGGCGCGTTTGCAAGGCATCCGTTTGCGGTGGTGCTGCGGTGTCAAAGTGCAGGCTGGGCACTTGCAGCAGGTCGTTCCAAGTTTGTGATTTGAGCCATGCCTGCGCCAACTGGCGCAGCTGCGCTGCGCGCGTTGCCAGCAGAAAGCTGCGCAGCTCCGGGCTGCGCGCCGGATCATCGCCCGGCAGGCCCAGTTCGCGCAGCAATTCGAGCACTAGCGGCAATGCCTGCGGTTTGCGCAAGAAGCTGCGCAGGTGCCGCGCATCCGCGGCGCTGAGCGCGCCGCGCGCCAGCTGGCTGGCGCCAAAGCTGCGCGCGTATGCCAGCACGGTGACGGCGTCATCCACCAAGGCCGGGTCTGCACTGCGCACATCCACTCCAGGCTCAGTGGGCAGAACTTCGGGCGAGGAGCTGGCGGTTGTGGGCAGCAGCGTGCGCAGCTCGTGCGGCACAAAAAAGAAATCCTGCAGGCGACCGGCTTGTTCATGCTGCGTCCGCCCCATCAAGCCTGAGTACCACAGGGCCTCGCTGGCATTGGCGGGTGCCAGGTGCGGCCGCTCGCGCTCGCGCGCACCCGCACCCAAAGGACGCAGCGCGCCAAACTGGCGGGCAAACGCCGCCGCCGGCCGGCCGTTTGGCGCGCCCACCAGCAAATTTTGCAAAGCTGCCTGCGCATCACTGGGCAACGCGGCGGCCACCTGTAGCGCAAAATCGCCAGCCAACATTTGGCTGGCAAGCGCGGCGGCGGCATGGCGCGCGGTGGCGCCGGGCAGTTCAATCGCCAGCGCTTCCGCAATTGCGCGCAGCATGGGCAGGTCGTGCTCGGCGTACGCTTGTTGCAGGGTGGGCATTAGGGGTTAGACCAACACAGCTAGTGGCATGCTAATTGCAGTTACACCGGAGGCGCCGCCAGACATGCGGTGAAATTGGAAAGTGAAAAAAGGAAGGCGGACCGCAGGTGATGGCAAGGCATTTGATAAAGGCAGATTATTATGGTAATATTTACGCGCTTCCCCGGCGGTGGTCTCATAATGGAGACACTGCTTATGTTACCTATTAACCGGCTGATTCAATTTTATATCTTAGGCAACAGTTAACCACAAACCAAGGGGAGTATATTTACCATGGAAGATCCTGAAGAAACCAATAATCGCACGTTTATGATTGCGTCCATCGCGCTGGGCGGCATTTTTGTGGCCGGACTTGTGGCGCTGGGCATATATATGTTCCGCATCCGGCCGGCGCAAATGGCAGCTTCGGTTGCCCGCACCGCCGAAATCAACCTGCAGAACACGCAGGTGGCGGTCGATGCGCAGGCAACTGCGGACGGGATGGCAGTGGCGGCGGCAATCGTCACGCCTGTACCAGTGCAGAATGTGGCTGCCGTTCCGACTGTGGCTCCCACTGCAGTAGTTGCGCCCACGGCCACAATGGCAGCCGTGTCGGCTGCGGTGATTGCGCCCACGGCTGCACCTGCCAGCAGCAAAACCCTGCCGGACACCGGCTTTGCCGATGACATCGGCCTGCCGACGCTATTGATGTCCGTGGCCGGCTTGTTGGGCGTGATTGTGGTCACGCGCTCCATTCGGCGCTTCGCAAACTAGCACGCCGGCTGCCGGCCCGGCGGCAATTGCCGTGGGGCCGGCAGCTGCTCGCCGTCAGGCGCGCTGCGCCACCAGCTTGCCATAATCCAGCAGGGCCGCCAGGTCCTGCTCTGTGCGCGCCTCTGCATAAACGCGCAGCACCGGCTCGGTGCCTGAGGCGCGTATCAGCAGCCACGAGTCGTCCTCCATCACATACTTCACGCCATCCAGCGTTTGCACTTCGCGCATGCGCAGTGCACCAATTTGCTGCGGTGCCTGTTCGCACAATTCGCGCGTCAGCGCAGCGCGGCTCACCGGCCGCGCCAGGCGCAGGTCCGCGCGCTCGTACAGCGCCGGCCCAAAGTCTGCCAGCAGCTGCTCCACCAGCTCGTGCAGCGGTGCGCCGTACGCCGCCATCATCTCCAGCAGCAGCAAGCCCATCATGATGCCATCACCCTCCGGAATGTGGCCGTGGATGCTGATGCCGCCTGACTCTTCGCCGCCAATCAGCACCTTCTCCGAGAGCATGCGATCCGCAATGTGATTGAACCCAACTGGCGTCTCATGCAACGCCAGCTGGTACTGCTGCGCCTGCCGATTCAGCATGCGCGTGGTTGAAACAGTCTTTACAACTGCACCGCTGCGCTGCTTGCGCTCCACCAGGTAGCGCAGGCACAGCGCCATAATTTTGTGCGGGTCCACAAACTGGCCGCGGCCGTCCATCGCGCCGATGCGGTCGGCGTCGCCGTCGGTTATCAGGCCCACATCTCCGTGCCCGCTGGCAATTGCGCTTGCAGTGGGCCCCAGATACTTTAGGATCGGCTCCGGATGCACGCCGCCGAATCCGGGGTTCATCTCGCCGCGTATCTCCAGCACCTCCACGCCGCTGCCGCCCAGCAAAGATTTAATGTAGCCGCGCCCGGATCCGTACATCGCATCCGCCACCACGTGCAGGCGCCCGGGGTGCGCAGCAATCTGGTCAAAGTCCAGCAGGCTGCGCAACGCCTCCGCGTACGGCTGCATCGGATTGAAGCGCACGATGCGCCCTGCCGCAACCGCCTGGTCATAGTCCATCAAGTTTGGCCCGCGCGCGCGGTTCTCGTTGTCGTTCAGGCACACCTCTACTGCGCGGCACTGGTCCGGCAGCGCGCTGCCACCGTAGGCGGCCTTGAGCTTGATGCCGTTGTAGCGCGGCGCATTGTGCGAGGCGGTCACCATTACGCCGGCCGCAGCGCGTTGTTGCAGTACGGCATGCGACAGCACCGGCGTTGGCACATCCGTGTGCGTCAGCAGCACCTGCAGCCCATTTGCCGCCAGCACACGCGCCACCTCCACCGCATAGCGGTCGGACAGGAAGCGCGTATCGAAGCCCACCAGCACCTTGCGCGCATCGTGGCCTTGATGCGGCGCAGCCAGCCAGTCAGATGAGTTGACCGCATCCGCCACCGCCTGCGAAACCAGGCGCAAATTATTAAACGTGAAGGTGTCGGAAATTACCGCGCGCCAGCCGTCTGTGCCAAATTGAATTGTCATTTTGTCAGTAAATGCTGTGAGGTGCGATGCCGGTGCTCGGGTTTGGTGTGGGCGCTTGTGAAGGCTGGCTGCCAGCCCCGCAGCTGGCTCCAGCGTGAGTTGGCCCGCAGGCAACACATTGCAAGTTTGACAGCTGCGCTGTGGCAGTATAACACCGGCGCAGTTTTAGTTGACTTTGGCCCACGCATGCTTTAGCATTGCCTTTGCGCGTAATCTTTAATCATTAACATGAGTGCGCAGTTCCCGCTCTTTGCAGCCGAACCCATTTGGTCAGTGGCTGCGCTCACGCATTTTGTGCGCGAGCTGTTTGATTCAAATCCGCAGTTGCAGGATGTCTCGGTTGAGGGCGAGGTCTCAAATCTCACGCGTTCCGCCGCGGGGCATTTGTACTTTACCTTGCGCGATGCGCAGGCTGCGCTGAGCTGTGTTGTCTGGCGCGCGGATGCGACGGTGCTGGCGCGCCAGCCTGTAAACGGCGATCAGGTGGTGGCTTTCGGCTCGGTGAGCGTTTACGAGCAGTCGGGCCGCTACCAGTTGTATGCCAGCAGCGTGCAGCTGGCCGGCTTGGGCGAGCGCCTGCGCCAGCTGGAGGAGCTTAAGCGCCGGCTGGCGGCAGAAGGCTTGTTCGACGCTGCGCGCAAGCGCGCGCTGCCTGCCATGCCGCGCCATATTGCGCTTGTCACGTCGCCGCGCGGCGCGGCCGTAAGCGACATGCGCCGGGTGCTGGCGCGCCGCTGGCCGCTGGCGCTGGTTTCACTGCTGCCCACCGTGGTGCAGGGCGAGCGCGCACCGGAAGAAATTGTGGCTGCGTTGCAAGCAGCAAACCGCAAGCATCCGGATGTCATTCTGCTTGCGCGCGGCGGTGGCGCAATCGAGGATTTGTGGGCCTTCAATGACGAGCGCGTGGTGCGCGCGATTGTGGCATCGGCATCGCCGGTGGTCACTGGCGTTGGACATGAAACCGATGTGACCCTCGCAGATTTTGCGGCCGATGTGCGCGCCGCTACGCCGTCAGTGGCGGCAGAGCTGGCCACACCCAACCAAAATGACGTGCGCCAGCGGCTGGACCGCAGCAGTGCCCGCCTCGATGCACTGATGCGCACTGCGCTTACGCAGCGCACTGCGGCGCTGCTGGATGCGCTGCGCATATTGCAGGCGCTTTCACCGCGCGCGCAGCTGCGCGCAACTGCCGCGCGCCTGCAGGGTTTGCAACTGCGCCTGCAACGCGGCCTGCAAAGCCGCCTGCTGCTGCAGCGTGCGCATTTGCACCGGATGCAGCAACTGCTGCTGACGCTGGGGCCGGGCCCCACGCTGGCGCGCGGTTACGCTATAGTGACCCATGCGGCAAGCGGCATAGTAGTGCGGCAGGCGCAAGCCGTGCAGCCGCTGGCGCAGGTGCGCGTCCGGCTGGCGCAGGGTTCCTTCACTGCCGAAGTGCGCGAAGTGGCAGCCAAGAACGGTTAGTTGGCCAACATTATGAAAGCAGTTTCCAAACTTACATTTGAGGAAGCGGCCGCAGAGCTGGACAGCGTTGTGGCGCAGATGGAGAGCGGCGACCTGGCGCTTGAGGCAGCGCTCAAAGCATACGAGCGCGGCCAGGCGCTGGCGCAGCATTGCCAGACGCTGCTTACCGCAGCCGAAAAGAAGGTGCGCAAGCTGCAGCCGGACGGCGTGGAAGATGATGGCGCGGCGGAAGATGCGGACGACGCCCGAGGGCCGGCACCGCCCCCTCAAAATACCTTTGGCCGCAAGCTAACACATGCAAGTGAACCAACCGTTGCTCGCGGCGCTAGTTGCATGGCTGCTTGCGCAGATGCTCAAGCTGCCCCTCGAATATTGGCAGACGGGCGAATGGCATTTTGAAATATTGTTTTCCAGTGGCGGCATGCCCAGCTCGCATTCGGCGCTCGTGGCTGGCCTGGCTTGGGGCTTCGGCCTGCACAGCGGGTTTGTAACGAATGAGTTTGCGGTGGCAGTTGTACTGGCAATGATTGTGATCTATGACGCCACCGGCATCCGGCGCGCAGCCGGCGAGCAGGCGCGTGTCATCAACCGCCTGCTGCGTGAGCTGGCAGCCGGCCACCCGCCCAAAGAGGAAGAGCTGCGCGAGCTGCTGGGCCATACGCCGCTGCAAGTTGCTGCGGGCACGCTGCTGGGAATGGTTGTGGCGTGGGTCTTGTGGACCGGCGCGCTGCAGCGCCTACTCTGACTCCGGCTGGCGGCGCAGCAGCAGCTGCGGCAGCCGGCGCGCCTCCGGGCTGGCCAGCGCAAGTGTGGCAGCCCAGTAAACCGCCGCGCCCAGCAGCACCCCAACCAGGCTTGTAACCAGCACCGAGGCCGGCGCAACAGCCAGCCATGCAGCCAGCGCTGCGCCCATTAGCAGCACAGCCGCAGTAGAGCGCAGCACCGTGTGCAGCAGGGCAGCGCGGTTGGCGGCGCCGGGCTGCAGCGCGCTGCGCAGCCAGAGCAGCAGCAGCAGCAGCTCAAGCGTGGTGGCGATGGTGTTGGCCAGTGCAGGTCCGCCGTGTGGCAGCCAGTGCATGCGCCCGAACACAAAAGCCAGCAGCGGGCTCAAGGCCACATTGATAGCCACGGCGATGCCGCCGGCCAGCAGTGGTGTGCGCGTATCTTGCACCGCGTAATAGGCGCGCGCTGCCAGCTCCACCCCGCAGTGCGCTGCCAGCCCCAGCGCATACCAAGCCAGCGCCCAGTACACCATCTGCGTGGCAGCCGTGTCAAACGCGTTGCCTTCAAACAGCAGGCGCAGCAGCGGCTTGCCAAGCAGCCACATGCCGGCCGTGGCCGGCAGCGCCAGATACAAAACGGCGCGCAGGCTGGCAGCCAGCGTGTCGCGCAGGGCGGCATATTCGCCGCGCGCCGCCATTGCAGAAAAGCGCGGAAACAGCGCGGTGGCCAGGGCCTGTGCAATCACCGCCTGTGGAAAAGTAAAAACTTGAAATGCAATCACGAGCGCAGCGAGGCTGCCGGCCGGCAGTGTGGACGCAACCGCTGTATTCACCCAGAAATTAATCTGCCACGCTGCCAAACCCAATACGCGCGGCACCATCAGGGCAGCCACGCGCCGCACCAGCGGGTCGGCCAGCCCCAGGCGCGCATGGTACTGCGGCGCATAGCGCCACAACGGCGGCAGCTGCGCTGCCAAATGCAGCAGCGCGCCAAGCACTACGCCGTATGCCAGCCCGCTCACCCCGTAGCGCGGTGCCAGCCATAGCGCGCCCGCAGCAATACCGGCGTTGTACAACACCGGTGCCAAGGCCGGCGCCAGAAAATGATTGTGGGCGTGGTGCACACTCATCAAGACGCTGCTGGCGCCAAATACTGCAGTGGAGAGCAGCATGATGCGCATCAGCTGCACGGTGCGCGCCACCTGCTGCGCGTCCCAGCCCGGTGCCAGCAGCGTGCGCGTGATGGCCGGCGCAAACAACGCTGCGAGGCCCGCCAGCAGCAGCAGCACAATGCAAAGCGAGTTGAGCAGCGCACTGGCCAGTGCCCATGCAGCCGGGCGCGCGCTGCTCAGCAGCTGCCCGGTGAACACCGGCAGAAACGCGGAACCGAGCGCGCCGCCGGCCAGCAGGTTGAACAACAGGTCAGGTACGCGGAATGCCGCAAAGTATTCATCCAGCGCTGCGCCGGTTCCGAACGCGCGGTTGATGAGCATCTGGCGCAGCAGGCCGGCGAGATTGGCCGCCACAAAAGCCGCCATCAAAATGCCGGCAGAGCGCGCCACGGAGCGATTATTTTGGGTCACGGAGCTGGGCGCCCGACACTCGGCGCATTAAGAATTATAGACCGCACAAATTGCGCTTAATAAGGGCAGCTAGCCCAGTCTTTACAAAATATTTACGGCAGAATTATCATTGCTAATCCACGACTGTGGCCGCTCAAATTCAAGGCGCGCAGCCCGCAGCCCCTATTTTCCCCGCTGGTTTTGCGCGGGCATGTTTAACGCCAGTATGCTGCCGTCAAAAGTGTTGTAACCCGGCTTTTTTGCCATGGTTACCTTGGCGCAAAAAGTGCCGAACTATATGATATATTTGCCTTTCTACTGATGAAGCGTTCTTCCCGTTTAATTCAAACCGCGCTGATATTGGCGCTTATGTGTGCGTTGGTGCCAAGTGCGGCAGTCGTGGTGCGGGCTGCGCCCGCAGCCGAAATTATTTACACCGTGCAGCGTGGTGACACGCTTTCGGCAATTGCTGCGCGCTATGGCGTTACCGTGGCTGCCCTGCAGCAAGTCAACGGTTTGGGCGGCACGGTCATCGTGTTGGGGCAGCGTTTGATTGTTCCGGAGACAGCGGCGGTGGCAGCCGCAGCGCCGGGCGCACGGTTCCGCTATGTTGTGCAGCGCGGCGACACACTCTTCAGGCTGGCGCAAGCTTATGGCACCAGCGTGCTTGGCATCCAGCGCGCCAGCGGGATTACCGGTACACGGCTCGAGATCGGCGACGTACTGCAGATTCCAGGTACGGGAGCGGTTGCGGTTG
>QWRL01000058.1 GCA_003670425.1 Chloroflexota bacterium
GGCGCGCAGCAAATACAACCAGCTTGGAGGCTTCGGGGGTGAATGCACGCCCTTCGAAAACCAGCTGCACCAGTGGCGGTAAATAGAACCAGGCTGCCACGGCAATGGGCATCGTAAGCGCCATCACCACACGCAGTGCAGTGCTCAGTATCTGCGCGCTGCGTTCTGTCTCTGTCGGCGAGTGCCGGGCCATCAGCGTTGCCAGCGTTGGCAGCAGTGCCGTGCCCACTGCTGTGCCAATGATTGTTTCCGGCACCTGCATTAGAAACCAGCCGTAGGTGAGCGCAGTCACGGAGCCCGGCGCCATGCGTGACGCGAGGTTGTCGCGCATCAACTCCGTCAGCTGAAATGCACCCAAGCCTGCGAGGCGCGGGCCGAGCAGCACAAGTATGCGCAGCACACCGGGATGGTGCAGCGCAATGCCGAAGCGCCAGCGGAAGCCATAGCGCCACAATCCGGGCAGTTGCACAGCCAAATGCAGCAGCGCGCCGATAATCACGCCATACACAAGCCCATGCACGCCAAGGCCGAGGGCGGGCAGGGGCAAACCAGCGAGCAGCGGTTTCTGCGGCACCAGTACAACCGCGCCAAAAATCTGGCCGCAGTTGTAGAGCGTGGGCGCAAGCGCGGGCAGCAGAAAATGCTGGTTGGCTTGCAATCCGCCAATGACCAGGCCGCTGACGGAAAAGATCAGGGTGGCAACGAGGTTCAGGCGCATGAGCTGCGCCACCAGCACTTGCTGTGAGGCGTCAAACCCCGGCGCAATGCCCAGCTCTGATTGCACCAGCGGCAGCGCAAACACCGCCACCAGCAGCGCCAAGACAGCCGTGGCCACAAACGCCAGGTTGGCCACCATGCTGAACACTTCCCAGCCCGCGGCCCGGCCGTGCTGGTCAAAGTACTCGCTCAGCACAGGAATCAGCGCGATGCTCAGTGCACCACCCGAGATCAGCGTAAACAGCAGGTCCGGCACGTTGTTGGCGGCGTTGAATGCATCCAGCAGCGGGGAGACACCGAACACGCGCGCAATGATCACCGTGCGCAGCAGTGCAGCAGCTTTGTCGATGGCAAAGAAGCCGGCGATCAGCAGCGCGGCGCGCAGCAGCGGGCGCGGCGGGGCAGCTGCAGTGGCGGTTAAATTGGCCATGCGGCGAAGTGTGGACCAGAGATACTCACCGCGTTGCGCATCCAGCGCACGGCGTTATTTGACTCCCAGAATACTGAGTGCATTTTGCGCGTCGGCAAAGTTGGGATTGATGGCCAGCGCTGCGCGAAAATCCGTGATGGCCAGCGTGCGCTTGCCCAGCATGTACCACGCCCAACCGCGCCACACGTAAGACTCCTCCAGTTCCGGGCGGGCGTTGAGCGTGGCCGTAGCAAGGTCAATCACATCCTGAAAGCGGCCCACATTAAAGTAAGCCGCATACGGGCCGAACTGGTAGAACAACATGCGCCATGGCAGGCCCAGCTCGCGCGCCTTGTCAAAGTCTGCTGCGGCTTCGCTGTAGCGCTCAAAATAATTTAGGTTGGAGCCGTGCGTGAACCATGCAAATGCGTTTCCGGCATTTGCGGTGCGATCTGCATCCGCTTGCGCCAGCGCGCGCGCACGGTTGCTGTCCAGGTCAGCGTCCGGCCCCAGCAGCTGCGCTATCTTGCCGGCGTCCGCCACCGGATACACCACAATATACAAGCGGTTGAACTGCTGCCACAGCTTGTCCACTGCCGCAAACTGCATTGTGCGGTTGGGTCCGCCGGTTACATCCTGCACAATCACAGTCTCCGCGTTGGCATCGTAGCCCGTTACCAGCAGGTAATGCCCCACCCAGCCAACCTCCAGCTCATAGCCGGTCTCAATAATCAGCGGGTAGCCGTTGGCCACAAACAACTGCAGCGTCTCATAGCTGCCGCCAACCCGGAAGAGCGAGTCCAGCCAGCCGGCATGTGTGCGCACATATTGCACCAGCTCGTCCCAGCGCACGTTGCGGTCGCGAATTTGCGGCTTCAGTACTGCGGCTATCTTGGCCTGGTCGCCCTTCCACTTCCAGTAGCGCAGCAAAATGGCGAGCGTGGCGGGGCCGCAATTGTTTGGTGTTTCAAATTCATGCAGGAAGCCGGTGATCTTGAAAGCTGCAGGCGGCGAGACGACTTTGTATGTGATGGGCGTGGGCGATGGCGCGGCGGTTGGTGCGCTGCTGGCGGCTGCCGGCTTGGTGGCGGCTGCCGCTTCGTAGGAAGCGCGCGCCGCTGCCTCGCTTACCGCCGGCGTTGCAACGGCGGGCTGGTCAGCAGCGCGCGGCAGTGTGTCAGAAGTGCGAAACAGAAAGTCGCGCGTGGCACCACGCAGTTTGTCCCACTGCCAATACACACGCAAGGATGTGTTTGGGCTGGCTTGCAACCCGCCGGCCAGCAGCACTAGCGCCGCCAGCACCGCAAGACCGGCCAGCCAGCGCACAACCTGCATGCGCCGGCGCTGCAGCTGGCCTGCTTCGCCGAGGCGGTATTGCACGCGCGCGATTATAAGCCCCGCATTTTTGGGGCCGCGCTAAAGCACGCGGCGCGGAAAATTAAGCGAACTTGTCCAGCACGACACCGGGATTGGGCACGCTGGCTGCAATCGCCACGGGGCGCGGGGTATCTGGGCTGCCGATGGGTGCCCGGGGGTTCAGCGAGATGGCCCCCGCACTCTTCTCCAAGCTGTCGGACACGTACAGGGGGCGTACGCCGGCAGTGGCTGGCTGGCTGCCAAATGCAGGGCTGCTCTCGCGCCGCGCTGGAAGTTCAAACTTTACGGTTACGCGGCTTGGAGCATCAGCGTAGGTGCCCGCTTCTTTTTCCTCTGGACGCGTGACCTTGAAGGGCAGAAACCCGCGCTGGATAAACTCCGGCGGCTGCACCGGAATGCTGCGCGGTGGAGATGGAAATCCCAAGCGCGTAAATAGCGTATCTAAAAACGCAGTGCGCGTGCGCGCTTCAGATATGAAGGTGGCAAACCCCTGATTGCCCATGACCAGTAATGTACACCTTAATTAGGAACTTTGCAAAGTTTCGGCAGCCGGCGTGGGAGCAGTGCGCGCGAAGACGGCAATCCGCCAAAACCCAAAAGTGCTCAATTCCACAGGCAACAAGCCCGCGGCGCACGCAATCCGTAGAATTTCTGGCTCGGGATGGATATAAAACCGGTAGCTGCCATGGCCCATAGCCGAAAAAGTGTTCACGGCTAAGCCAATCAGCCGCGCCCACCAGTTGTTGCGCGGAAAGCTGAGCGCGAGGAAGCGAGTGCTGCGCTCTGCCGCTGCCCGCAGCAGCTGCTCCAAGTTTGGGTAACAGCAAAGTACGCGATCCATAATGACAGCAGCAGCCGGCTCAAACTGTGCCGCGTCCAGCGCAAAATCGAGCTGGTGATACCGGGTACGCTCGCGCAGCCCGAGCACGCTGGCATTGTGCGCTGCGGCCGTGATGTAGCCGGCGCTGGCATCTACGCCCACTGCAAGCGTGGCGGCGCCGCGCCGCAGCAGCTCGTGGTGTGCCGCGCCGGCCCCGCAGCCAATATCCAGCACGCTGGCTAGCGGTGCCGGCTGCGCCAGCAGCGGGCGGATCAGGCGCAGCGTGCGGCGCACCGCGCCGCGTTTGAGAAAACGCTTGGCTTCCTTGGCGGCACTTGCGGCATCAAAGGTGCCGTCTAAATCATTAATGCCGGACGGCGCACAACAGGAGCTTGGCATGGAAGGCGCAGTTTGTCAGCGCATCAGGCGCAGTGCGCCGGGCAGCAGTGTGATGCGCAAGTGGCGCACATTGGCTGCGTAGTCCGCCCAAAGCTCGCCGTCCAAGTGCACCGGCACCGCGCGGTCCGCACTAATTTCAAACGTGCGCCCGCGCTTGAACTGCACACTGCCAAAGCGGCCCTGGGTGCCGCGCAAAAACTCCGGCAGCAGGCGCAGCATTTGCAGGCGCGAAATTTCTGTCACGGAAACATAATCCAGCCAGCCGTCATCGGGCAGCGCCTGCGGTGCGCAAATAAATCCGCCGCCTTCGCGCGCGCCATTTGCAACTGTCAGCATCAATAAGGTGTGTTGGCTGGTCTCGCCATCCACTAAAAGTGTTATGCGTGTCGGAAAATGGTTTTGCAGAATGGTGCGCACAACTGCCACCAGATAAATAAGCGGGCCGCGCAGGTACTGAATGCGCATTGCCTGCATGAGGGCCGCTGCATCAAAAAGCATGCCGGCTACATTTATGTAGTGGCGGCTGCGCCCCGCGTCATCCACAATCAAGGCTGCGTCCAGTGCAGCGGGTGTGCCGTGCAATGCGCGCTGCAATGCGCTCGCCGGTGCAGCCAGCAGGCCGCAGTTAAAAGCAAGGTCGTTGCCGGAGCCAAGCGGCAGCAGGCCCAACGCCGGGCGCTGTGCAGCGGGCACGGTCATCAAGCCGTTTACAATTTCATTTACAGTGCCATCGCCACCGGCTGCCACAACAACCCGGCATCCAGATTGGGCAGCGATGGTGGCCAGTTCGGTTGCATGGCCTGCCCGTTCGGTGGCAATCCAGCGCACATTGGGTGTGGCGGGGTGGGCGGAGCGCAGCGCAGCCACGTGGGCGCCGCAGCGCCCGCGGTTGGCTGCCGGGTTAGTGATTACCAATGCAGAATCACTTTCCATTCTGTATTTTAGTGCAGCGCAGCAGCGCCAGCTGTGCTGCCAAAAATGCAGTGCCTTGCTAAGCCTGCATGCTAAAATCAATTGGCTTCAGCACCCAATCTCAGGCAATCCACTTTGAAGTTTCTTGTTACCGGCGGAGCCGGATTTTTAGGCGCCGCGCTTGCCCACCCACTGGCGCATGACGGGCATGAGGTGCGTGCGCTTGACGACCTCTCTGCCGGCGACAGCGGCCGCCTGGCAGCGGAGGTGCTGTTTACGCGCGGTGACGTGAATGACCGCCCCAAGCTGTGGAGTTTGCTGCAGGGCGTGGAGTGCGTCTACCATTTGGCGGCGCGCGTGTCGGTGCCTGAATCAATTTTGTTTCCGCGCGAGTACAACGCCGTAAATGTGGGCGGTACAGTGGGCGTGATGGAGGCCATGCGCGACGCCGGTGTCAAGCGCGTGGTGCTTACATCTTCCGGCGCAGTGTACGGGGCGCAGGTGCTGCAGCCGCTGCGCGAAACCCTCGTACCCAATCCGGACTCGCCTTACGCAGTCAGCAAACTTTCGGCTGAGGCGTATGTGCGCACCATCGGCGCGCTGTGGGGCATCGAAACCGTGGCGCTGCGTGTGTTCAATGCCTATGGCCCCGGACAGCCGCTGCCGGCATCGCATCCGCCGGTGGTGCCGCGTTTCATCAAGGGCGCGGTCAGCGGCGCCTCGCTGGTGGTGCATGGCGATGGCCAGCAATCGCGCGATTACGTTTTCGTGTCTGATGTGGTGGCGGCGTTGCTGGCAGCAGCCACGGCACGCAATCTGGACCAGCTGGTGATCAATGTAGGCAGCGGCAAGGCAACCACGCTGCGCCAACTGGTGGCCGAAGTGGCTGAAGTAACCGGCACGCGCCTTGAACCGCTTTACAACAACAATGAGAGCGGTGGCGTGCGCGAGATGTGCGCAGACCTCACACTGGCGGGCGACTTGCTGGCTTACAGCCCCAAGGTTGGCTTGAACGAAGGCCTGCGCCGCACAGTGGCCGCTGATGAACGCTTTCGTACTTGAGCCGGGTGCGCGCCTGCCACGCAGCTTTTTTGCGCAGCCCACGCTTACGGTGGCGCGTTTGCTGCCGGGCAAGCTGCTGGTGCGGCTGGGTGCCGGCGGCAGCCGCCAGGCCGGCGTAATTGTGGAGACCGAGGCGTACATTGGCGAGAGTGACCTGGCCTGCCATGCGCGTAGCGGGCGCACGCGCCGCACGGCAGTGATGTATGGAGCGCCGGGCACGGCGTATGTGTACTTTACATATGGCATGCATTGGATGTTGAACATTGTCACAGAGCACAGCGGCTTTCCGGCAGCTGTGCTGCTGCGCGCACTGCATTTGTATGACAGCCCGGCGGCACAACCGCAGCCTGCAACCAATGGCCCGGCAAAACTCACGCGTGCATTGCAGCTCGATGGTACTTGGAATACGCACGACATGTGCGCGCCGGACGCGCAGCTGTTCGTTGAGCAGCCGCAGCAGGCCGCACCGCCGCGGATCGTCTGCAAGCCGCGCGTCGGGCTGGGCAAAACGCCGCAGCCGTGGCTCGGCCTGCCATGGAACTTTTGCCTTGGCGCACACACAGGGAGTTGAAGCATGGGACTGCTAACCGGAAAAACTGCACTGATATTTGGCGTTGCCAACGACCACTCAATTGCGTGGGGTGTGGCCGAGGCACTGCACCGCGAAGGTGCGCGGCTGGCGTTCAGTTATGCCGGCGAGATCTTGCAGCGGCGCGTGATGCCGCTGGCCGCCAAACTGGGCAGCGATTTTGTGGAGCAATGCGATGTGGCAAGCGATGCGCAGTTGGATACGCTGTTTGCAAGCGCCGCGCAGCGCCTTGGCACGCTGGATATTCTTGTGCATTCGGTGGCGTTTGCACCGCGCGCGGAATTGTCCGGCGCGTACTACGCCACCAGCCGCGCCGGCTTTCAAACGGCGCTGGATGTGAGCTGCTACTCGTTCTCCGCGATGGTGCAGCGCGCGCTGCCACTCTTCAACCCCGCCAGCTGCTGCCTCACCATGACGTACTACGGCGCGGAGAAAGTGGTGCCAAGCTACAACGTGATGGGCGTGGCCAAGGCAGCGCTGGAGGCTTCAGTGCGCTACCTTGCCGCTGACCTGGGCCCGCTCGGCCACCGCGTCAACGCCATTTCAGCCGGCCCAATCCGCACGCTGGCGGCAGCCGGCGTGGCGGATTTTCGCAAGCTGCAGTCCGCATTCTCGGCAGCCGCGCCGCTGCGCCGCAACATCAGCACCGCAGATGTGGGCAACGCCGCTGTGTATCTTTGCTCGCCACTGGCAGCCGCCGTCACGGGCGAGGTGCATTATGTGGATGCCGGCTTCAATATTATGGGTGTGGCTGCCGCGGGCGAGTAAGGCCCGCGTGCCTGCACTTGGCTGGTGGGCGTCCGCAGCAGCTTAAGCCATCTCGGTGCCGCCACGCCAAAATTCTGGCTGGTGGATTGGGCCTGATGTTTCGTAAGAGCTTTACAGAATTTAGAAACAAGCTGCCCGCATGTCGGTCTGTGCACCAGCTCTTGCGTTGCCCGCAAATTGCGCTACAATCACTTTCAAAGGTGCGGTTTATTCTTTTTTGCACCTGACCGGTTTAATTCTCTTTCATTGACTGTCTTGGCGGGGTTGGAGCTGGTTCGCAAATTTCATTAATTGGCACCGGGGCATTACGCCCCGTGCTTGCGAACAACTTCATAAATGAGTGATGAAGGCGGGTCCCGGCGCAGGGCCCGCCTTTTTAATTTATTCGGGGGTTTTATGTCATCTGATCGGATTGCCCGTCTTGCCGGACTTGTTGCTTTTGGTGTGCTTGGCTTTTATTTGGAACTGCCGAAACCAGTCGCGGATCTGTTGGCGCAGCCTTGGGATGGGTTTGTGCTGCCCATCGCCATGGCGCTCTTTGGAGCGGTGGCAACACCGTACATCTCCACCCGCCCTGCCGGGCAGCTGCGGCGCTTTTTGGGCGAAGCTTCGCTGGCGATTGCGCTGAGCGGATTGTTGGGTTTGGTGCTGGGGCTGGTGGTGGCGGCGCTGCTGGCCATCCCGCTCGGGAAGCTGCCGTTCCCGTTCGGCGCGCTGCTGCCCTCGGTCGGCGCACTGCTGTGTGCGTGGCTGGGCACCACATTCTTTGTGGCCCGCCAGCGTGAAATTGTTGCTCTCGCGCGCACGCGCGGGCTGCGCATTGGCGCAGCAGCTGCCAACCCGGGAGCTGCCAGCAGTACGGGCGTGCTGCTGGACACAAGCGTCATCATCGATGGGCGCATTGCCGACATCTTTGCAACCGGCTTTGTCGGCGCGCAGTTGTGGGTGCCCGGCTTTGTGCTGATTGAGTTGCAGCGCGTGGCAGATTCTGCGGATACGCTGCGGCGCGGCCGTGGCCGGCGCGGGCTTGAGATTCTGGGACGCATGCAAAAAGATTTCCCTGACACCGTAAAGATTCTTGACGAGGATGTGCCCGGCGTGCGCGAGGTGGATGAGAAGCTGGTGCGCCTTGGGCGAAAGCTGGGCTGCCCGGTGATGACCAATGATTTCAACCTGAACCGCGTGGCTGGATTGCAGGGCGTGGTGGTGCTCAATATTAACGAGCTGGCCAGCGCGGTGCGCGCGGTGCTGATGCCCGGTGAAACTTTTCAGCTGCTGGTGAGTGCGGAAGGCAAGGAGCTCTCGCAGGGCGTGGGCTACTTGGAAGATGGCACCATGGTGGTGGTGGACGACGGCCGGCGCCACCTTGGAAACAAGGTGGCAGTGGTGGTGACCAAGGTGCTGCAGACTGCTGCCGGCCGCATGGTCTTCACGCGGCCGGAATAGCGCACTACATGCGCCGCAGCGGAGCCAAGCAATGACGCTGGTTGTATACAACGCACTCTCGCGCCAGAAAGAACCCTTTGTGCCGCGCGAGCCCGGGCGTATCTTTATGTATGTGTGCGGCCCCACCGTCTATGACCACGCACACATCGGCCACGCCAAAATGTATGTTTCGATGGATGTGATTGTGCGCCACTTGCGCCATTCCGGCTATGCGCTGCGCTATGTGCAAAACATTACAGACGTCGGCCACCTGCTGGACAGCGGCGAGGACCGCATTCTAAAAGGTGCGCGCCGTGAGCGCGTGGAGCCGATGGAGGTGGTGGAGCGCTACATGCGCTCTTATCTGGATGATATGGATGCACTGCACAACACGCGGCCGGACATCATGCCGCGCGCCAGCGGGCATGTGCCGGAGCAAATTGCTGCGGTGCAGCAATTGCTGGCGCAGGGCAATGCCTATGAAGTGAACGGCTCGGTTTATTTTGATGTTTCATCGCACGCAGACTACGGCAAGCTATCCGGCCGGCGCGTGGCGGAGCTTGAAGAGGGCGCGCGCGTGGCGGTCCGCGATGACAAACGCCGCCCGGAGGACTTTGCGTTGTGGAAGCGCGCCGAGCCGGAGCACATCATGCGCTGGCCCAGCCCGTGGGGCGAGGGTTTCCCCGGCTGGCACATTGAGTGCAGCGCCATGGCGATGAAGTATTTAGGGCAGAGCTTTGACATTCACGGCGGCGGCATCGACAACATCTTTCCGCACAATGAGTGCGAGATGGCGCAATCTGAGGCGCTGACCGGCTGCACCTACGCCAACTACTGGCTGCTGGCCGGCTCGCTGACGGTGGATGGAGTAAAGATGAGCAAGAGCCTCGGCAACTCCATCACCATCAAGGATGCGCTGCGGCGCCATGCGGCGGAGGTGCTGCGTTTCTTTGTGCTCTCCGGGCACTACAGCAACCCGATTGATGTGAGCGAAATGGCGCTGGGCGCTGCGCAGCGCGGCTGGGAGCGACTGCTGGTTCCGGTGCGCATCGTGCGCCAGCGCTTGCAGCAAGCTGGCCTTGCGCCGGAAGATGGGCTGGATTTTGGCGGTGTGCTTGATGAAGCGCGCGCGGCGTTCCGCGCGGCGATGGATGATGACTTCAACGCACCAGCAGCGCTGGCAGCGCTGTTTGAGCTAACCCGCCAGACAAATGCCATGCTGGCTGCCGGCCCGCAGCCGGGCCGCACCACGCTGGCGGCGATTGATGCACTCTATACCGAACTGGGCGGCGGCGTGCTGGGTGTAATCCCGGACAGCGCCGCTGCGGATGGCGATGCTGGGCGCGAGGCGGGCTTGGTGCAGCTGCTGATTGAGATGCGCATGCAGGCGCGCGCGCGCAAAGATTTTGCCGCCAGCGACAACATTCGCGACAGCTTGCGCACGCTGGGCATTGTGCTTGAGGATGGCAAAGATGGCACCACGTGGAAGGCCGGACAGCCGCCGGCTGAAGAAGCGTGAGCGAGCTGCTCTGCCGGCGCAACACAATCCTGGAGGCGCTGGCCGCCGGACGGCGTGACTTTCACCGCTTGCTGCTGGCCGAAGACGCCACGCCGGCATCCACCAATGCTGTGCGTGCAGCCGCCCGCCAGCGCGGCGTGCGCGAGGAAACCATCAGCGCAGAAAAGCTTGCGCAGCTGGCGCACGGCGAAAAACATCAGGGTGCGCTGCTGGCAGTGGGTGACTACCCGTATGTGGAACTGAGCGACGTGCTCGACAGTGTGCCGGCTGGCGCGCTGCCACTGCTGCTGATACTGGACCTGGTGCAATCGCCGGGCAACATTGGGCGCGTGTTGCGCAGTGCGGAGGCGTTTGGCGTGCATGGCGTGGTGCTGCCGGAGCGGCGCGCGGGCGGGGTTACGCCGGCCGTGGCGGATGCCTCGATGGGCGCAAGTGAACACATGCGCATTGCGCAGGTGACCAATGTGGTGCAGGCCATGGAGCAGATGCGCGCGCGCGACATCTGGCTGGCCGGGCTGGATATGGCAGCGGATGCGCAGCCGCTGGGCAAGATGGATTTAAACCGCGCGCTGGCTGTGGTAATTGGCAATGAAGGCAGCGGCCTGCGGCGCCTGGTGCGCGAGCGCTGCGACTTTCTGGTGCGCATTCCCATGCATGGCCGGGTGGCTTCTTTAAACGCTGCGATTGCGGGCTCGCTGGCGTTGTTTGCCGCCGTGCAGGCGCGCCAGCCGCGCTAACGCTGCGCTTTCGCGCAGCGGGCAGCCGCCGGCTTGTGGCAGCCGGTTTAACCGGCCGGCAGCGCAGCGCTGTGCAACAGCGTATGCGCACTGTCCTCCAACCGGTCCAGTACATCGTACGCTTCGGCCATGTCACGCGCCACCACCACAACGCCGTGCTGCGCCAGAATTAATCCGAGCCCGTTGTTTTGCAGAGTGGCCGCGCGCGGGCGCAACGCTGCCACCACTGCATCCGCCAGCTCCGCAGAGTGGCTGGGCAACGGCCGCACCACATCCAGCACGCCAAACTTGTGCGTGTACTCCACCGTGGGCGTTAGCGGCCGGCCTGCATTTGCAAACACGCTCAGGTGGCGCGGGTGCGCGTGAATGACGCCGTTGACGGCAGGGAACGCGCGCAGGCAGGCAAAGTGCAGCTTGCTCTCGCGGCTCAGCAGGGCTGCGTCGCCCTCCAGCACGCGCTCTTGCGCGTCGAGCACAATCAGCTGCGCAGGCTGCAGGTTCCAGCGCTGCTTGCTGCCCGCATAGCGCGGCGTAATGAAGGTATGCGCTCCCACACGGCAGCTCAAGTTTCCACCAGCGGAGTTGGTGAGGTGGCGGGCGTACATCAGGCGCGCCAGCTCCACCATCAGCGGGCGCGGGTCATCCGGCAGGTTAAGTTGGCTCATACATTTTCCGTTTTGCAGACATGGTGATTTGAACTCGGGCGCATGCAATACAATTGACGCCAGCCGCTGGCACGCGATTGTGTGGGCGCATGCACCAATTGTAATGCGCGGCTGCATTTTATGATTCTTGTTTGCGCACCCAACCCCGCCATTGATAAAACGCTGCTGCTGGCAGGCTGGGCGCCGGGCGGCGTGTGGCGCGCCACGCAGGTGTTGCTGCAGGCGGGCGGCAAGGGCTACAACTTTGCGCGCGCCTTGGGCGTTCTGGGCCAGCCGGCGCTGGTGGTTGGGCCGCTGGGCGGCCGGGATGGCCACCGGCTGTGTGGGCTGGCGGCTGCGCATGGCATTGCGCATGCGCCGTACTGGGTGGCCGGCGAGACGCGCACCTGCACCATTATTGTGGACACTGCTGCTGGAACAGACACAGTGCTGAACGAGCCGGGAGCAGCGCAGCAACCTGGCGAATGGGAGCGGCTGCTGGCAGCGCTGCAACAGCAACTGCCACATGCGCGCTTTCTGGCGGTATGCGGCAGCTGCCGCCCGGCGGACCCGGTGGATGGATTGATGCAAGTGGTGCAGCTGGCGCAGCGCCACAACGTGCCCGTGCTGCTGGATACGCATGGCGCACAGCTGGCGGCGGCGGTGGCGGCCGGCCCCGCCCTACTAAAAATAAACCAGAACGAAGCCGCCGCGCTGCTGGGACGCGCCTTGCGCGGAATTGAGGATG
>QWRL01000059.1:0-2501 GCA_003670425.1 Chloroflexota bacterium
GGGGCGGGGGGATGGGGGGACCGCAGGTCGCGAGCGGGTGCGGAGGGCACGCGGGGGCCGGCGGCGCCGCGATGCCGGGTGGCGGCGGGCGAGGCGCCGGTGGCCCGCGCGCCATGGTTGGATGCGGCCGGCGTCCCGGCCAATGCGGCGGCGCTCGCCCAGAATTTAGGCCGCGCTGCTGCTGCAAGCCTGCCGCTGGACCGCAGCGCGGATGAGACAATTGTGCATGACCGGGTGGAGGCTGCCGATACTGTGCCCGCTAATATGTCTACCGAAGCTGAACCGAACCACATAACTACGGCCAGCCCCCCCGCGGCTCCCGCCGTTGCAGCAGCGCCTGCCGCGCCGTCTGCTGCAACCACGATTGCCCCCGTTGAACCAGAGGGTGCGGCGCTTGGTGCGCAGCAGGCAGAGCTCGATGCCGCTAAAGTGCATGGCTTCGACGTGGATCTGTTCAGCAATTTCCGCGAGACCTACCTGCCGGTTGCCAAGGTGGTTGCAGTTGTGCAAGTTGACAGCGGGGAGGGCGCAAGGCGCGACCCGCGCAAGTGGCGCAACTGGCTGCGCTGGCGCTTCTATCAGCACCGCCTGCAGACCGTTTGGCGCGGTTTCGCCGGCGCTTACACCACCAATGATTTTGTTAAGTATGGCGTCTGGGCCGGTTTACTGATTGTGGCTTCTTCGCTGGCGCAATTCACTATTCAGTATGACCTGTTCGCGGGCGACGTTGCCTCGGACTTGGGCGTGGAGCAGGCTGCCTGGTACGACACGCTGCTGCATACCGTGTGGTATTCGGCGGTGACCATTACGACGGTTGGCTATGGCGATGTTTCACCAACATCAAACTTGGGCAAGGTCGTTGGCATTATATTTCTGATACTTAATTTTGGGGTGATTACCGTTCTGTCCGGTACGGTGGCTTCCGTGCTTGTGGCAGCGCGCCTTACCGGAGGAGCAA
This sequence comes from Chloroflexota bacterium, assembly GCA_003670425.1. GTDB lineage: Bacteria > Chloroflexota > Anaerolineae > Anaerolineales > UBA11657 > BD1. Next base: position 959 of record QWRL01000059.1, read on the forward strand.
CTGTGGACGAAGATAAATATAAAGCGCACACAATTATCTGCGGCTGGAATCAGTTTGTACAGCCCCTGCTAAAAATTGTGGATGCAGACACTTCTGTGTCGCCCGTGGTGATTGTGATAAATGAGACCAGCGAAGATATTGTGGGGCGCGCCATTCATACCTTCAAGCGCCTCGATGTGATGCACGTCAAAGACAATTACACGCGCGAAGAAGTGCTTAAGAAAGCCTTCATGGAACGGGCCGCTACGGTCATCTTTGTGCCGGATACTTCCGGCCTGCTGCCAACCGAAAGTCCGGATGAACAGAAGACGATTCTGGCGGTGTTGACTGCCAAAGGGCTGGCGCCGGCTGTCAATGTTGTAGCGCACACCACCGACCCGGAAAATGTTTCCCATTTACAGCGCGCTGCGGCCAATGAAATTGTGGTGACAGATGCCTACACGGCAAACTTGCTGGCGAACCATATTGTCAACCCGGGTATGCCGCAGTTTGTGAACCACGTCTTTGATCCCACTTCGCAGAACGGGCGCATAAAAGCGTTGGAGCTTCCGCAAGAGATGATCGGGGAGAGCCACCGAAAAGTGTTTGCCTATTACAAACTGTCGCACAACCAGCTGCTGTTGGGCTATGCAGTGCGGGTATCTGGCTTTGACCTGGGCGCCGCCATGGGCGAGAGCGGCAGCGGTTTTATCCGGGACATGATCAATGAGCAGCTGGAGCAGTCCGGAGTGAGCCTTTCGACTGACGAGAAAGTTGTCATTCAGATTAATCCGGATGACAGCTATGTGGTGGATGCCAAGCACCGCGCGCTGGTTTTGGACTGAGGCTCTATGTCAAACTTTACCGCTGAGCAGGTTAAGAAGATCAACCATTTCCGCTCGCTGACACTTGAGCAGTGTCAGCGCATTACCGGGGTGCTGGAGGATCACGAAGCGCGCCCCGGCGAGCAATTGCTGGCTGAGGGCGAATTTGGTGACACGATGATTCTGGTGTTTCAGGGTCAGATTGAAGTCACAAAAAATATTTCGGTGCGCACGCCGACGGGGCTCGCTAAATCACGCCGGGCCATTATCCGGCTGGAAACCACAGACCCGCCGCCGAGCGCGGCGCCGATGACGGCCCCCAAGACTTTCGTTGTAAAGGTGCCGGCGTTTGGCATTGGCGAGTTTGCCCTCGTTCTGGAAAAAGCCATTCGAACTGCAAATGTAAATGCCATGACGCCGCTTTCCTATGGCATCTTAAAGCTGGCAGACTTTGCCAAGCTGGTGGATGAAGACGGAACGATCGGCGGCCCTGTTTATTATGAAGTGGCCAAGGCGGCGGTCACCAGCCTTGCGCAGGCCTCGGCTGACATCTCGAACCTGACGCAAGCGTTCTTTTTCTCGCTCGCCCGTTAACTGCGCTGCGGCTGTAGTGCCAGCGGATTTAGCCTGTTACTTGTAGGGTTGCGTCCGCGGGCCGCAAACAGCATGCGCCCCGGCTGTGAAGCCGGGGGGCTTTATATTAGGAGGTGCGAACACTTGCGCATTGGGGGTTGCTCAGG
>QWRL01000059.1:2511-12090 GCA_003670425.1 Chloroflexota bacterium
CAGGCATTCTTTTTCTCGCTCTCCCGGTAAAGTGGGCCTTGCTGCTGTGCGGGGGCGGTTCAGCCGGATACCAGCTGCGCCCGCCGCCGTTTGCCGTAAATAGAATGCGCCCCGGCTGTGCAGCCGGGGCGCTTTATATTAGGAGGGGCGAACACTTGAGCATTAGGGGATGCTCAGGCTGTCAGGGCAAAGCGGAAGTAGCCTACCGTGTCGGCCCCCACACAAGGAGGAGGTATGAACCTCGACTGTGATGATACGGTGCGCTGTGCGCAAGGGCTATAAACCGTGCGTGAAGCCGGGCCAAACTTGGCGTAAACGCAATTTGCGGGCGGCAGCCGATGGCTGGCAAGCTGCCCTTAAGCATTTGGGCTTTTGCGTACTGCCTGCAAGCCGATCGGTCCACATCGCATAGTTTTCGGCCACGCATTGGCGCTTTTAGCGGCAATAATTGAACCCTGCAAACCCAAATTCACCTTGTTTAGAGCGCGCTTGGCAGGCAGCGGTAAAAATTGGGCATGTTTCCACACGGTTTATGCTGACCATTGCGTGCGTGCCGATACCCCCTGAGCGATGAAAAGAATGCTGCGATTGGCGCCGGCTGCGTATTTAATGGCTTTCCGGCAAATTAACTCCGGCGGCCGCACTGCGTGGCGCGGAGGCCGCCCATGAGGCTGGGGCGCTACCGCATTGTGCCGGGCAGCGATTTGAACCGCGCAAACTTGGAAGGTGCGGAGCTGCGCAGTACGGACCTTCGCGCAGCGCAGATGCGCGGTGCCAACTTGCGCGCCGCCAAGCTGAGCGGCGCAAACTTGGCTGCCTGCAACTTGCTGGGTGCCAAGCTGAGCGGTGCTGACCTCACCGGCGCAGACTTGAGCGGCTGCCAGCTGATGGACTCTGATATGCGCGGGGCGCGCCTCGAGTGGGCGGACCTGACGGGCGCCAACCTGCGCGGTGCCAGCTTGACATTGGCCACGCTTGCGATTGCCACGCTGCGCGATGCGGATATGTTTGAAGCCGATTTGTCTGAGCTCAACCTGCATGGCGCAGACCTTACCAACGCCAACCTGGAGGGTGCCAACCTGAGCCGCGCCAATCTGGGCGGCGCTAACTTGACTCGCACCAACCTGCGTGGCGCCAACCTGGAGGAAGCCGACCTGACCGGCGCCAGACTGAACCTGGCAATGCTCAAGCATGCGAACCTGGCCGGTGCCAACTTAAGCCATGCCAGTTTGCGCATGGCGGAACTGGAATTTGCGCGCCTGCATGGCGCCCAACTGAATTTGGAAACGGTGCTGGACACAAAATGGAGGCTGGCCTGGCGCCTGGTAACCGATGGCGCTGAAGGCCTGAACTTGACCGGCGTAGACCTGACCAATGCCGAACTGAGCGGTGCGATGCTGCATGATGCAACGCTGTGCGATGCGGACTTCACAAACAGCATCTTGTGCAATGCTGACATGCGCGGCACTGACTTTCGTGGTGCTTGCCTGCACGGCACCGACCTGACTGGTGCGCGCCTTAACCTCTCTGCGCTTTCCGGAGCGCGCATTAATTCGGAAACCAAACTGGATGGCAAGTGGCGCACGGTTTGGAAGTTGAGCACTGAGGGGCTGGGCGGCACGCCCACGCGCGGCATAGATTTGAGCCAGGCCAGCTTGCGCGGTGTGGACCTGGCGGCTGCAGACTTCATTGCCACAGACTTGCGCGAGGCTGACCTGAGCACGGCAAACTTGCGCGGCGCTGCTCTTATGAAAGCAAACCTGGAGGGCGCAAACCTGGAGGATGCTGTGCTGGAGGGTGCATTGCTGCACTGGGCCAAGCTGGACCGGCACACCCGCATCCACCCGAAATGGCGCAAAGTTTGGCAGCTGGCCTCCTTTGGCGGCAGCGAAGCCACCCTGCCCGACATCGACCTAAGCAATGCCTATCTTTTTGTTTGCAATCTGCGCAAGGCGCAACTGCAGCGCGCAAACTTGTCCGGCTCCAACCTCAAGGGCGCCGATCTCTCGCGGGCCATGCTGGAAGAGGCGAACCTCACAGGTGTGCAGGCGGCGAACGCCAACTTCTCGGGGGCAAGTTTGGGCTTTGCAAATTTAGCTGACGGGGATTTTAGTGCGGCAAATTTTTCGGGCGCAATCATGGTCAGGGCTACGCTGAAGAATGTCAACTTCTCGGGCGCCAACCTGTCCGGCGCGCTGCTGAACCAGGCCAACCTGAGCGGCGCTGATTTTTCTGGTGCCAACCTTAGCGGCGCCGTGTTCTCCGGTGCCGACCTCACAGATACAAGCTTGATGCAAGCCAACGTGTCCAACGCTGTGTTTGGCGGTGCCAACCTCATTCGCTGCTCGATGACGGAAGCAAAGTCCAATAAATCCACGCAGCTGGACCGGCGCTGGCGGGTGGGTGTCGAGCTGGCAATGCACGGGCCGGGCGAACGGGATATGCGCGGCAGCAAATTACTGCTGGCCGGGCTGCGCAACATAAATCTTTCCGGCGTGCGTCTTTCCAAGTCTGACCTGCACGAGGCTGATCTTTCCGGCGCCAATTTGGAGGGTGCGCAGGCGGATGGATGTGGCATAAATAAGGCGCGCCTGCGCGGTGCAAATCTGCGCAACGCCAATCTTGAAGGCACACTGCTGAAAGCCACAGATCTTACCGGCGCCAATCTGAGCGGCGCCAATCTTGCGGGCGCGTTCCTGACCGACGCCAATCTCTCTGGTGCGGATCTGCACGGTGCAGATTTGCAACGCGCCAACCTGCGCCGCGCCAACTTGAATGGCGCAAACTTGCTGGGCGCCAACCTGCATGGCACCGAGATCTTTGGTGCCCATATGTCCGCCACCACACAAATCGAGCCGAAGTGGGCGGCGATCTGGAGTGTGCAGCAGGGACGCGGAGCCACCGCTGATCTGAAGGGCAAAGACTTTAGCGGAACCAATCTGTCACGGCTTGAAATGCAGCGCTTGGATTTCTCCGGCACCAATTTTGCAAATGCCAAAATGACCGCATGCAACCTGTCCCACGCTGTGCTGGCCGGCGCCCAGCTGCAGGGTGCGCAGCTTGCAGGTGCGGATTTGCGGGATGCCGACCTGACTGGCGCGGACATGATGGGTGCCATGCTTGTAAAGGTGCAGCTGGACCGCTGCCGGCTGGAAGGCGCAGACTTAAGCGACACCGCGCTCGCCGGTGCCAACCTTACCAAGGCAGACTTGAGTGGTGCGCAGCTGCTGCGCGCCGACCTAAGCGGCGCAAATTTTACTGGAGCGCAGTTGGCGCGCGCAAATCTGCAGGGCGCAATATTGGATGGCGCCACGCAGCTTGACCCCAAGTGGCGCCTGGTGTGGGAGCTGGCCACAAAGGGCGGAGCATGGCGCAACCTTGAGGGCAAAGACCTCAGCCTGGCCGGCCTGCGGCGCGCAAACCTTACCGGCGCAAAACTGGCGCTGGCAAACTTAAAGCAAGCAGACTTGTCTGAGGCGCAGGCAGTGAAGGCGGACTTCTCCGGTGCCAACCTGAATGGCGCAAATCTTCAAGGCGCCACCTTGACGGCAGCCAAATTTTCCAAGGCAGATCTGCAGGGCGCAAACTTGGAGAATGCGGATTTGAGCGGCGCAGACCTGCGCGATGCCAACCTGTTTGGTGCCCGCATGGAAAACACAGTGCTGCTGGAGACCAAGCTAAGCGGCGCAATAATGCCCGACGGCAGCCGCGAAGACTAATTGCTGCGCGGCGGTGCGCTGCCGGCCCCACTAGCTTGCCGCCCAATGCGGGCAGCCCCTATCCGCTGGTGAGGAAGCCCCACAGCCAGCAGGCGCCAATTTGAGCCACGACAAAAAATACCGTCAGCAGAATTGAGCGTTGGTCGAGCTTGCGGCCGTCCATCCAGTGTGGGGGCTTGCGCGGGGAACGCACGGGCAGGTTGGGTGGCGGCGGTCCGCCCGGGGGCTCTTGGTCCATGCTCAAGTGAGTTTCCCGCCCGCAGCCGGCAGGATTGCGCACTGAATATAGCATTTCTGCGCAGCTTCTGCGTCACTTTCCATTCACGGAAAGTTTACGCGCGCTGTGCGTGCTGGGCATAATATTAGCGCGGAGTAAATGTCTGGTGAACGCCGCTGAAGATCCGCAAATTATTACTGCGCTGCAGGATCTGGCCGGCTGCAACGGCGCGGGTGATTTGGTGCGCATGCTGGCCACGCTTCCGGGCTGCCGGGCGGCTGCCATTTTTGGCGCAGCGCCGGACGCCAGCGCAGTGCAGCTGGCGGCGCATCCCGCACAATGTTTTGACCAGGCCGATGGTGACGTGCGTACGCAGCTGCAAAACGCGCTGCACAGCGGGCAGGGTGCCCGGGCAGCGCTTGCCCAGGGCATACCGGCGGCCGGGCAATTGTTGCTGCCGCTGAGCATGCCCGAGCCCGGCGTCCTGTGGCTGGTGCTGGCAGCGGATTGCGGGCTGGCAGCAGCGCACATGCTGCCGCTGCTGCGCACGGTTGTGGAGCACGCCCTAAACGGCGCGCAGTTGGCAGCGGCGCAGGCACAGCTGGCGTTGGCGCAGCGCGAGCGCGATGCCGCTGTTGCGGAACTTGAAACATTTTTATATTCGGTGAGCCATGACCTGCGCAATCCTGTGAATGTAGTGCGCGGCCTCTCCAACCTGGCGCACTCGCACTACTCCGGTACGCTGGACGAACGCGGCCAGGATTACCTGAAGCGCATTGCCGGCACCGCCGGCTCCATCAGCACCATGCTGGAAGGCCTGCTGCAGCTTTCGCGCCTGGGGCGCGAGCCGCTGCAGAATGTGCGCACGGACAGCGGGCGCGTGGTGAAGCTGGTGCTGGCGCAAAACCGTTACTTGCTGGACCCGGCCGGCGTGGCCGTGCAAACGCCGGAAGCTTGGCCGCTGGTGAACTTTCCGGAACAGCGCCTGCTGCAGGTGCTGGGCAACCTGGTTTCCAACGCGGTCAAGTACATGGGCGCACGTGTGCGCCCGCAGATCGACATCGGCTGGCGCGAGGAAGCTGCAGCCTACGCCATCTGGGTGCGTGACAACGGCGTGGGCCTTACCTCCGAGCAGCTGACGCACATGTTTGAGCCGTTCTATCGGGCGCATGCGGTCACTGCGCCGGGCATCGGGCTGGGCCTCAGCATTGTAAAGCGCATAGTGGACCTGCGCGGCGGGGCAGTGCGCGTTAGCAGCGAGCCCGGCAAAGGCAGCGAGTTTTTGTTTACGGTGCCGCTGCAGGCAGCCAATTGAGGCCGTTGCATGATTGAACTTCACGCTGCGCTGGATTACAATTCAGCTTCCGCCCTGCTGTTGCCAGAAATTATAGTGAATACCCCGCGCATTCTGCTGGTTGAGGATGATGAGAATGTGGCATTCGTAACGCGCGAGACGCTCGCGGGGAACGGTGCCTACTTGGTGGAGCGCGCTGCCAGCCTGGCAGCTGCGCGCCAGCTGCTGCGCACGCAGCGCTTTGACCTGATCCTGATGGATTACAACCTGCCCGATGGCACCGGCCTGCAGCTGGTGCAGGAGCTGGGCGCGGACGTGCCGGTGGTGATGGTGACCGGGCGCGGCGACGAGCGCGTGGCCACAGAAACGCTGATGGCGGGCGCGGTGGATTACGTTGTGAAGGCCGGTGACTATCTGGCGCGCGAGCTGCCGGAGAAGATTGACCGCGCCCTGCAACAATGGCAGCTGAAGCGCGCCGTGGCGCGCGCCGAGAGCCGCTACCGTTCCATTTTTGACGAGGCCAGCGACGGCATTTTGGTCTGTGACACAAACGGCGTGGTGCTGGAGGCCAACCAGCACGCGTGCCGCTGGCTGCAGCTGGAGCGCCCGGCACTGGTGGGGCGGCGCATGCAAGACCTGGAGCAGCCTGGAAACCAGCTGCTGCGCACAGAGGTGGCCGGGCGTTTGGAGCGCACCGGCGAAGCCGTGTACGAGGCCGTCTTTACGCGCGCTGATGGCACCTGCTTTCCGGTGGAAGTGAGCGTACAGCGCGTGGTGCACCCCGAACAGAGCCTGCTGCAATATTTTGTGCGCGACACAACGCAGCGCAAACAAGCTGAAGAACAGCAACTGGCGCGCCAGCGTGAAGTGTCTGCGCTCAGCCAGCTGACGGCTGCCATCAACCGTTCGCTGGAGCTGCCGGAAGTGCTGGAGGCGGCATTGGACGAATTGCTGGGCGCATTGCAGGTGGACTGCGGCGCCATTTATATTGAAGCGGACCAGGCATTGCATTTGAGTGCGGCGCACGGCTTCTCGACGGAGTTTCGGGGCAGCGCAGCGCGCTACCCGCAAGCGGCCGGGGCGGTTAGCACCGCCGAAGCACTGCCGCCGCAGCTGCGGGAGTGGCTGGCAGCGGAGCACGTGCAGGCAGCTTTGGCGGCGCCGCTGGCTGCGCCTTCCGGGCTGGTGGGTGTGCTGCTGCTGGGCGACCGGCGCCGCAAGACCTTCAGCGCGGACGAGAGCAACTTTGTGCGCGTAACCAGCGACCGCATTGCCGGCGCAATTGAAAATGCGCGCCTGCTGCAGCGGCTGCAGGCATCCGTGGAAGCCACGCGCACGGCGCAGGCGCAGCTGATGCAGGCCGCGCGCCTTTCCGCCATCGGCCAAATGGCGGCCGGCGTGGCGCACCAGATCAGCAATCCGCTGACGACTGTAATTGCGGACTCGCAACTGCTGCTGCGCGCGGTGGATCCGGATCATCCGGCGCATGCCTCGGCGCTGGCAATTCAGCATGCCGGCTGGCGCGCGCAGCGCGTAGTGCAGCGCCTGCTCAACTATTCGCGCCCCGGCGAAGAAGTGATGCGGCCCACGCGCGTGGCCGGCACCGTGGGCGACGCGCTGGACCTGGTGCGCTCCTATCTGCAGCGCAGCGGCGTGCAGCTGGATCTGCAGCTGGATGCGGAACTTACGCCGGTGATGGCCATCGAGTCGCAGCTGGAGGAGATTTGGATTAACCTGCTGATGAACGCGCGTGACGCGCTGGTGGACACACAGGCGCCGCGCGTAACCGTGGCTGCGCGCGGCACGCCGGACGGGCGCGCGGTGGAAGTGGAAATCTCAGACAACGGCCCGGGCATCAGCATCGCAGACCAGGCTGCAATCTTTGAGCCCTTCTACACCACCAAGGCCGACCGCGGCGGCACGGGCCTCGGTCTCTCCGTTTGCCAGACCATTGCACAACGCCATGGCGGCTATATCACCGTACAATCAACCGAGGGCGCCGGCGCAGTGTTTATAACGCACTTGCCGTTTGCGCCCGCCTAGTATTACGCTCAAGGAGATCTACGCATGAACATCGACAAGCATAATGTGCTGGTTGTGGATGATGAACAACTGGTGGCGGGCAGCATCGAGCGCGCATTGCGCTCCAACGATTTTGGCGTGTCGGTTGCCAACAGCGGAGTGGAGGGCTTAAACCTGGCGCGCCGCCACCGGCCGCAAATGATGGTGCTGGATGTGATGATGCCCGGCATGGACGGCTTTGAAGTGTGCCGGCAAGTGCGCAGTGACCCGCTGCTGGGCGAGCTGCCAATTCTGTTTCTCACTGCGCGCGGCGGCGACGAAGACAAAATTGCCGGCCTGCGCGCCGGCGCCGATGATTACCTGACCAAGCCTTTTAATGTGGATGAGCTGGTGCTGCGCATTCGCGCAATTCTGCGGCGCGGTGGGAGCCGCAAAGTGGGCGAAGTTGCCCCGCCCGCCGACCAGATTTTGGTCCGCGATTTGTCCCTGAATTGCAAGACCTTCACGGCGCGCCGGCAGGGTGTTGAAATCATGCTCACGCCGGTTCAATTTGATCTGCTGTACTTTTTGATGAGCCACCCGGACGAAGTGTTTTCACCCACCAAGCTGCTGCATGATGTTTGGGATTACCCGTTTGATGCCGGTTCGCCCGACCTGGTGCGTGTACACGTAAAGAACCTGCGCGAGAAGGTTGAGCCCAACCCCTCGGCACCGGAATACATAGTGACGGTACCCGGCCATGGCTATTGCATCCGCGCAGCTTAAGGCAGCTTTACACGCGGCTCACGCGCCTTTAAGGGCGCTTTTACTTGACCCTGATTCCTGCGCGTGCTAAACTGACCTCGCTATGATTCGAGTCACCCGCTTTGACGGTACTGTTTTGTTCATTAACGCCAATGCCATCAAAAGCGTGCAGGCGGCGCCAGACACCGTCATTACACTGCTTAACGACCAAGACCGTTTCATGGTGCGCGAGCGCCGGGATACTGTAATTCAAGCGATTCTGTCCTACCAGCGCTTTGTGCATCAGCCGCTTTCCGGTGAGGAAACCGCGGCCATGGAACGCTTTATTTTGGATGCCCACACGGACATCAACGAATAGCCGGAGGAAGGAAAGCTCATGAATTTAGCCATGGTGGTGGGGATTGGATTGTCGTTTGGAATGCTCATGGGGGCCGGGTACATTGAAGGCGGCATGTCGCCGCACATCGTTATGTTTTTGTTTTCTCACATCACTCCTTTCATGATCACCCTTGGCGGCGGCATTGGTGCGGCAATAGCGTCCGTGCCGGCGGGCACGGGCTTTGGAGTGCACAAGCTGTTTATTCAGGCTTTCACTTCACCGGCGCACTCCCCTTTGAAAACGGTGGAAGAGATTGTGGCGATGGCCGATACTGCCCGAAAAGATGGTGTGCTGGCTCTGGAAGGGGTGGTAAAAGACATTCACGACCCGTTCCTGCAAAAGGGAATGTCCATGGTGGTGGATGGCCTGGATGCTTCCTCCATCACGAGCATTCTGGAGCTGGATACCAAAAACATGTCTGCCCGTCATCACGCGGGCATTGACTTCTTCGCAAAATTTGGGGCATACGCGCCGACGATGGGCATCATCGGCACCGTCATGGGCTTGATTGAGGTGCTAAAGAACTTGAACCAGCCGGAGAAGCTCGGCGGTTTGATTGGGGTTGCGTTTCTGGCCACGCTCTGGGGCGTTATGCTGGCTAATTGTTTTTTTCTGCCGATGGGCAGCGGTTTGATGCACAAAGACCACCACGAAGTAGAGGCGCGGATGATGGCCCTGACGGGCATCTTGGGCATTCAGGCGGGCGAGAATCCGCGGGTGCTAAGAGACAAGCTGCTCTCCTTCATTGGAACTGGTTCCCGGCCGAAGGAAGAGGGGTAGTAAAAAGCCTGCGGGGCTTTTTGTTGGGCGATCCTAAATGGCAACTGTAACTCTTCCAGCACCATTGCGCGCGCTGGCTGGCGGCAATCGGGAAATCCCGCTTGCCGGGCTGACCGTACTGCGTGCGCTGCAAAGTGTCGGGCGCGAGTACCCGCGCCTGCGCCGGCACTTGCTCACCCGTTGGGGCGGTTTGCGCCCGCTGTGGGTGGTGTTTTTAGACGGGCGGCGCCTGCGCTTTCCGGCGTTGCGCCGGCTTTCACCCGCAGCGCATCTGCAGCTGGTGCCCAGCCCGCGCGGCGGCAACTGGCTCATCAGCTATTCGGACTTCATTACGCTGCTGTTCGTTTTTTTTGTGGTGCTTTACTCCATGGCGGCCACCAACACCGCCAAGCTAAAAACGGTGGTTGAAAACCTGGCGCGCGCG
>QWRL01000006.1 GCA_003670425.1 Chloroflexota bacterium
GTTCGCTGCCGGGTTTTACGGACACCCGCACAGAGAAAGAGGACTCGCGCGCAAAAATATCCGCAGCGCGGCAGGCTGCGCGCAGCTCGGAGGTGGTCATTACGGCGCGCGTGGTGTGGCTGCGCGGGATCAGCTGCGCATAATCCGGGTAGTTGCCCTCGAGCAGCTGCGCCACAAGCACAGTGTCGCGCAGTTGAAAATAAACCTGGCCCTTGGCTGCCAGCAGGTACATGGTTACCAGCTCGTCCTGGTCGCCCAGCAAGCGCGCCAGCTCGGCCAGCGCCCGCGCGGGAATAATGGCGGTGATGGGCGCAGGCACCGCTGCAGCAAGGTGCGCGGTGCACACTGCCAGCCGAAAGCCATCAGCTGCCGCCAGTTTCAGTTCGTTGCCCTTGATGCGCAGCTCCGCGCCGGTGAGCACCGGCCGCGCATCATCCTTGGCAGCTGCAAACACCACCTGATTGATGGCGGAACGCAGATCCACCACATTGAGCTCGATGCCGGCTTCTTTGTCCGGGCCGGGCAGCAGCGGAAACTCCTGCGCATCGATGCATTTGATGTCGTTGTTTACAGTGGCGCAGCTGACGTTGATAGACTGCGTGCGCGCGGTGTAGCCCATGCTCACCTGTCCCTTGGGCAGCGCGTTCACAAGATCCACCAGAGTTTTTGCCGGCACGGTGGTGGCGCCTTCCTCTTCCACCTTCGCGCCAATCCAGCACACCAGGCCCAGCTCCAGATTAGTGGCAGAAAGTTTTAGGCGCGCATTGTCCGTTTCAATTTTTATGTTGCCAAGCACGGGCAGCGTGCTGCGCGCTGCCACAGCGCGCCCCACAATATTTAATCCCTTCGCAAGATTCTCTTGCAGGCAAGAAACTTTCATGTCACACTGCTCCGTTGAATGCTGCGCGCATCCGGCGAGTATACAGCAGCTATGCGCAGCACTGGCGGCGGCAAAACTATTTTCAAAATACCCTTGACACGGTGCATGTACATGCGCTATCTTCTATGTAATTCGGCTTTTTAGACCAGTGAGGAGATTATGTTTAAAGTAGAACAAGGAGGCAGCGCCTACGGCGCGCGCCTGGTGGCCACACAGCCACTGACTGCCGGCACTGTCATTCACCGCATCACAGACTACCGCACCACCCCGCACCCCACGTACCAGACAATTCAAATCGGACCCAACACCCACATTAATGAGTTGGGCATGGTTGCGTACCTCAACCACTCGTGCGCGCCCAACACCATCATTGACACCAGCGAGCTGACAATCTCGGCGGTGCAGGACATCCCGGCTGGCGCAGACCTTACTTTCTTCTACGCCTCAACCGAATGGGAAATGGAGCGGCCGTTTATTTGCCTGTGCGGCGCGCCGCAATGCGTGCGCCTGATGGCCGGAGCCAAACATCTTTCCGTTGACACCCTGAGCCGCTATTTCATCAACGCGCACATTCGGGCGTTCATACTGGAGTCTTTGGGGGTGCCGGCGCTGGCGGCGTAGCCCGCAGCCGGCTATTCAGGCGCAACGCTACAAGTTGCGCTCGCCCTCGTCCAGCTCCTTGAGCTGGCCACTGGAGGCAAAAATGACGCGCTCGCAAATATTCACGATGCGGTCGCCAATGCGCTCCAGATTATGCGCCGCAAACAGCAGCGCCAGCACGTAGTCGGTTGTCAGCTTGTCTGCGCGCAGCTGCGCGACCAGTTTGTGGAACACCGCCTGATATTGCGCGTCCATAATCTCGTCATCATCCGCCACTCCGTAAGCCTGCTGGGCATCGCGCGCCAGAAAGGCGTTCATCACGCGGCGCAGCATGGTGATGCCCAGATCACCCATTTGCTGCAGCCCCGGGGGAAACGGCGCCAGCCGGTCGTCCTGCACGCGCATCGCAAGTTTGGCAATGCCAGTGGCGTGGTCTCCCATGCGCTCCAGCTCGGAGGCAATATTTATGGTGGCCAGCACCACACGCAAATCCCGTGCGGCCGGCTGCTGCGTGGCAAGGGTCAGCAGGCACACATCCTCAACCGCAAAGCGCAGGCGGTTAATTTCTGCGTCGTCTGAGATCACCTGCTCCGCAATCTCAGAATCGAGCGCAAGAAATGCCTGCATTGCGCGCTCAACGGCAGTCTGCACCAGACTGCTCATGCGCAACAGGTCATCCTGCATGGCTGCCAGCTCTTTGTTCAATACTGCGCGCGCTAACATTTATTTCTCCTTGCCGCCCCAATACTCCAGAATAAATTCAGTGTTACAGGGCGAGTTAATGCTGCGGTAAAAATTACCGGGGTGCAACTATGCATCCACCCGCATTATGCGGCAGAAGCGGCGTCCATGCAAGTGCTTACCGTCACACAATAAAATTAAATTTGTTTGAGATTTGAGTCAAGCTGCTGCAGGCGGCACCACACACAAATATTCGGGTGCGGTTTTGAAATGCAGCGCGGGTTAGCTAGCCGGCTGGGCAGCCAAGCGCTGCCGCCCGGCAGGCTACCCAAGTTAAATTCCGCCAACACTCGCAGCATGCTGGTCACGGCCAGCTGCGGTTGGCGCAGCGCCACTTCAGCGGTCTTCAACCTGCTGCAAGAGTTTTTCCAACCGCTCCGCAAAGCGCTGCGGGGTGAACTCGTTCAAGTATTTTTCGCGCGCTGCCCGCCCCATCCGCCTGCGGAGCTCAGCATCACCCAGCAGCTGGCACAGCCGGTCACTCAGTGCTGCACTGTCGCCCTTCGCGATCAAAAAGCCCGTGTTCCCATCTTCAACAATTTCGGGAATTGCTCCTTCCACCGTGCTGACCACCGGCAAACCTTCCGCAATGGCATGCAATAGCACCAGCGAAAATGCATCGCGGTTGGACGGAAACAGGAACACATCCGCAGCGCGGTATTTCTGAGTGCGCACAAGTGCGTTTTCAACGTATCCGGAAAATATCACGTGCTGGCCCAGATTGTATTCGGACACAAAAGCGAGCAGCTCGTTCCGCAATGCCTCCGACTCGAACGGCCCGGCAAACTCAAAAGTAACGCGTGGGAATTTGGCGATCACTGCTGGCAGGGCACGCATGCTTGTCCAGATGCCTTTTGAGACGCTCACAAACGCAAGGCTTAGCACCCGGGCACTATCCGTTGCCGGCGGTTTGCTGGTGCTGGTGGTTTCCGGGAACAAGCGCTGGCTGTCCACCACTGCACCCCGGCCGATCCAAATTTTTTCCTTGGGCACCAGCCGGATGTAGATTTCGCGTTGGGAACGCCCCAACACCAGGATGCCCGTCACGTTGGCCATCAGCCAAGTTAATGCGGGCCGGCGCACTGGCCCGCCGGTATCGTAAAGCTGCCCGGCATACTGGCCCATGTCATGCAGTATTACGCGGCGCCCCAGCAGAATGCCAACACCACAGAAAAGCAGGTCCTTCCAGAATGGCAGCACATCAAAGCTGATGGCGTAAATCACATACTTTGGGCGGCGGGTGGCTATCAAATAAGTGTAGTGTGCCAAATACCACAGCATCTTCCCTAGCTTGGTAACGGTCAGCTGCTTATGTTGGGCGTAGCTCCAAAAATGCAGGTCCAAAAATGTAATGTCGTTCTGTTCGGCAAATTCAGTTGCCATCAAAACTTCATACACCATGCTATGCCCGAAGTAGGGCGGTGGCAGCATGCCGCAGATCAAAATTTTGTGGCGCGAGTGCGGGCGTTTAGACATGGGCGTAAGCCAGTTGGCACTCTTGCAGAATATTGTCGATGGAAGCGGCGGGAGACCACAGCAGCTGGCGCGCTGCTTTTTCTGCCAGCACCGGCGAATACTGCACGGCACTGGTGTTGCTGTAGTGGATCGGCGATTGCGAGCGCGCCAGTTGCACAATGCGCTCCGCCAGCGTGTCCAGCCGGATGGCCGCGGCCGGCGCCAGATTAAAAATTCCGGATCTGCCGCCGCAAGCAATCAGTGCGGCGCAGGCAGCTGTCATGTCTGCAATATGCAGCAACTGCAGCATGCTGGTCTTGGGTGCAAAAATATCCAGTGGCCGGCCGGCGTATGCATTTGCAAACAGCACCGGCACCAGCGCCTTTTCGGCCTGCCCACGCCCCACAATGTTCACGGCCCGAAAGATGGTCAGGCGCTGGCCGGCGAACAAGGCTGCCAAAGCATGCTCGGCCTCCAGCTTGCTGCGCTCATAGTCCGCCAGCGGTGCGGTCGGCGAGCTCTCGTCAATCGGCTGGCCCGCCTGCTGGTACACCTTGCTGGTGGACATGAACACAAAGTCCGGCGCCGTCACAGCGCGCATTACATTTTGCGCACCGGCCACATTTACGCGCTGCAGCTCGGCGTAATCCAGTGCGCCAACATGGGTGATGTTGCGCGCCGCAAGATGAAACACAAAATCAAACGGTTGTGCAATGTCAAAGGGCAGGCCAATATCCTGCGCATAGAAGCGCTGCAGTCCCGGCACTAAAACGGGATCCGGGGCCATATCCAAAGCAGACACCATGTGCCCGTCTGCAATCAGGCGCTGCACCAGCGCCCGGCCCACAAACCCGTTGGCACCGGTAACCAGCACCGAACGGCCGGAGTTAGTCATCCGGACTTGCGGCGCTGCTGGTCTTCCAGCCGCTTCATCAGCACCGTGGCCCGGTACAGCGACTCAAATGAGCCGGCATCCGTCCATGCCGATTTGAGAATTGAGTAAGTGAGCAGCCCCTGCCGCGCATAGGTGGACAGCGCATCGGTCACCTCATATTCGCCGCGCGCGCTTTTCTTGAGCCCCTTGAGCAGTGTAAAAATATCCGGCTGAAACATCCACAGCCCCGTGTTCACATAACTTGAGGCGGGGCGCTTGGGCTTCTCCACAATCGATGCCACCCGATTGCCTTTGATGGTGACTACGCCGTACTTGCGCGGATCCTTGACCTTGCTGATCAGGATCTTGGCTTTGAAGTGTTCCTTTTCTTTTTGGAAGCTGCGCACAAAACGCGCCACATCTTCGCTGACGACATTGTCGCCCAGGATGACCATGAACTCGGAGTCGCGCACAAAGTCCTCAGCCAGCAGCAGCGCCGCTCCCGTGCCGGCAGCGCCCTCCTGCAGTTCGTAGCTGAAGCGCGCGCCCCATTCCTTGCCGGAGCCCAGCAGCCGGAAGAAATCGCCCACGTGTTCGCCGCCGGTCACAATTAATATGTCGCGGATGCCCGCTTTCAAGAGCGTCTCCAGCGGATAAAAGATCATGGGCTTCTTGTAAACCGGCAGCAGATGCTTGTTGGTGACACTGGTCAGCGGCCGCAAGCGCGTGGCAGTGCCGCCCGCCAGCAGCACGCCCCTCATCGCTTTCGTCCCCAGTATCCGGTGAAGAAGCGCTGCTCCATGCCGGCTTTTACCGGCCGCCACCAGTCTTCGTTGGCGGTATACCAGTCGATGGTGCTGCGCAAGCCGCTGCGCAGGTTGTGCTCCGGCCGCCAGCCAAGGCGCTGCAATTTGCTGCAGTCGAGGCTGTAGCGAAAATCATGTCCCGGGCGGTCTTGCACATATTTGATGGAACGCTCATCGTGGTGCATCAGCTTCAAGATGCGGCGGACCAGTGCAATGTTGGTGCACTCCTGGCCGCCGCCCACGTTGTACACCTCGCCATTAATTCCGCGGTCCACCAGCATGTGAATGGCGCGGCAGTGGTCGGCCACGTACAGCCAGTCCCGAATTTGCAAGCCGGCGCCGTACACGGGCACTTTTTGCCCGTCGATCAGATTGGTCACAAACAGCGGGATCACTTTTTCCAAATAAGCGCGCGGCCCATAGTTGTTGGAGGCGCGCGTGATGATCACCGGCAAGCCATAGGTTGCAAAGAAGCTGTAAGCGAGCCGGTCACCACCAGCTTTGGCTGCGGCATAGGGGTTGCGCGGGCGCAGCTCGGAAGTTTCATAAAAGCTGCCGCGCTTGATCTGCCCGTACACCTCGTCCGTGGAGATTTGGATGAAGCGCTTGAGCTGCGGCTCTTTGCGGGCCTGCTGCAGCAGCGTGTGCACGCCCACCACATCCGTGCGCAAGAATGTGTGCGGGTCATCGATGGAGCGGTCAACCGCGGTCTCGGCGGCAAAGTTCACCACCACATGCGCGCCCGCCATGGCACGCGCCACCACGCGCGCGTCGCAAATATCGCCCTTGATAAAGGTAAAGTTTTTGTGGCCGCGGAATTGCTGCAGATTTTTGAGGTTGGCGGAGTAGGTCAACTTGTCCAGCACGCGCACGCGCGCGTTGGGTTCTTGCGCAAAAAGCAAGTGCACAAAATTGCTGCCGATAAAGCCGGCGCCGCCCGTGACCAGCCAGGTACGCGCTGCAGGCGGACGGGCAGAGTTACGCGCAGCCATGGGTTGGCACCTCCAGCGCGTTTAGCAGGCGCAGCAAAATGCTGGCGCGTGGCATGGGACGCGGCAGTCTGTAGATGGGTGTGGCTTTCATTATGTGGTTCACGCCTGCTATTTTACAATAAGGCGCACAGAAAATGATTGGAGCGGGCAAAAAATTTGTGCGCACGGACCACGCGGTATGCACAGCGGCGTTGCACCTGCAAGACACTGCCCACGCAGGTATTTTTATGTTTGCGCGCTGGCACACATGCGCAGCGCGGCCACCGCTAGATTAACTGGGAGAGTTGCCGAGCAGCCACCTGTAAATTCTCCAACTCAACCCGGCTAGCTGTGACGCCTGCCTCGATTTGGTGCGTAGCGCCCGCGGGGCTGGTGAGCACTTCGAAGCCCGCCTGCAACGTTGCAACCTGCTCCTGCATGTCAAGCAAGCTCTGCTGGGCGCGCCCGGTGGCCGTGTGCAGCGCAGTCACAAGTTCCTCAAAGACCGCTGCACTTTGCTGTGCCTGCTCTACGGTGTCTGCGAGCTGCGGGGTGCCGGTGTCCGCATCTAGCGCTGATGCCCCCGTGCTGTTTTCAAGCTCCGCCACGAGTTTCTGGATGTGGTCTTCAGACTTGCGGCTCTCATCTGCGAGGCGGCGGATGTCGGTGGCTACCACGGCAAAGCCTTTGCCATGTTCGCCACTGCGCGTGGCCGCAACTGCCGCGCGGCGTGCCAGCAAGTTTGACTGGGCGACAAACTCACCAACACAGCTGCTGAGGGAGCCGATTTGCGTATGATGCCCGGCCAGATGCAACAGCTGTTCGGCGTTGGCCCGCAGCTGCGCCTGCAGCCCGCCCAAGACAGCAAGCGTATCCTGCCCAACCGCGCGCGCGCTTTGCGCAGTGGTCACCGATGCAGTACTGGTATCGGCGAGGGCGTTGTGCAGCTCTTCGAATGCTGCCGCGCAGCCGGCAAATGCGGCGCTTTGGGCTTGCATCACGGCAGCGCTGTTGTCCGCGGCCGCAGCCTGCTGCAGCACCGTCAGCGCCACCTGTTCAGAGTTGGCGCTTACCGTGCTGGCAGCGGCCGTCATGGAATTAATGGCGGCACCCAGCGACCGGCGCAAGGACACCTTGCTGAACTGGTAGAGCGCCGCAAGCACCAGCACCAACCCCGCACCCACGGCCAGCAAACCAGTGCTGCCGCCGGCCGGGGCCGCACCCGCGCGATCCTGCAGCTGCTGGCGCGCTATTTGAGCCGCCGCCTCCATCACCGCGCGATGTTCTGCGTAGACCGGCGCTAGCTCAAGATTGAACACGCGCGCTGCCAGCTCTGGCGCCACGGCCAGCGCCGGCACCAGCCGCGTGCGGAACAACGAGAAAAAGAGCTGCGCCGATTCATCAGCAGTTTGCAGCAATGTTTTCAAATCCCCGTCCGGCTGGTTTGCCTGCCAGTATTCGTGGCGCGCTACAAATTCTTCCTGCAGCACCGCCATGCGCTCCACCAGCGCAGCCTGTTGCCCGGGGTCAGTTGCAAGGATGAGGGCGCCGGCAGTGGCGTAGCTTTCCATGAGGTGCGCCGGCGGCGGCAAAATATCCGCGAGCAGCGCGTTGTCTGTGCTGATCTGCGCGTAGAGCGCGGCCGGCATGCTGCCCGTGTCTGCGCTTAGCAATGCCACAAGCGCCGGTATAAGTACGGCCGCAACGCTGGCCGCAAAAAAAATGGTCAGCATGCTGCGCAGACTTAAATTCTGCGCCCGGGCCGACAACCCAGCCAGCCGAGTTCTGGCAGCCGGGCTTATGCGGGCGGCAACAGGTTGCAACAGGCGCGAGACAAATCCAGGAGTATTAGTTGCGTTCACAATCATATTCTCACTCTGGCTTTAGTTCCACAGATGCAACAGCCGACCCACCAAGTACACCGCTACCCTCAGTGGCACGGGCGCGGGCAGCGGCAAACAGGTCGGCGGGGTGCAGCACAATGCAAACTTCGCCGGTGCCCAAAATGGCGCTGCCGCGCACGGTGCGCACGCGCTCAAGAATTGGGCTGTGCTGAATGACGGCCACGTCTTGCACGCCCGCCACGCTGTCCACCAGCACGCCCAGCCGCTCGGCGCCCGCCTGCATGATGATGCACGGCCACGCCACCGCGCTGCCGCGCACCTGCGCCACCGACTGCGCTTGTCGCAGCATTAGCAGCTCCTCCAACATCACCACCGAAACCGGCTGGCGATTTTCGCGGATTGTCTCGTGCCCGGCCATTATTAAAATATCGTTGGCGGTGACAAGGCGGGTGGTCTCCACGGCTGCGCTCGGGATGGCGTAGCTGTGGTTGCCCACGCGCACCACAATCACCGGTGTGGTGGCCGTGCCAATTGGCAGCTGGATGGCAATCACCGAACCGCTGCCCGGCGTTGATTGCACCTGCAACGACCCGTTCAGGCGCAGCACTGCCGCGCGCGCAGCGTCCATGCCTGCATCCGTTGCGTTTAACCCCTGTAAAACTTGTGGTTCGGACGCCGCAAAAGTGGGCGTTGCGTTCGCGTCTTCTGCGCGCAGTAAATTTTTCCGCAGTCCCTTGTGCTTGATGGCTGGCTCGTTGAGTGCGGCGCCGTCATCAGTTATTTCAACGATCAACCTGGTGGTGGTCTGCCGCGCCTGCAGGTGGATGGTGGCGGTGGCGGGCTTGCCAGCCCGCACGCGCTGCGCTGGCAGCTCCAGGCTGTTTTCCACGACATGGCGCAAGATGTGCTTGATCACATCTGCAAGCTCTTCACAGGTGTGCATGTCTGCCGTGAGCTCGCCGCCCGCCATCACCAGCTGCACATCTTTGGATAGGCTGCGCGCGATGCCGTGCAGCATGCGCGGAAGACGGCTGAAGATACTTGATAGCGGCAGCATGCCCAATGCGTGGATGTGTACCGTCAGATCGCGCACCAGCACGCTGAGCTGCGCATTATTGTTATAGGTGCTGCCGCGCAGCTGGCCCAGCGTGGTGCCCAGCTGCTCAAGATTCTGCACCTGCTGCTTTTTCAGATTATCGGATTGGGCCACAGCATCCCTTGTGCCGCGCATCGATTCTTCCCAGAAGCCCACCAGCTGCTCCACCTGTTTGAGCAGCATGCTCACCTGTGCATGCAGCGCGGCTACTTTGCCGGCGCCCGGCCGCAGCGCGTCTACTTGCGCGGCAGCCATACTGGCGGCAGTTGTGCCGGTCACCGCCCCAACTGCAATGTTGGTGGAATGTTTGTGCACGGCAGGCGTGGCGTCCAGAGCAGACTGCGCTGGCTCGTTCACGATGATGCCGCCGTGCCGCAGCAAAACCGAAATGTTTAGGATGCAGAGCTCATGATCATCAAATGCGGCCGTGCCGCTGATGAAGCTGCTGCCAGAACTTTGCGTGACTGGCGCCGGATGGCAGTGCTGCGGGTCAATGTAGAGCACTGCAATTACTGCATCTACCAGCAGCCCAGCTGTGAACTCCGGCAGCGTTACCACCACCACGCTGCCACTGTGCCCGCCATCTTGTGCGGCGGCCGGCAGGCGCAGCGCATGGCGGATATCCACCACCGTCAAGATCTCGCCGCGCAGATTCATGTTGCCCACAATGTGCGCTGGGCAACAAGGCACCGTGGCCACACTGCCCAATTCGCAAAACTCGCGCACCAGATCCAGCTCTAGTCCGTAATACTCGTGGTTGATTGTGACTACTGCCAGGCCCAGCGGCTTGGCGGTGGCAGCAGCTGCAGCTTGCGGCCGCAGCGCGGCGGCGCGCTGCCGAAAAACTGCCAGTGCATCCAGCCCGCCGGCTGGTGCAAAACGCAGCGCACCCGTATCCGCTGGCTGCTGCTGCGCTGCCAGCAAGGGCCACAGTTCGCCGTACCGCAGCAGCCAGCCAATTTGTGCGCCCAGCCTGGCCATGCGCGTAGCCAACCGCAGCGCAACCGATTCGTCAAAGTCCGGCACGGGCACGAGGTCTGCAGTAGAGATCAATTTCATGTCCAGCACTTCATTTGCCAGAATACCCAGCGGACCGCGGCTGCCATTTAACAGCAGCACGCGGTCCGCCAACTGCACGCTGCCATCCGGGCGCCCCAGCTGTTCGCTGAGGTTTATCACCGGCACCGTGACGCCGCGCAGATTGAAAACGCCGGACACGCACGCCGCCTGCTCCGGCACCACTGTTAGCTCGGGCACCGGCAGCACCGAGTGCATTTCCGCAGCAGCCACAACAAACAGCGTGTTTTGAAACCGGAATGAAATGTGCGGTTCTTGTTCCATTAATTTATGAGCGCACAGGTGCGCCCGGTCACTCGCCCGGTACCTGCAATACCAATGGAAGGAAGTTATCGGCAAATCAGGCTTTTTCTGCAAATGGTTGCAGCATTTAAGCGCTTTACCGCGCCCAAAAAATAGCGGGGATTGACGGCGCTTTACTTTTCTGGGGTCTCGGAGCGGGCGTTAATGTGCAGAAATCACGCTGTAATTTGCAAATACTGGAAAGTGCCTGAATTAAAGCGTAAATTTATTAGCCGCGGGCAGCCGGGCGAATGGCGCCGCCTTGAAGCAGCTACCTCCTTCATATCAATTGGCGCACTCAAAACGAGCGACGCGCCACCTGTCAGCTTTGCCGTTGTGGGTTTGCGCTGGCAGTGCCATCGACGCGGTGGGGGCAGCGCCCGGCGTGCCGGCGGCATTCTTGCCCGCAAGCGGGGCAGCCGCTGTAATGAGCGGCTGTGGTTACTTGCTGCGCGGCACCAGCACCAGCACTGCGCCCTGCACCTGCGCCCGGCCAAATGTCATGGGCAGGTACTCCACCGCCTGATGGCGCGAAATCAAATCTGCGTAGTGCGCACTGAGCACATTGCCGGACTGGCCGGTGGTGTTGATGAAACGATCCGCATTGGGGTCCGCCATATCAATCAGCTGGCGATAGCTGGCCAGATGATTTTGCAAGAACGGGCTGGTGAACGAATAGCCGGCCTCGTTGACGGTATAGCTGTCGCCGCCATTGGCAATCTGGCGATGGAACAATGGCTTGAGCACCGCCACCTCGCTGAATGGCTTGTGCGGGAATTGCGTCTTGTGCAGTTGGCCCCATTGCCAGTTGTTCATGTTGGAGCCGGCCAGCTTTTCCAGCTGGTCCAGTGCGCGCTCCAGCGCTGTGTGCGCTGCAGCCGCGCAGTCCTCACGCGGCACGCTGAGCACATCGTCACACCAGTTGCTGCGTGCGTCGCCCAGCACTGCGGCCAGATAAACGGGATGCTTGCGCTTCGCAAATTGTTCGTACAAGTCGCCGTGCAGCTCGTCTTCAAACAATACGCGCCCGATCTGGTAAAACCACGCCTCATAAATTGTGGCGGGCACACTGTCCTGCGCCAGCGTGCCATCCCAGGCTTTGAGCTGCGCCAGCGCCTGCTCTTCTCGCGGCTCTTCCGGCTGCACCGCCTGCAGGAACGGCAGCAGCTCGCGCGCCTGCGCACTGCGCTGATCGCCCTGGATGCGCGCCATGTCGGCCAAAGTCAGCTTGTCGCTGTCGCCTGCCAGCTGCAGCAGCAGCTCGGTGATGCGCTGGGCGCGATATGGCGGCGCCCAGTCATTTGTGATGAAGTACGGATAGTCATCGCCCACCACGCGGTTGTTGGCGGTGACGATGTAACCGGCCGCAGGGTTGAAGGCCTGCGGCAGCTTGTCGAATGGAATGTAGCCGGTCCACTCATACTGGCTGTCCCAGCCGGGCACCGGCACGCTGCCATCGCCTTGCGCACGAATGGGGATGCGCCCCGGCCCGATGTAGCCGATGTTGCCGAGGTTGTCTGCGAAGACCATGTTTTGGCTGGGAGCCACAAAGTCTTTCAGCGCTGTGCGAAACTGATCCCAGTTGCCGGCGTAAGCTGCGCCGATAAATGCGTTCAGCGTTGTGTCTCCGGCATCCAGGGCGGTCCAACGCAGCGCCAATGGCTGGCCGGCGCTGCCCACCACGTCGCTGATCAGCGGCCCATGGCGCGTACTGCGAGCCGCATATTGGAGCGGCTCCTCCACATCCTTCACGCGGATGATCTCTTCCACAATCGTCAGATCCACAAACTTTCCATCAACCTCGTACTGGTTGGGGTTGTCCGGATTTAAGCGCTCGATGTACAGGTCTTGCACATCCGGCCCGAGGTTGGTGAGGCCCCACGCAATGTCATTGTTGTGGCCAATGATGACGCCGGGTATGCCGGGCAGTGAGGCGCCGGTTACATGCAGCTTGTCGCCCTGCAGCTCCACCAGATACCAGATGGCCGGGATTTGGCTGCCCAGATGCGGATCATTGGCCAGCATGGGCTTGCCGCTGGCAGTGCGGCTGCCGGCCACCACCCAGCTGTTGCTGCCGGCGTTGATGCCGCCCAAGTGCAGCATGGATTGCAGGCTGTCGTCCAGGCGCAGCAGTGCGCTGGCTGCGCTGTCATCCAAGCCCGCCAAAATAGCGGGCGCGTTTTGCGGATAGCCCGGCAGCAGGGCAGCCGCACGCTTGGCGCCCACAGCCGGCAAGAGGCGCGCGCGCAGCAGTTCGGAGTCCCAGTTGCCGCCCAGGTCCCACATCATCATCTTGGACCACACCAAAGAGTCGTACACCGTCCACGGCTCGGGCTGCACGCCAAGGATCACAAACTCCAGCGGCAGCATTTGGTTCTCGCCCAGCCAGGCGTTGATGCCGGCGGTGTACGCCTCCAGTACGGCCTTGGATTGCGGATTGAGCGCGTCAAAGGCGCTGCGCGCAGCGCGGTAAAAACCAACCGTGCGCAAAAACTTGTCCGTGTCGAGCGTGGCCTTGCCCAGCATTTCGCTCAGGCGGCCGGCGCCGGTGCGGCGCTGAAACTCCATTTGAAACATGCGGTCCTGCGCGTGCACATAGCCCTGCGCAAAAAATGCGTCATGGTCGGTGGAGGCAAAGATGTGCGGGATGCCAGCGGCATCGCGCACCACTTCCACCTGGCCATCAAGGCCGGCAATGGTGGTGGTGCCGCGGGTTTTGGGCAGGCTGAGGCTGAGCACCAGCCAGGCGGAGAGCAGCAGCGCTACAAACACGCCAACAACAATCAGGGCAATCCGGAGTTTGCGCATGCGGGTTCTTAATCGGCGCGAATATGTTTTGCGCAGCGCTTGCGCTGCCCATCTCGGCTGCGAATTTTACAACACGAGCTTTAGGGCCGTTGCTGCACAGTGCCGGCCAGCACCTCCCAGACCTGGGCGTGCGCACGGAACGGCGCGTCAAAGAGATTCGCGTCGGCAGTTGTCAGCAGCAGCTGCTCGGCGCCGGTGACGTGGCGCAGCAGCTGGGAGCGGCGCTGCTGGTCCAGCTCGGCCAGCACTTCATCCAGCAGCAGAATGGGCCACTCGCCGGTGCGCGTGTGCATCCATGCCATCTGCGCCAGCTTGAGTGCCAGAACGGCCGTGCGCCCCTGCCCGCGTGAGCCGTACAGCCCAAGGTCCACACCATCCTCCATAAAGCGCAGCTCATCCCGATGCGGCCCGATGAGGGTGGTGCCGCGCGCGGTTTCCGCGGCGCGCAGTGCACGCAGGCGCACCAGCATGCCGGCGGCAATTTCTTCGACGCCTGGCTGCGCTGGTGCAGCTTCAGCAAACATGCCCGGCTGCAGTGGCACGGCGGCGTAAGAAGGGCGGTAGTCAAGCCGCAGCTGTGCGCTGCCGCCCGCCAATTCGCGATGCAGTGGTGCAGCGTGTGTTTGAATTTCTGCGATGGCAAGCACGCGGCGTGCCAGCAGCTGCGCGCCGTGCAGGCACAGCTGCCCGTCCCAAAACTCCAGCTGCGCAGCGCCGTTGGAACGCCGGTCATGCAGCGCTTTTAGCAGTGCATTGCGCTGCGCCAGCACGCGCGTGTACGCGGCCAGCGCTGCCGCATAAGCGGCATCCACCTGGCACAGCGTTGCATCCAAATAATTGCGCCGCCCGCCCGGCCCGCCCTCAATCAGCGCCATGTCCTGCGGCAAAAACAGCACCGCGTTCACCACGCCGGCCATGTCGCTCACGCGCTTTTTGGCGCCGTTGAGCAGCACCGTTTTGCGCAGGCGCGGCTCGCCGGCCGCGCCGGATGGCTGGCCCAGTTCCAGCCGCACCTCCAGCTTGCGCACACCGCCGGCGGCAGCCACCTCGGCTGCAATTTTCAAGTATGGGTTGCTGTCGGTGCGCGCTGCGTCCCAGTGCAGCAGCTGCCGGTCCGTGGCAGCCTGCGGCGAGTGCGCTGCCGTCAGGTAATGTACGGCCTCCAGCAGGCTGGTTTTGCCCTGCCCGTTGCGGCCGCACAAAATTATTGCGCCCGGCGGGAACGCAGCTTCAAAGTGCCGGTAATTGCGAAAGTTGGTGAGCGCGAGATGTTGAAGGTGCATTGGGCGGCGCGCCGTGCAAGCTGCGGCTAGCGGGCCGGTGCCGCATGCGCGGCAGGGTTGCAGCAGGCGTTAGGGCAGCTGGCTCACAACGCAGCGGAAGCCGATGTTGTGGGTGCCAACCTGGTTGTCAACTGCAAAGCCGTGGTACGCGGCGCGCTGCTTGGAGACGCCGTCTGTCCAGCTGCCATTGCGCAGGCCATACACGCCGCCGCGAAAACTTTCTTCCGGCGGGGGCGTGGCCGTAAGCACCTGATCCAGCTTGAACCAATGGCTGCGGTAAAAACTGGACACGCGCTCCGCAACATTGCCGGACATATCAAGCGCACCATACGGGCTGGCGCCCAGCGGATACGTGCCAACTGCTGTGGTGTCGCGGCTTTGCGAGGCAAAGTTTGCGCGTGTGGAATCCGGCCGGGCAACGCCCCAGGGGTATTTGTTGCCATCCGGCCCGCGCGCTGCTTTCTCCCACTCCATGTCCGTTGGCAGGCGCCGGCCCGCCCACTCACAATAATTTGCGGACTGTGCCCAATTGAGCCACAGCACCGGATAGGTGGCGTACTTGTCATCGTCATAGTAGTTCGCGCGGGTGCCGGAGCTGAGCTTGGCCGGCAGGCTGCAGGCGTTTGCAGCCACGCACTGCTTGTACTGGCCCACGGTGACTTCGGTGCGGTCAACCCAAAACTCGGGCAGGTTGACGTTGTTCAGCGGCTGCTCATCCAACTGCGATGTGCGATCGCCAAAGTCTGAGCCCATGATGAAGTTGCCGGCTGGCACAAACATCAGTGTGGCGCCATCGCTGGCGGCGATGGCACTAGTGCCTATGGTGGGCGGCAGCGTGGGCGTGACGGTGGGTGTGACTGTGGGGGTGGGTGGCAGCGCGGTGGCGGTGGGCAGCGCAGTTGCCGTTTGCGTGGCGGTTGCGGTTGCGGTGGCAGCAACCACTGCCACGGCTGCAGCCGGCGTGGCCGTCTGCGCCACAACCACCACCACCTGGGTGGACGCGGCCGGCACAAAACTCAGGCTGCCATTTATCTGCTGAAACACAAGCATCGCCACTAGCAATACGCCCAGCACGCCGCCAATCACAATCAGTTCGCGCATCAGTGGTTTTACAAAACGCTGCAGCGCGTGCAGCAGTCCGGGCGGCTTCGGTTCCGCCACTTTAGGGGTCTCGTCCGGCATAGCGGGCATGTCCGGCCTTTCCACGGGCGGCACATCATGTGGCACAACCTTGCCCAGTGCTTTGCGCATTTCACGCACGCTTTCATAGCGGTCTTCCACGCGGAAGGCCATGGCCTTCTCCACGATGCGCACCAACTCCTTGCCCGGCGGCTGTTCAAAGGTGCGCAGCGCGCGGATGGCAAACCGGTCCGGTATGCCATTCTGGCTATCGCCCGGAATGGTGCCGGTGAGCATGAAGTACAGCACACTGCCCAGCGCGTACACCTCGCTGGCGGCCGTTACCTGGCCGGTCAGCTGCTCGGGGGCCACCAGTGTGGCGGGCGTGCCGGGCCGGTGCGTCTTGCCGATGCTGTAATCCACCAGTACCGCCTGGTCATCACTGGTCAGCAGAATGTTGGCTGCCTTGATGTCGCGATGGAAGAGCGCCATCGGCCGTTCGTGCAGATGATGAACCGCCACCAATATCTGCATAATCCATTCCACGGCGGCGGATTCAGCCAGTGGGCCCTCGTCTGCCACGCGGTCCGCCACGCTCACCCCGCTCACATACTCCGTGACCAGGTAGCGCACGTCGCCCAAGGCAAAATGGTCGAGCACACCGGCCAGATTGGGGTGCACCACCTGGCGCAGCGCTGCGGCAATCGTGTCAAATTCCGCGCCATCCACCGCATCGAATTCCTTCACCACGCACACCTGATTGTTGATGGTGTCGTACGCAGCGTAGACCGTGCCGGCCGGATGCGGCGACAGCAGCGCGTCTATGCGGTAGCGATGATGAACGTGGAGGCCGGGCTGCAGGGGCATGCCGAAATTTTGCGGTGAAAGCCTGAATGGAAACCAGCGTCAATTATAGCTTTGTTGGTGCGGGCAGGCGCTTGACGCCCGTTACCGCCGCCCTATACTTTTGCCGTGCCCACGCCGTTTTATCACTTGCAGGTGGCCGCTGCGCTGCCTGCTGCACTGCATGCGCCGGGTGCACACGGCGCATTCCTCTTTGGCAACACCGCCCCGGATGTGCAAACGCTCTCCGGAGCTGCGCGCAGCGCCACGCACTTCTTTGACATGCCGGTGGCCAGCACGCCGCGCGCTGTGCGCAGCCTGCTGCACGCGCACCCGCAGCTCGCTGCACCCGGTCTCGCGCCCGCGCAGCGCGCATTCATTGCCGGCTATTTGGCGCACCTGACCCTGGACGAGCTGTGGCTGCAGGAAATTTTTCAGCCGGTGTTTGGGCCGCAGGCAGACTGGGAGAATTTTAGCGAGCGCCTGTTTTTGCACAACGTGCTGCGCACCTATCTGGACCAGCGCGACCGGCCGCTGCTGCCCGCCGGCATTGCTGCACTGCTAGCCGCTGCCGAGCCCGCCGGCTGGCTGCCGTTTGCAAGCGACGCACACTTGTGCAGCTGGCGCAATTTTTTGGTGCAGCAGCTGCAGCCGGGCGCTGCCGCCCAAACCGTCGCGGTTTTTGCAGAGCGCATGGGCCGTACCCCGCAGGAGTTCGAGGCGCTGCTGCAATCGCCTGCAGCCCTGCACGCGCGCATTTTCAGCCGCATCAGCGTGGCGCAACTGGCCGACTTTCAGCTACGAGGTGCCGCTTTGTGTGAAAAAGTGGTGCATGGCTTCCTGCAGCCGCCCGCAGCGGAAATGCAGTAGCCGAACCCGCGTTATAAATCCGTAAAAGTCTTACAAATCGGCTGGCCGTAACAGGCAGGACGGTTAGACTGAGTGTGCATGCGCTCAGAAATCCGGGTAGCCCCGTCTGCTAAACAATGGTTGGCAGCTGCACTGCTGTGTGCGCTGTTGTCCGGCTGCGATTCGCTGGCAGCCAATTTTGCGCCTTCCCCGGTGCCGGTGATCACGGCCACGCGCAAGCCCACGCGCACGCCAACCGCCACCATCACCAACACGCCCACAATCACGGTCACACCCAATGGCACTGCTTCCGCAACGCCGGAACCAAACGCCAGCGCAGCACCCGGCCAGCCACAAACCGGCACCGCTGCTGCAACCGAAACACCCACACCCGGCGTCACGGTCTCGGCTGTGCCCACCGTCATCGGTGGCGGTGGCCGCATTGTGTTTGTGTCCAACCGCGACAACCCGGACGCCGAAGACATCTACATCATGGAAGCCGGCAGCGGCGCAGCCGGCCGATTGACGGACAACCCGGCGCGCGACATTTATCCCAAGTGGGCAGATGGCGGTCGCAAGCTCCTGTTTGCTTCCAATCGCGATGTGAACTTTGAAATCTACAGCATGCAGAACAACGGGCTGGACCAGATCCGCCTGACCAACAACCCGGCGCATGACACCTACCCGGCCTGGTCGGATGCGCTGCAGCTGATTGTGTTTGCCTCGGACCGTGACGGCAACTTTGAGATTTACACCATGAAGCTGGATGGCAGCGACCAGCGCCGCCTCACCAACAGCAGCGCCAGCGACAGTTGGCCGGTGTGGTCGCCCGACGGGCGCACAATTATTTTTCAGTCATTGCGGGACGGCAACTGGGAGCTCTACAGCATGGCGATGGATGGCGGCAGCCAGATGCGCCTCACCGTCAACGAGCCGGACGATGCCTTTCCGGCATGGTCCGCTGACGGCAGCAAGGTGGCCTTCGTTTCGTATCGTGATGGCAGCGCCGAGATCTACCAGATGAGCGCCGCCGGCACAGAGCAGACGCGCATCACCAACAGCTCGGCAGACGACAGTTACCCGGCTTGGTCGCCAGATGGTGCCCTGCTGCTGTTTGTTTCAGACCGCGATGGAAACTTTGAGATTTATACTACGCGCCCGGATGGCAGCGCACAAACGCGCTTAACCAACAGCCCGGGCTTCGACTCTTACCCGGCGTGGGAGCCGCAGAAATCAGCTGCCAGCGCGCCAGCGGCCGGGTTGCCAACCGCAGCGGTGGCCGCAGCCACTGCAACAACGGCAGCCCCCACCGCACTGCCGGCATCTGTCACACCGACGCTCACTTCTACGCCAGCTTCCCCTACAGCTGTGTCCGCTGCCACCAGCACATCGCCCGCACCCGCGCCGGCTGCTGCCACGCTCGCACGCACTTCTACGCCCGCTTCCATCACAGCCGTGCCGTCCGCCACAAAAACTGCGCTGCCGGCTCCCATTTCCAGCCCCACGCCAACGCCCAAAGGCTAAGCCGGGTCTGCGCGTGCCAGTGCGGCCAGCGCTGCAAACTCTGCAGCCAGCGCGGGGTACAGCGCCTGATAGCGCGGGTAGTAGCGTGCGTATGCTGCAGCACCAGCACCCGGTGTCACCTGTTCCGTAACCTTTATGGTGGCTTGCGCCGCCTGCGCCACATCCGCAAATATTCCGGCGCCCACGCCGGCCAGCAGCGCCGCGCCAAAAGCCGCGCCCTCGGCCACATTTATTGTCGCAATCTCAGTGCCAAAAATGTCCGCCAGCATCTGGCGCC
This sequence comes from Chloroflexota bacterium, assembly GCA_003670425.1. GTDB lineage: Bacteria > Chloroflexota > Anaerolineae > Anaerolineales > UBA11657 > BD1. The sequence continues at coordinate 19,330 of QWRL01000006.1, forward strand.
AGAGCGCACTGCGCGCACCGCCGCCGGAAGCACGCACCTGCGCCGGCTCAATCTGCAGTGCGCGCAGCAGCTGCAGGGAATCGCACAGGCCGTAGCTCACGCCCTCCAGCACGGCGCGCGTCAGGTGCGCCTTGCCGTGGCGCACGGTGATGCCCACAAATGCACCGCGTGCATCGGGGTCGGGATGCGGCGTGCGTTCGCCCGTGAGGTATGGCAAAAACAGCAGCCCCTCGCAGCCTGGCGCCACGCCCGCTGCACTTTCGGTGAGCAGCTCGTACACGTCCCGCCCGGCAGCCGCAGCCGCTTGCTGCTCGGGCTGCCCCAGCGTGTCCCGGTACCAGCGCAGGCTGCCCGCAGCAGACAGCATCACGCCCATCAAATGCCACATGCCGGGCACCGCATGACAGAACGCATGCAGCCGGCCCTGCGGCTCCACGCGGTATGTGCTGCTCGCAGCAAACACCACACCCGATGTCCCCAATGTGGCAGACACCAGCCCTTCGCTGACAATGCCGGCACCCACGCCCTGCGCCGCCTGGTCGCCGGCGCCGCCGACTACCGGAGTGCCAGCCAGCAAGCCGGTGAGTTGCGCCGCAGCAGCACTGATGCGCGCAGTCACCACCGGCGACTCGCTCACCTCCGGCAGCCACGCGCGCGGGATCTGCAGCGCCTGCAACATCTCGGCTGACCACGCGCGCCGCCCCACATCAAAAAGCGAAGTCCCGGAAGCGTCCGAAACCTCGCCAAAATACTCGCCGGTTAATTTGTAGCGCAGGTAGTCTTTGGGCAGCAGCACCTTGCCGATGCGGGCGTAATTGTGCGCCTCGTGCTCCCGCACCCAGAGCAGCTTGGGCGCAGTGAAGCCGGTGAGTGCCGGGTTGCCCGTCAGCTGCAGCACGCGCGCCGCACCCACCGCTTGCGTGATGGCCGCGCACTGCACTGCTGTGCGCTGGTCGTTCCACAATATGCACGGGCGGATGACTGCACCGTGCGCGTCCAGCAGCGTGAGGCCGTGCATCTGGCCGGTGAGGCCCACTGCGGCAATATCCGCGGCGTTCACTTGCGCCTGCTGCAGCACGGCCCGCACGGTGCTGATGGTTGCCTGCCACCACAGTTCCGGGTCCTGCTCGGTCCACTGCGGGCGGGGCGTATCGTAGCCGTACTCGCTGCTGCTCACTGCCAGCACGCGGCCGTGCTCGTCCACCAGCAGCGCCTTGGTGGCGGTGGTGGATGTGTCGATTCCGAGCAGGCATGCCATGGCGTTACACAGGCTGCGGCGCGGGCAGGTGCGGCAGCACATGTGCTGTTACATCGGCCTCGCGCCCCACCGGCGGCACATCACGCACCAGATGCCAGTGCTCCACATGCTCCACGCTTGCACCGGGCTGCAGCGTTGTCAGCGGCCCCAGGCTCTCCAGCTCCAGTATTTGCGCATCAGTGTAAGTTTCAAATGAGCAGCCGCGGTCCGGATATTCGGCACCCGGCCGGAAGGTGAAACTCTTAATGAACAGCTGCCCGGCGCGCCAGTAGGCTGCCCAGCCCGCGGGCACTGGGCCACCTGCTTTTTGGGGAGTTTGGGCCGCGGGATCCTGGCGCAGCAGTACATACTGGCGGCCCCACGTCCAGCGCGCATCGCTCATGTCTGTGTAGGACCACAAACTCAGGCTGCCATTGGGCAGCAGTTCAGTGCTGTGGCTGCCGCGCGGCGCCAGTGGAAACACCGCCACACCGCCAGCTGCCATAACAGTGATGGCCCACGGCGCCAAAGTCACGGGCCATAAATTTTGGTTGGTCAGGCGGTGGTGCAGCGTAGCCTGCGCCGCATGCGGGTCCAGCGTTAGCTGCAGCTCTTTTTGTATGCCGGTTGTTGGTTCGGCGGGCTGTGTCAGGCGGATGCCGTCATCCAGCACCTGCACCGGCACGGGCGTGTTGTCCGGGTGGTATGTGCGCGGCTGCGACTCGGGTGCATGCCACAAGCGATGTCCGCCATAGTTGCGCCACTGTGTTCCACCGGTCTTGCCCAGCGTGTCGGGCAGCTCACACAACACATTCTCACCGCCCACAAATGCAAAGCGCATAACGCGCGGCCCCACATCGCTGGTGGCTATCAGCTCCACAGTGCTGTTGCGCAGCCGCCAGCATGCCGGCCAGCCGCTGTAGGAAATTTTTTCGATGCTTGTCATGTGCTGCGCTGAGCGCGCGCTGCCTCCACTTGCGCAAACTTAATTTGGGCGATCGCTGCCAGGGTGCGCGCATAATACCATGCGCACGGGTTGCGGCCGCACACTCGCGCAGCGGCAGCGGGTCTGCCCGCTGCGCGTGACCCAACCTTAAAGTTTTAAAATTCTGTTGACTTTCCAAAACTTTTCGGGTATTCTCCGCATACGCTGCTTAATCGGTCTGTGTGATTCACCACCAGCGCGTCCGCTCTTCTTTCTGTTTGTCCCCAGGTCAAAGTCAACTTCGCATCGGTGGTGCCGGCTAACCGGCTGCCCCAAGGAACAATTTCCGGTATCTATGAAGATTTGCATTCTCAACGTTTGTTACGAAGATTCCAATTCACCCATCAAGGAGTACGAGCTGCAGTCCGACCCGGCACGCTGGCTGGATGGCCATCAGTGCGAGCTGCACCTGATCAAGAAATCCACGGCTGTGCGCCAGGTGCAAGAACTGGCGCGCCAAAACTTCGACCTGTTCATTAACTTATGCGACGGCGCATGGGATGAGGACCGGCCGGGCATCGAAGTGGTGCAGGCTCTGGAGCGGCTGGGTGTGCCGTTCACTGGCGCTGGTGCCGGCTTTTACGAGCCGACGCGCGAGGAAATGAAGCTGGTGTCGCACTACTGGGGTGTCAGCACGCCGGCTTACATGCAGGTCAGCGAGATTGAAGACATCAAGCTGGCCGCCAAGGCGCTGCGCTATCCGCTGATCGTCAAGCACCCCAACAGCTACAACAGCATCGGCCTTACGCGCGACTCACGCGTAACAAATGCGGCGCAGCTTACGCAGCAAGCCAAGCGCATGCTGGATGCGTTTGGCGGCGCACTGGTGGAGGAGTTTATTGAGGGGCGCGAGTTCACCGTGCTCGTTTCCGAAAATCCGCGTGACGCGCTGGCACCCTTTGCGTATCAGCCGGTGGAGTTCAGCTTCCCCAAAGGCGACACCTTTAAGCACTTTGACCTGAAGTGGGTGAACTACGCCGGCATGAAGTGCTCGCCAGTGCGCGACCGCGAGCTGGCCGAACGCTTGAAGGATGCCGCGCGCAAGCTTTTTGTCGGCCTCAATGGCACCGGCTACGGGCGCTGTGACCTGCGTCTCAACGCAGCCGGCGAGCTGTTTATGCTGGAAATCAACCCCAACTGCAGCATCTTTTATCCACCAGAACAAGCCGGCAGTGCGGACTTCATTCTGCTCAACGACCCCGCCGGCCACCGGGGCTTCTTGGATGCGGTGATGGAATCTGCGCAGCTGCGCACCCGCAAGCTAAGCCAGGCGTGGACACTGCAGTTCAACAACCAGAGCCAGTTTGGCATGTATGCCGCGCACGAGCTGCGCGCCGGCGAGCTGATTGTGGCGTTTGAAGAAGCGTCGCACAATCTTGTGAGCAAAACCCACGCAATGCGCAAGTTCAGCCGCCAGCAGAAACGCTGGTTTGGGCAGTTTGCCTACCCGCTCTCTGAGGACACCTACGTGACATGGAGCGAGCATGCTGTCGACTGGAAACCGCTCAACCATTCCTGCGACCCAAGCGCCTGGCTGGAAGGGCTGAACGTGGTGGCGCGCCGGCCGCTAAAACGCGGCGAGCACATCACCCTGGACTACGCCACTTTTTATACTGAGCAGATGCCGCAATTTGCGTGCAAATGCGGGTCGGCAAACTGCCGCGGCGTTGTGCGCGGCACGGATTACAAAAAGGCGTTTGTAGCGCAGTACGGCGACCATGTTTCCGATTTTGTGCGCACCAAGCGCATAGCCCTGAATGGCGCGGCGCAGCCGCAAATGGAAACGCTGCCGGCCAAGCGGCCGCGGCGTGTGCTCGCGGCCAGCGCCTGAGACGGGCGCCGCAGCCGGCGCCACACACAGCAACACCACGCCGTCCGCATTGGCTGCACAAGCCGGCGGGCGGCGGATTTGTTTAAGCCCGGCGCCATTGCTGGCGGGAGATGCTTATGCCCGGCAAGTTAATTGAATTTGAAAGTGCCGGAGCCCTGCGCAGTGGCTATCTGGCATTGCCCGCCACACCCGCCACTGCGGGCGTGCTCGTCATTCAGGAGTGGTGGGGGCTGGTGCCGCACATAAAAAATGTGGCTGACCGCTTTGCCGCAGCGGGTTATGCCGCACTGGCACCGGACCTGTACAACGGCCGCGCCGCTACTGAGCCAAGTGCAGCCCAAAAGCTGATGCAAGAACTAAACATCGCGCAGGCCGCCACTGATATGGCCGCAGCAGCAGCGTTGCTGCGCACGTGGTGCAAACGCGTGGGCTGTGTGGGCTTTTGCCTGGGCGGCGGCCTCACACTGCAGCTGGCGGCTATGGGCGTGATTGATGCGGCCGTCCCCTACTACGGCGTAGTGCGCAGCGCGCCAGACTGGCATGGCGTGCGCTGCCCCATCCTCGGCCACTACGCCGCAGATGACAGCGCCACCGACGCCCTGCCCGAACTGCGGGCCGCACTGGCTGCGGCCGGCAAGCCGGCGCAGTTCCATATTTATCCCGGCACTGGCCACGCCTTCTTCAATGACGAACGCCCGCAGGTTTACAACGCAGCAGCTGCGCTGCTCTCATGGCAGCGCACGCTGCAATTTCTCGGGGAAAATTTGGGGTAGCGCAGCACACGCTGCGCGTAATTGCGCAGGCACTGGGCTGCCTGCGCTGCACCAGCTGCAGGCCGCTAGCCCGCCCGCCGGCAGCTGCCGCCCAGCCAGCTACGGGATCGTCAGCTTCTGGCCGATGGAAATGCGCGCCGGATCTTTGAGCTTGTTTGTCGTCGCAATTGCCGCTGCCGTCGTGCCGTAGCGCGCTGCAATTTTGACGAGGTTGTCACCCTTTACCACCGTGTAAACACGGCCGGCAGCCAAGCCACTTGTGGCTGCGGGCACAGCGGTCGCCGTAGTTTTTACAGTGGCAGCCGCCGTCGTCGGCACTGCCGTCGCTGCACTTGTGGGTGTGGCCGCCACTACGGATGCAATGCCGCTAAAGGCAGCTCCCTGATAGTAAAAGTTTGCGGTCTCGCCGGTGGATCCATCCAGCTTGACCACCGTAACCGTGAAAGTGTAGTTGCCGCTGTAACCCACCTTTAATCCGGTGATCTGTGTGGCGCCGGAATGCTGGCGGTCTACTACGCCGCCGGAACCTTGTTTGACCAATGCCACCAATTGCGCTTCGGTAATGTCGCCTACAAAGCCCAGAGTGGTGGACCAGAACTGGATGCTGTGCACAAAATCGCGCGAGGTGGCGTCCAGCGCCTTGACGGTGTCTGCCGGCCAGTTATTGCGAATGAAGAAAGAGTCAATCAGCTTGGCCGTGATCGCGGCGGTACTGTACAGCCGGATGGAGGACACAGTGTCTTCGCCCACCGTATTGTTGGAGAGTGTAATGTCATCACCCAAGATAGTATCGGACGAGCCGCCATAGGTGCCGCTGCTATAAGTTGCGCTTTGGTAGCTGGGCCGGGTATATAAAATTGCGACCGTGTGCGGGCCCACTTTTATGCTGGAGGCTTTATTGTCGCCAATGATGTTGCCGGCCAGCAAGGCATCACTCTCGCGAAAGGTTTCGTCCTGGCCAAGGTAGTCATTGAGTGCATACAGCGTGGCACTTGCCTGATACACCCGCGCGGGGCGCACTGCTGTCTCGCATACATCGCCAAGCCCGGTGCCCCAGGTGTTCTCCTGGTACGGGTTGTAAACCAGCGGGCAGTTGTCCGCGGAGCTTGGAATGCCATCAAAGTCACCACCCAGGTCCGGCGAGCATTTGTCGCCGCGCGCGTCAGAGTGGCCAGGCACCACTACGCGAACTTCGCCCTCTTTGGGATCAAAAGTTAATACTTGCAGGCTGGTACCGGACCAGCTGTAGTTCTTGCCGGCCACTTGCAGTTTGTCGCCCACATAAATGAGGCTGGTGGCCTGCGGCGCATACCAAGTATTCTGCGGGGTGTACAACATGCTGTTGTGCGAAGAAGAAATTATCCAGGCGCTCACGTCGTCGGATTGGTCTGCATTGGCGATGGCGGTGCAGTTGTCCTGGGCATCCGGAATGCCGTCGTCATCGGTGTCGCCTACGGCGGCGCTCACCCGTGGCGCAGACAACGCACTTGCGCCCAGCACGGCAAAGGCCGCAGCTGCCAGCAGTAAACGCACAAATACCGAGACTACTTTCGTTGCTTTCATAATAATTATCCTGCTCATGCGTGATCGGTGGCGCACCCGTTAAGTGCCGATAATTATAATCTATCCGGCCGTTGCTTTGGCGCGAAACACACTGTATTTGTAAGTTCAGCGCTCGGTCCAGACCCACAGCTGCCGGCCGTCCGTCGCAAAATCCACCCGGCCGTTGCGGTCTGTGCGCAAAACCGCGCGGCCAGCCAGTATTTGTAGCGTAGCCGCACCCGGTGCCCCATCCGGGTTGCCCGCGCCCACGGGGATTACCGCTGCCCACGGGTTGGCGCGCAGCATGAACAGCAGGCTGAGTACATCCACACCGCCCTGCTGCGCCACCTGCAAAACATGGGTGGCCGGCACCACACCCTCGGCGGCCAGCTGCCCGCTGCTTTTGCCGGTAAGGTCCGGCCCAAACAGAAAGCGCGCGGACCCGTGGCGCAGCTCCAGCAGCGTGCGCTGTGCACCCACCGCCAGCAGCCGCAGGCGCACACCATCACCGAGGTCGTACTCGGCGTTTGGTTGGGCGCGGTCTTGTGGAATGCCGCGCCGCGCAATCCCCTCTGACCATTCGCGGTAGCCAGCCTCTTCAGACGGCTCGGCAGCTTGCACTGTGCGCTCAATGGTGAAGCGCTCCAGCAAGCCGGGCAGGCCGTTTACGCTGCCGGCGCCAGAGCCGGCAGTCACCACCAGCTGCAGCGTGCGGCGTGTGAACGGCAGCTGCTCGCCGAGGGCAGCTGCCAGCCGGCGCGGGCTGGGGCCGCCATCCAGCAGCACCCGCGCACCGCTAGGCGTTGTGATCAACACTGCATCGCCGGCACCCACATCCAAAAAAGTAACATGCAGGCGGCCGTCCGGCAGGCGGGCGTACACGGACCATGCAATCACAGTTGCGAATGCCAGCCCGACCAGCGCGCCATCCTGCAGGCGCAGCGTGCGCTGGCGCAGCCACGCGGCTGCGGCCGGCACGGGATTGCGCGCAAACCATGTGACACCAAAAATTATTGCGTAGCAGCCCAGCAGCCACTGCAGTGGAAAGCGGTCCAGTGGCAGCGCGGCGAACGGCAGGCGCGCCAGCAGCTGCACACATTGGATGGTGAATGCAAGCAAGGGCCACACCACCCACGCCAGCAGCTGGCCGAGCGCTGGCGAGATGAGGCCGGCAACGGTGGCAAGCCCGCCCAGCACCATCACTGCCGGCTGTGCGGGCAGCACAATCAGGTTGGCCAGCAGCCCCACCACGGACAGCTGCCGAAAGTAGTAAGCCGTGAGTGGCAGCGTGAGTACTTGCGCTGCGGCGGTCAGCACTGTGAATTCGCCCAGCGCACTTGCGATGCGCGCGCCGGTGGGCCCCGCCCAGCGCTGCGCCAGCGCCGTGATTGCAGATTGCAGCGCTTGGCTGTAAAGCAGCAGGCTTAGCGTGGCTCCCACGCTCAACTGGAAGCCCACATCCCAAAGTATGCGCGGCTCCCACGCCGTCATCGCAACCGCCGCAAAAATTAATGCAGTCAGCGCCTGTGCCGGGCGGCCCAGCCCCTGCGCCACAATCACCAGCGCACCCATCAACGCGGCCCGCACCACGGAGGCATCAGCTCCCGCCAGCACGGTATAGGCAGCAATGCCGAGCAGCGCCAGTGGGCGCGCGCGGCGCTGCCCCAGCACACTGCCCAACGCACTCATCAATACAGCCGCCACCACGCTGATGTTGAATCCGGAGATGGCAATGATGTGCGCCGTGCCGGTGGTGCGGAAGTCATCCTGCAGGCTGCGCGGCAGGCCACTGTCCACGCCCAGCAAGATGCCGCTGAGCAGCGCGGCGTGCGGCTGCGGAAAGTTGCGCACAATAACGGCGAGGCTGGCAGCGCGCACCGCTTGCAGCCGGCGCTGCCACCATAGGCTGGCACAAGTGATCACGCCGGCACCGGGCACATCCGCCGGGCAGGCCACCGCCGCAGCCGGCTGCAGCACTGCCAAAGACTGGACGCCAGTGAGTGCAGAGTACACGCTGCGGCGCGCCATCAATGCAGCGTAGTCAAAGTCCGCAAATGGCGCCGGCGCAGCCAGCCAGCCGCTGGCTTGCAACCGGTCGCCCACTTGCAGCGGTGGATAGCGTGGCGCGCGCACCAGCACCAGGCCATGCACGCCGAGCGCCTGTGCGCTGCCGGTCGGGCGCAGGCTGTCGGCGCGCACGCGCAGCAATGCCGTCTGGTCGCGCTCCAGCGGCGCCTCAAGCACAATGCCGGTTACGTGCACCAGCCCGGCGCCGTTGTGGTGGGAGATGAATGCGGGGTCGCCCCATGCGGGCTGCGCACTTTGGGTGCGCGCTGCGCCCAGCGCAGCCACGGCTAGCAGCCCCAGCGCAATGCGCGCCCGCGGCCGCGCGCGCAGCAGCGCTGCTGCCAGTGCCGCCAGGCCGCCAACAAGCAGCCAAAGCAGCATTGGGAGCGCCAGCCATTCAGCCAGCGCAACACCACCCAGCCACGCCAGGCCAGAGTACAGCAGCGTCATGGCAAACCTAGAATGTCATTCTGCCACATACGCCGGCGCATGCGATCCGGCGGCATGCCGGGATGGCGCTGTAGTACACTCTGCGCGCAAACATGCAAAACACCGACTGGATGCATGCACTTGCCGCGCACTATAGGGCAGCCTGCAACACGCGCAGCGCACCGCTGCTGCTGCTGTGCGACATTGACGACACGCTGCTGGACACGCGCTTCATGATTCGCGCGGTGCTGCAAACCGGCGATACAGAGCGTGGCACCGGCTACTTTTCAGATTTGGAGCTGGATGAAATTTGGATGCCGGAAAGCCGCATTGCGGAATTGCTGGCGCTACGCAGCGTGCCGCCGGCAGAGCAGGCGGCCGTACTGCGCAGTTATGCGCAGCACGCGTGGTCAGCTCCGGCTTTGCGCCACTGGCAAACTGCGCTGCCCGGCGCCATGCAGCTGCTGGCGTGGTTTCAGCAGCAGCCGCGTACCAGCGTGGCGCTTATTACCGGCCGCTCCGCTTGGATGCGCGCAGACACGCTGCACTGCATCAACCGCCTCGGCGCGCCGCACGGCGTCAGCATTAGCGAGGCGCAGCTCTTTACCTGCAGCGCCAACTGGGAAGACGAACACCTGCCTTCCATGAAAGTGGCCGGCTTGCAGCACTACGCTGCGCAGGGCTTTAGTGCGCTGGCCTTCATTGATAACGAGCCCGCAAATCTGGCGGCTGTTGCTGCCGAACCGGCGAGCAGCGAGTGCCTGCTGCTGCACGCGGACACAATCTTCGAGACCGACCGCGCACTGCTGCCGGCGCGCGCAGTTTCCGGCAGCAGCTTTCATTTGGCAGCGCTGCAACCGGGCTGAGGCGGCAGCGCCGCACGTAGCCCCCAGTGTCTGCGCCGCCGCCAAATCCAAGGGATAAATCACATGAATGAAAAAGTATCACAGTGGGTATTGACGGACACCGAACGCAACATTTGGGTGGAGACGCTGGAGTTGGGCGCGGCCGAGCTGGGTGTGGCCGCTCCGGCGCGCATCAGCAAGCGCGTGCTGCATGGCGGATTGCAGGAAGGTGTCGAGCTGGTGGAGGTGGACAACGGCGCGCTTTCCTTCAGCATTCTGCCGACGCGCGGCATGGGCCTGTGGCGCGGCAGCTATCGCGGCGAGTTCATTGGCTGGCGCGCGCCGGTGCGCGGCCCGGTGCACCCGCAGTTTGTGCATGCCAACGAACGCGGCGGCCTGGGCTGGCTGCAGGGCTTTGACGAGTGCATTGTGCGCTGCGGCCTGGAGTCCAATGGTGCGCCTGGCGTTGACATCTTGCCGGGCAACACGGGCGAACCGGTGCCGATGCAGCTGGGCCTGCACGGGCGCATTGCCAACCTGCCTGCGCATTACGTGGCAGTTGAGGTGGGCCGTGAAGCACAGCCCGTGCTGCGCGTGCGCGGCGTTGTGGATGAAGCCGCGCTCTTCCTGCCGCAGCTGCGCCTCACCAGCTGCGTCAGCACCACGCTGGGTTCAAACGCGCTGCTGATCACCGATGAGATTGAAAACCGCCAGCCGGTGCCGGCCGAGATGCAGCTGCTCTATCACTGCAACTTTGGCGCGCCGTTTATGGATGCGGGCGCGCGCCTGCTGCTGCCGCGCACCACAACCGCGCCGCGCGACGCCACCGCCGTGGCCGGCCTCACGCACTGGGACACCTACCGTGAGCCCACGCCCGGCTACATCGAGCAGGTTTACTTTCACCGGCCGCACAGCGCACCCGATGGCAGCACAATGGCGCTGCTGCACAATGCGGCCGGCACGCGCGGCGTGGTGCTGCGCTACAACACGCGCCAGCTGCCGTGCTTCACGCAATGGAAGCAGTGCGGCGGCCTGGGCGAAGGTTATGTAACCGGCCTGGAGCCCGCCACCAACTATCCCAACCAGCGCGCCACCGAGCGCCGCCACGGCCGCGTGGTTAGCCTGCAGCCCGGCGAGGTTTACCGCGTTGAATTAAAAATGGAGGTGCTGCTGAGTGCGGCCGAAGTGCACGCAGCCGAGCGCGAAGTGGCTGCCTTGCAAGCGGGCATAACGCCACAAGTAAGCCGGCTGCCCCTGCCCGACTTTTCCTGAACGTGCGCAGCGCGCCTTAGCAGCCCCAACAATCTGCAGCCAATTCCCCGTGCGCAAGCGCAGCAGCCGCGCGGCGCAACTGCGCAAACTCTGTCAGCGCATGCGCTGACGGGCATGCGCCCTAAATATCCAGCAGGCCGCTGTGCCCGTTCTTGTGCGCCTCCAGCATGCGCTGCGCAAGCTCTGCCGGTTCCAGTGCACCCGCTGGAATGCGAAAGGGAACCTTGGCCCAGAACGGCGTGTTCACCGCCCCCGGCCGCACCAGCGTTACGCGCCGCTTGCGTTCTTCCTTGCGCAACGTGTCGGTAAACGCCTCCAGCCCGGCTTTGGCAGCCACATACGCAGACAGCCCCGGCAGCTTCAGGCGTTCAACCACCGCGCCCACAAACATCATGTGCGCCTCGGGCGTCAGCAGCGCCAGCGAAAAGTGCGCAGTGAGGTATGCGCCCGTGAGGTTGGCGTTTAGAATGCGCGCAAAATCGGCCGGCGTCAGTGCTTCCAGCTTCAATGACGCAATGTCACCGACTGCGTAGATGGACAGCGCCACATCCGAAGTTTCCATTGCAATCGCCTGCACTGTGCGCTGCACGGATTGTGCGTCCGCAACATCGGCCGCGTAACAGTGCGGCGTCAGCGCGCAAACCGCCGCAGAATCGTTGCGCGTAGCTGCATGGACTTGCCAGTCTTCGGCCCGCAAGGCGGCCACCAGCGCCTGGCCCAGCCCGCCCGCAGCACCCCAAATTACAGCGTTGTTCATATACATTTATCCTTGCAGACACACGCCCGCGCGCAAAATTTTGTAAAGCATTGCATGTGGCGAGTTTAGCGCGGTTATATGGATGCAGCGCCACAAGTTGTGATGGATGCGGAGAACCGCTTCTGCGCGCCGAACATGCATGGCGACCCAACCAGTGTGCACTAGTTTAGAATTCCAGCCATGCCCCGCTTTGACCTGACCAGCATTGGTGAAGCCATGTGGCGCCTGAGCGTGCCCACCGGCCGCCGCTTGGAAGACACGCGCACACTGGACGTAGAGGTGGCCGGTGCCGAAAGCAATGTCTGCACCGCGCTTGCGCGCCTCGGCCGGCGCACCGGCTGGGTCAGCCGCGTGCCGGATCATGCACTTGGCAGCAGCATCGTGCGTGCCCTGCGCGCGGATGGCGTGGATGTGACCGCCGTGCGGCGCGCAGCAAACGAGCGGCTGGGCACTTATTTCATTGAGTACGCCACCCAACCGCGTGCCATTCAGGTGATCTACGACCGCACCGACTCAGCTGCGGCACACATGACAGCAGCTGACGTGGATTGGGCATACCTGCTGGACACGCGGATATTGCACCTGACCGGCATCACCGCAGCACTGGGCGACAATGGCCGCACAATTGTGGCGCAGGCGCTGCAGCGCGCGCGCGCCGCTGGCATCGCCATCAGCTTTGATGTGAACTACCGCGCAAAAATGTGGCCGGCAGACACGGCAGGGGCTGCACTGCGCCCCATGCTGGCAGAAGCCGATGTGCTGTTCTGCAAAGGCGCGGATGCGCAGCGCCTGTTTGGCTGCAGCGGCGAGCCGCCACAATTGATGGCCGCACTGCAGAAGCTGACGCGCGCAACCGCAATCTACTGTACGTTTGGCGAGCAGGGCGCGGCGCTATTGCAAGGCAGCGAGTTTTTGTTTCAACCGGCGCTGCCGGTGCAGATTGTGGACCGCGTGGGCAGTGGTGACGCATTTGCCGCCGGCGCGCTTGACGGCTGGTTGGACAATGACCCGCGCGCGGGCTTGCGCCGCGGCGCAGGCCTGGCCGCCATTGCGCTGTCACAGTTTGGCGATCGTGTGCTTTCATCCCGCGCAGAGCTCGACGCCGTGCTTACCCAAAAATCAGCCGACATCGTGCGCTGATTCTGAAGCAACGCCACTCAATTACCGCCAGCATGTCCGCCCTGCAGCAGGTTCTGTCAGAAAAAATAATTGCCATTGTGCGGCTGGATGATTACGCCAGCGCAGTGGATGTGGCGCGTGCGCTGGCTGCCGGTGGCATTCGCGTGCTGGAGTTCACGCTTACCGGCCGGGGTGCACTGGAAGCGATTGCCGCCACCCGGCTGGCATTGGGAGACACGGTGTGCGTCGGGGCCGGCACGGTGCTCAGCGCCGCTGATGCGCACACCACAATTGCGGCCGGCGCCCAATTTGTGGTCACGCCCGCGCTGCGCCCCACAGTCATAGAAGCATGCACAAGCCACAATGTGCTGGCGGTGTGCGGCGGCTTTACACCCACGGAGCTGCTGCAAGCACACGAGTGTGGTGCGCAGTTGGTAAAAGTATTTCCGGCGCAGGCTGGCGGCGCGCGCTACTTAAGTGACGTGCTGGCGCCGCTGCCATTTCTAAAGCTTGTGCCCACCGGCGGGATCAGCGCCTCAAATGCGCAGGAGTATCTGGCTGCCGGTGCCGTAGCCGTTGGTATTGGCGGCAGCCTTGTGTCTCGCAAGGCGGTTGCGGCGCGCGCCTTTGATGAAATCACGACGTCTGCTAGGCAGTGCCGGGCTGCAATCAGCTAGCCACAGCCCGCTCGCAGGCAGCAGCTAATCGAGTAGCGAACTATCTCCAGCACTATTTAACCTTACTGGACCAGTCCGTTGCGCGCATAATGCCCTCGGCATAAAGTCCGCAGGCGCATCGCAGGTTGCCGTATCCAACTCAGCGCAGTAATCCTAGCAGGCTGCTAAGGAGCAGCACCTGCCCGCTCTGGGAGTAAAATGAGCAGACCGCATTGCAAACCCAAAGCCGATACATCGGGCGACAAGCTGTTCACGGCCTATCGGCATACCCTTGAAAGAGACGAACAATGAATTGGATACGGATCGCTGCCATCGGATACGCTATCGTTACAGTGGGGATCGTCGCTTTCCAGATTGGGCTGGCCCTAGGCGCGCCTTGGGGAGCATACGCGATGGGTGGCGCATTTCCCGGCCAATTTCCGCCGCCTATGCGTGTGGCCGCCCTAGTGCAGGCGCTTCTACTGGTAGCCCTGGCGGGTGTTGTTCTGGCCCGAGCAGGTGTAGCGCTGCCTCGCTGGTCCCGCACATCTCGCCGGTGGATTTGGGTAGTCGTCGCCTTTTCCAGCCTCAGCCTGATCTTGAATCTGATTACCACCAGCCCGGGCGAACGGATGATCTGGGCACCCGTGGCGTTTCTTCTGCTGCTATGCAGCTTGGTCGTCGCCCGTGGGAGGCCAACTGGCTGACGATGTAGAGGAGATCACGAGTGTTTGTGAAAAATATCGCCACGCAAATTCTTCCTTCGCCCGCGCCACGGCACCGCCACCCGAAATTTATCCACCGCGATCACCGCATCGGACAAAACAAAGAGCAATGCGCCAATGCCGAGCAGCGGCACTGGCACACTGATAGCTGCGAGTGCCATCAGGCAGATGATGCCAAGGTAGATGCCGACAGGCACGCGCAAGCTGCCCAGCACCGGCCACAGCCACGCCAACATGGCGCCTGCCAGCGCCAACAGCGTGAGCATCCCCGCAATTTGCAAGGCGTGTGGAATAGTGGCGTGCGGCAGCATCACAAGCAAATAGCATAGATGCGCGCCCAGGAACGCGGCAAGTCCCCGTACAAAATTATGCTGGCCATCCACCAGCGCAAGAAAATAATCGCCTACGCTCGAAAGCAGCAACGCCCCAGCCAGCATCCCAAGCGCCAGCCGGGGAGCCGCTTCCCCGCCGAACCCCAACAGCGGCAGCGGCACGAGTGCTCCCAGCGCAGCGCTTTTGACGGCAGTGCGCAGGGCGGACACGGGTCTGTGCATCAGGCCGAAATAGCCGAGTGCGCTCAGTAGCGACAGGAAAACCAGCGCTTGGCGCACTCCCTCAAGACCATCCCCGAACGGCTGCGGACTCAAGAAAATTTGCCTGCGCGTGGTCGCTGGAATTTAACGCATGTACTGCGCTGCCCAAAACTACAACACCGGCAGCTAAAAAGCCGGCTGTGTTGCGCGGGCAGTAACGCTCTCCCGCATGGCTTGGATTCGCGGGCCAAACTCTTTCATGTGCGCCTGCTCCATGTGCACCTGCAGCGCAGCCAGCGAATCCCATTTTTCAATCAAGGTAATCCGGTTGGCGTGGAGGGGCTCCTGGATTCCCAATGGGGAGGCAATATCGCGGGTGTACACATATTCGATGCAGCCCGGCTCGGCCAGCACCAGTGGCCGCAGCTTTTCACACTCAGCAAGAAAATCAGGCAGGCGGCCGGGTTTTACAATCATCGTTACGACAATGTGGATCACTGGTTCCTCCGCAATCAAGGTTAAGTGCGATCAGGCGCGGCGCAGTTTGTG
>QWRL01000060.1 GCA_003670425.1 Chloroflexota bacterium
CGCGCTGCCGGCACTGGGTGCGGCCCTGTTGCCCGGCGTGCAGCAGCTGTGCCAAAACCCCGATCCCAATTTGCGCTGGTGGGCTGTGCGTGCGTTGAGTGCGCTGCAAGTGCCCGGCGCCGTTCCAATTTTGATTGAATGTTTGCAGGATGCGTCCGAGATGGTGCAGGCCGCTGCGCTGCTGGGGCTTGGCGGCTATGCGGATGCGCGCGCAGCAGCCGCTGCGGGCGGCGTGCTAGCTGGCGGCAGCAGTTACCTGGCGCGCCAGGCTGGCGATGCGCTGCGCCACATGGGGCCCGCGGGCGAAGCGGAGCTGATTGCCGCACTGCGCCATGCGCAGCAAGACACGCGCGTGAATGCCGCGCGCGCGCTTGCATTCACGGATGGCCAGCCGGCCATCGCGCCGCTGTTTGCCGCGCTGGACGACGACTCAGCGGCTGTGTGTTACTGGGTGGAGCAGGCGCTCGAGCGGCGCGGCACCGGCATGGTTTATTTTCAGCCCTGAGGCTTACAGCTGCGCAAAGGTGATTAGCTCAACGCCGTAGTCTTCGAGCGCACCGCGCGCGCGTGCGTGCGAAAGGTACTCCAGCTCCAAGCCGCGCTCCGCGCAATAGCTGCTGCTCTTTTGCAGCTGTGCATCCACCACGCCCGGATGGCACATTAGCTCGCTGCTGCCCGGCGGCAGCTCCGCCACAATGCTTATCAGATTTTTCAGCGTCACGCCTGCCCCATAAAAAGAAACGATCAGGCGCTCCGGATGTGGCACGCGATATTGCGCCAGCAGCGCCTGCGCTGCAGCCGGCATCTGCGGTGGCACGCCGGCATCCAGCGGATGGCGAATGGGCAAATGATATTCCTGCGCCAGCTGCAGCATCGTCTCCAGCAGCAGCGGGTGCTGGTAAGACGCATGATGATGGCTGTCCAGATGGTCGGCAGCGCAGCCGCTGGCAAGGAAGGCCTCAATTTGTGCGCGCCATTCGGCGTGCAGTTCGGCTGGCACAATTTGCGCGCAGTGCTGCTGCAGTGCGGCCAGCTTGGGAAAGCTGTCCGCGTTGCCCAGCAGGCTGCGCACTTGTGCGGCGGGCAGCAGCGGTGCGCCCATCGTCAGCACCAGATGCACGCCCAGCCCCAGCTGCGGGCACTCTGCGCGGGCGCGCAGCAGCTCCGCGCCGGCGTCGGGCTGGTTCATCATTGCCGTGGTGCTGCTGACTATGCCGTTCAGGTGCGCGGCTCGAATGCCGGCCGATACGCCGGCGCCATGCCCGTAGTCGTCGGCGTTAACAATCAGGCGGCAGACCGGGGGCACATTAGACCTAGAGCTGGCTGGCGTGGTCGCTTTCATGTTAGAGCAGCAGCGGCAGGAAGGCGGTGGCCAGCCCCAGAAACAGCGCAAAGCCGACCGCGTCCGTTACGGTGGTAACAAACACGGCCGAGGCCAGCGCCGGGTCCATGCGCAGCGCGCGCAGCGTCAGCGGCACCAGCGCGCCAGCCACGCCCGCAATCAGCATATTGCCAAACAGCGCGATGCCAATCAGCAGGCCCAGATACGGCTGGCCCTTCCAGAGATAAGTGATAAAGCCGGCGGCCACACCAACTGCCACGCCATTGATCATGCCCACGGCCACCTCGCGCGCCACGGCCCGCACGGCACTGCGCGGCTGCACCTGGCCCAGCGCCAAAGCGCGCACAAAAATAACCAGCGCCTGCGTGCCCGCATTGCCGCCCATGCCCGCCACCACAGACTGGAACACCGCCAATAGCGCCAGTTTTTGCAGCGTGCCCTCAAAGATGCTGATCACCCACGCCGCAAAGATGGCGGTGCCCAGATTGATCAACAGCCACGGCAGGCGCCGCTTCACCATCACGCGCAGCGGGCTGTCCACATCCAGGTCGCTGCCCGCAGACATGCTGGCCAGCGCGTACAGGTCGCTGGTGGCCTCGTCTTCAATTACCTCCAGCAGATCATCATGCGTTATCACGCCCACCAGCCGGCCGGCGGCATCCACTACCGGCAGGGAGCTTAGCCCATGGCGCGAGATCAGCTGCGCCAGCTCGGCCTGCTCTGCGTCCACCGGCGCACTGATGATGTGCGGATTCATTATTTGCTCGATGGTTGTCTCGGGCATGGCCACAATCAAGTCGCGCAGGCCCACCACACCCAGCAGGCGGCGGTCGCGGTCCACGGCGTACAGGTAATGCTGGCTCTCGCTTTCCGGGTGCAGGCCGCGCAGGTAGCTGATGGCTTGTGCCGCCGTCATCCAGCGCCGCAGCACGGGCACATCAGAGGTCATGCGGCCGCCGGCCGTTTCGTCGTCGTACGCCAGCAGCGGCTGCACTTGCGCCGTGGTGTGCATCAGCGCCAGTGCCTGCGCGCGCTGCGCAGGCTTCAGGTCCAGCAGGATGTCGGCGGCATCGTCGGGATACATCTCGTCCAGCAGCTGCGCCAGTACCTGTGCCGGCAGGCTGGCTGCCAGCTGCGCGGCTTCATCCTCATCCAGGTACTCAAGCACATCCGCTGCGTCTTCTGCCGGCAGCGTGGGCAGCACGCGCGTTTGCTCTTCCAAGTTCAAGTCGCCGATGGTTTCAGCGAGGTCGGCCAGCTGCAGCTGCTCCAGCAGCTGGCGCGCGCGCTGCACGTCATCCTGCTCAAGCGCTTCGCGCACATCGCGCAGCACGGTTTCAAATTGAATTGTGTTCATTAGTTCACCCTGCGGCCTAAACAAAAACACGCCGGTTGCAGACGGCGTGTTGCATAAGGTCGACCGGGGGACAACCTCAGCCCGGCGCGCGTCTGGGGCCCGGCGAAAGACTGGGAGGCTGCGCTTTATCGCTGTTTGGCATCTATTCCGTTCAGAGTTGGAATTGTAACACCGGCGGCGCTGTGCGGAAGGTGTACGCGCTTAGCCCACTCTAGTAAGATTCAGCGGCCCAAGCCGTCCATGAAAAATCTCCTGCGTACCTGCTTTGCAGCTTTGCTGGCTGCGCTGCTGCTGTGCCAGCCGGTGGCTGTGCTGGCTGCCGGCGAGCTGCCGCCGGATTCCAAGCCGGATGTGCGCTTTGGCGCGGTGGAGGCGTGGATGGAGCCCGCGGCAGCGGCAGCACTGCGCGTGGGCTGGGACCGCTTGTTGATTGACTGGTACAAATATCAACCAGAGGCGCCGGAGGAGTGGGTGCCGTCTGCGGATGACGATGCGCGCGTAAACACGGCGCTGGCCGCCGGGCGCGAGATGGTGCTGCTGCTGCGCGGCACGCCGGCGTGGGCCACGGATGGCGCCGCGCGCGCCAGCCCGCCGCGCGGCCTGCACTTGCCGGTGGCAGCAAACAGCAACTTGTGGGCGAACTTTGTGCACCGGGTGATGAAGCACTACAAAGGGCGCGTCAGCCGCTACATCATTTGGAACGAGCCGGACATTGCTGTCGGCGACGGCGGCGCCCAATTCAACGGCAGCATCGAGCAGTACTACCGCATGGTGAAGATTGCCTGGCTGGTGGCGCGCGAGGTGGATCCGCAGGCCAAGATCCATCTTGCCGGACTTACCTACTGGCACGATGCGGTCAACGGCCGCACCCCGTTTTTGGAGCGCTATCTGGCCCTGGTCGCGCGGGACTCAAGTGCCCGCGCCAACAATTTTTATTTTGACGCCGCCACACTGCACATCTACTTTCGCCCGCAATCGGTGTTCGATCTGATTGCGCTGCACCGCAAATTTCTGCACCAGTACGGCCTGGCGCAGCCCATCTGGCTGAATGAGACCAACGCTGCCCCGTTTGATGACGCGCTGCTGCCCTGGCCCAACCCGTTTGTATATGTAACCATGGAGCAGCAGGGCGCGTTTGTCATTCAGGCTTTTGCGCTGGCGCTGGCAGCGGGCGCCGAGCGCGCTGCGGTTTATAAGTTTGCGGAGGTTAGCGGCAGCCTGCCGGGCTTTGACTATTACGGGCTGTACCGCACCGACATGACCGCGCGGCCGGCGGTGGAATCTTTGCGCGCAGTCACCACGCACTTTGCGGGCGTGCTTACCACGAGCTATGTGATGCGGGCTTCGCACTACATTGTGCGCCTGGACCGCGGCGGATTGGTAACGCGGGTGCTGTGGGCGCGCGGTGCGCAGCCCGTGCGCCTGCACTTGCTGCCCACAGCGGGCGCTGCGGCGGCCGTGCTCTACGATCAATTTGGCAGGCGCCGCGGGCAGCTGCTGGCGGACCGCGACGGCACATACAAGCTGGCGCTGCCCGGCGCGGATTGCAGCCGCCCGCGCACGGACTGTGTGGTGGGTGGTGCGCCCTTTTTGCTGGTGGAGGAAATGCGGCGCATGCCGGCGGCGCAGCACTCGCTGCCGCACGCATTGCGCGGCGCTGGCGCAGCGCCGTTGCGCGGGCAGCCGCCTGCAAGCAGGCAACCAGCTGCGCGGGCTGCGCACTAACTGCTGCGCCAGCCGCTGCTGCGGCGCACTGCCGCCGGCCGGCATGCCATCTATTACACTTAACACGCAACGCGGCAAGCGCCGCCAGGAGCAACGATTATGAACGCAAAAGACACCGTACGGCACACCATCAATGACCAGGATGAAAGACTGGCATTTATTGCGCAGGAAATTTGGAGCCACCCGCAGATTGGCTTGCAGGAAACTTTTGCCGCTGCGCTGCTGGCCAAAGAGCTGGCGGAGGCCGGCTTCAAAATTGAGTGGGGCGTGGGGCAGATGCCCACGGCGTTTGTGGCAACGTGGGGCACGGGCGGGCCGGTGCTTGGTTTTCTGGGCGAGTACGATGCGTTGCCGGGACTTTCTCAAACTGTGGCGGCCGCCAAACAGGCGGTGGAAGTACTGGGACCCGGGCATGGCTGCGGCCATAATTTGTTTGGCACGGCGTGCATGGCGGCTGCCATGGCGCTCAAGACTGCCATGCAGCAGTCCAACATCAAAGGCACAATCCGCTTCTACGGCTGCCCGGCCGAAGAGACGCTGGTTGGCAAAGTTTTTATGGCACGGGACGGCGCCTTTGATGACCTTGACGCTGCCATCAGCTGGCATCCGGGCAGCACCAACATCGTGTGGAACGGTTCCTCGCTGGCGCTCAATTCCTTCAAGGTGAACTTTCATGGCGTGGCTGCGCATGCGGGCGCGGAGCCGGAGATGGGGCGCAGTGCGCTGGATGGCGTGCTGCTGATGGATGTGGGCATGAACTATCTGCGCGAGCATGTGATTGACAAGGCGCGCATTCACAGCGTGGTCACCAGTGGCGGGCAGGCGCCGAACGTGGTGCCGGCTTTTGCGCAGGTTTGGTATTTTGTGCGCGCGCCGCACCGCCGCCAGGTGGATGAGATTTATGCGCGCGTGCTGGAGATTGCGCAGGGCGCCGCTTTGGTTGGGGGCACACGCCCCGAGGTTGAGGTCATCACCGGGGGCGACGACCCGCTGCCCCCCCACACCCCCCCCGGCTTTCTGCTGTGGCCACAGCCGGCGGCGGACGGCATGCGCTTTACAGACCAGGAACGCAGCTTTGCAAAAGACCTGCAGGCCACTTTCCCGGCTGGCTCCGTGCAGCGCGACTTTGACTGGATGCAGAAGTCCGCGCGCAGCGGAATTGCAGCCGCCGAAGTTGACAACCCGTTGTGGGAGCAGGTGCTGGCGCACTCGGACACGCCGCCTTTGATGGGCGGCTCCACCGACATTGGGGATGTGAGCTGGATTACACCCACAGCGCAGCTGACGACGTGCTGCTGGCCGCTGGGTACTCCCGGCCACAGCTGGCAAACTGTGGCGTCCTCCGGGTCCAGCATTGGCGTGAAAGGCATGCTGTTTGCAGCGCAGGGCATGGCGCTGGCGGGCTTGGAGCTGCTTGCAAAGCCGGCGTTGCTGCAGGCTGCGCGCGCAGAATTTATCACGGCGAAAAATGGAGCGGAATACGTCACGGCGCTTGCCAAGAACTCTGTGCCGCAGTGATGAAGTGCTGCTGCAGTGCAGGCCGCGCCGCACTTGAGCCGGCAATGTGAACGGGCAGGCACGGCTGGCAAGTAAAATATATTTTGGGCGCGTGAAATTGAACCAAACGCAAAAATGAAAATCGCAATTATTGGCAGCGGAATTTCCGGCTTAATGGCAGCCCGCCAGCTGCATGAGCGCCGGCATGCCATCACAGTATTCGAGGCGCAAGAATATATTGGCGGGCATGTGCGGACGCTGCGCGTGGCGGACGGCACAGCCGGCACAGGCAGCGTGCCCGCTGAGCTCGGCGTCTTCATGCATGACCCGCGTTATATCCACCCCACAATGAACGCATTTGTGCGCCAGGCAGGGGTCATCAGCCGGCCCTTTAATCTTTGCTTCTCTTACTCCAGCACCCGCTACAAAATGGCCTGGTCCACAAAATCCGAATATTCCGGGGCGCTGCGCGAATGGTCGTTGCTGCTGGCCGTGCTTTGGGACGGCATCCGGCACGGGCAAGGCCTGCGCAACTGGGAGTTCATGTTTGAGCTGCGCCGTTTTCTGCGCAGCCTGCCCGAACTTTGCTCCAGCCAGCGCTATGCCGGCATGCGCCTCGAAGATTTTTTGCGCAAGGAAAACTACTCGGACTGCTTTGCGGAGACGTGGCTGCTGCCGCAAATTTTGTGCTGGTGGGGCGTGACCAGAGCGCACGCGCTGGATACTGATATTCAGGTGGTGGCCGACTCCATGCATGATGTGGTGCGGACACCGCAACACTTTTTTACCGATGGCTGGGATGCATTTTTGAAATGCGTGTACAGCCCGTTTCAGGATCGCATCCGGACCAGCCAGCGGGTTAGCCAGATAAAAAGATGCGCCGATCATGTGCAGGTGATGGTGGACGGGCGCGCGGAAAACTTTGACCAGGTGATCATCGCCACGCCGCCGGATGTTTGCCTGCAACTGCTTTCGGAAGCCACGGCGGCTGAGGCTGCCATTCTGCAAAAGTTTGAAACCATCAGCACCACGGTGTATGTGCACCGGGATGCCAGCTGGATGCCGGCAAAGCGGCCGTGGTCAACCATCAACCTCATGCACGATGCGCGCGGATCTTTCTGCACATTTTGGAATGGAGATTTGCACCCGGCCAAACCGGCGGTGTTTGTCACCTGGGGCGATGGCCTCACGCTGGCGCCGGATCCCGCCCAAACGCTGACCACCGCCCATTGGCTGCGCACGCTGCCAACGGTGAACTACACCAACGCCAGCCGCGAGATTGAGGACATTCAGGGCAATGGCGGCGTGTGGTACTGCGGTGCGCATGTGCACGCGCTGGCGGCAGACAGCGTGCCCTCGCTGTGGCACGAGAACGCCTTCAGAAGCGGGCAGCGCGTGGCAGAAAAAATTTCCGCGCAGCAGCGCATTGCCGCATGAGCGAACCGGTCGACTATCTAGTTTTGGGGAGCGGCCTTTCGGCACTCAGCTTCTCCGCTCTGATGGCCAAGCAGGGCAAGTCTGTAAAGATACTTGAAGCACACGAGTTCTTTGGCGGATACGGGCACACATTTCCCGCCGGCGAATATCAGTTCAATGCCCAGCTGCATTATGTAATCAGCTGCGGCGCCGGCGACATTGTGCACACCTTTCTAAAAAAACTGGGGCTGGCGGAGCAGGTTACTTTTAACCGGCTGAATGCGGACGGTTACGACCGCGTTTTTTGCGGCGATCAAAAACTCTTCATTCCCTACGGCTATGACAATCTGCGCCGCAACATGCAGGCGGTGTGCCCGGCTGCTACTGCGCAGATCAAAGCCTTCATCGACATTTTGGTTGACTTCAACAAGGCATCGCAGGCGTTCCCGCGCCATCTGTCACAGGCGCATGAAGTTTTGGCGGAGCTGCCCAGTTATTTGCGCCTGTTCAAATACCGGGCGGCAACGCTGCAGCAGGTCTTTGATGCGTGCCAGCTGCCAAAAATTTTGCAGACATTGGTGGCCGGGCAGCTGATTGATTACATGCTGCCGCCCAAAGATCTTTCCTTTCTGGCGTGGGCTGCGCTCTTCAATGCCTACGGCAAGGGTGCTTATTACCCCACAAAACATTTCAACCACGTCTTTGATTCGATCATCGATTCGATCCGCGCAAATCAAGGCCAGCTGATTCCCAACCAGCGCGTCGTCGGCTTCATCACCGCGCAGTCCACCGTGCTGGGCGTGCACACGCAGGGCGTGGACCCCGCTACCGGCATTTGCAGCGGCCCGCAGCAGGCGCATTACGGGCGCCAGGTCATTTGTAATTTTGACCCCAAAGCTGCCGCGCACATGATTGGCATGCAAAAGTTTTCCCGCCGGCTGCAGCGCCAGCTGGACTATGACTACTCGTATTCCAGCTTTGTGCTGTACGGGATTGTGAAGGACATTGACCTGGCACAGCACGGCTTTGGCGACTGGAACATCTGGCACTGCCAGCCGGACCACAACCAGGCTTTTGCTGACATGTACGACAACGCCGACTACTCGAAGCCGTACTTTGCCATGAACTGCCGCTCACTGCACACAAGCGACCGCAGCAACTGCCCGACTGATGGCACGCAGGGTTTTCAGATTTGCACCGTGGCCAACTATGGCTACTGGATGGCGCTAAAGCTGCGCAGCACCAAGGCCTACAACCGCAAGAAGCGCGAGGTGTTGGATCACCTGCTGGATGCCGTGGAGCAGCACTATGTGCCCGGCATCCGCAAGCACCTGGTGCTAAAAATGGCGGGCAGCCCGACCACCAACGAGCGCTATGTGAACTCCCCCAACGGCGGGTCCTACGGCGTGAACCTTACGCCGCGCAACTTTTCTTTCTTCCGCAAATTAACGGCGGACACGTCGCTGGAGAACTTTCACTTTTGTTCGGCTGCGGCGGGGGTGGGTGGCTTTGGCGGCACAATCATGACCGGTGTGCAGCTGTACGAATCGCTGACGAAAGATTACCTCGATTAAATTCGAGGGCCGGTGTGGGGCGGCCGCAACGGAGGCGGGTGCGCGCTGGTGTGGACTGCAGCCGGCGTGCGAGCTGCGCGGATGCTGCGCAGCGCAGCCGGCCAACCTGCGCTTGAATTGCATTTGGCGCAAAACCCGGGCAGTGGCCGCTGCAAGCTACACCGGCAGTCTATGCAAGCACCAATCCGGACTTGTTGGAAAATAATTGAAGGCAGGCTGCGCGCTCCTGCGCCGTCATGTGGGCGGACGCCAGTGCATGCTTTGTAAATTGCACCAGTTCTGCCTCGCCCCAGTTATACACATCAAACACAGCCTGGAAATTATCGGCGAGCTCCTTGCGGAAGAGGGCCGGGTCGTCGGAGTTGATGGAAACGCAGACGCCGGCCCGCAGGAGTTCATCCAGCCGCAGGTCTTCCAGCGCGCTGATAAACCCCGCCAGCAAATTGGAAAGCGGGTTTGCCTCCAGCGCGACGCCGTGCTGCTTGAGCAGCGCAATCAGCGCGCGGTCTGCGCCCACCGGAATGCCGTGCCCGATGCGCGTTGCGCCCAGCACGCTGACCGCGCTGCGCACGTTTTGCGCGCGCTGTGCGCCCATCTCTCCGGCGTGCGGCATGCGCCCAAGCTTTGAGCCAAGTGTCTTTGCAAACGCTGCCGCATAAAGTTCGGGCGCAAACGCAAACTCGTCGCACGCCAGCCCGAGCCCGGCGATGCGGCTGCTGGAGTGCTGCAGGGCTGCGCCGGCAAGCTCAAGGCCGGCCGGATCGCGCGCATCTTCCGGTTTTTGGCGCGCGGTGGCTTCGCGCTGGATGGCAAGAATGAGCTTGCTCTGCACGCCGCACGCCTGCCAGCCGGAGCGCATGCCGCGCAGCGCACTGTCGATCACCGCATTGTAGGCAAGGCCGGCGCGCGTGTGGTACGCGGGCGCCATGGTCCACTCCACGTACCAGATGTTTTTGCTGGCGCAGTCCAGCGTGCAGGCATGGAACACTTCCGCAATGCCGTCCGGCGTTTGCATGAGCGAGAGCACAAAATCAAAGCGCGCCAGCAGGTCTGCGATGGGTTCGGTGGCAGTGATGCGGTAGAAGTTGTCAAAGGCTGCGGTATCGGCGATGGAAATGGTTTGCCCGTTGCGCAGCGTGACGGCGCTGACGCCGTGCTGCAGGGCCAAGCGCTGCACCACCGCCAGCGGCACCGACCCGTCAATGTGCCGGTGCAGCTCCGCCTTGGGAAAGGATTGAAAATCTGACAGGCTTAGTGACATGCCAACGCTGCTCCAGCCGCAGTGATACTACAATATAACCATAAATGGAAAGTCTGGATTTGAGGCACAGCCTGCTGCGGCTGCAGAAAAGTTTTGGCTGCGCCGGGCTGCCGACCGGCAAAATATTTTTGTGGCGGGCGCGGCGCGCGGCGGCTTTGCAATGGGCATGATTTACCACATCGCAGCGCATAGTGCGCTGCTGCCGGCACGCGAGTGCGGCGCGTATCGCGCCGCGAGCCTGGCTACGGAAGGCTTCATTCACTGTTCGCAACTGCAGCAGGTACTGCCGGTGGCAAATGCGTTCTATGCCGGCCAGAGCGGGCTGGCGCTGCTGGTGATTGACCCGGCGCGGCTGCAAGCCGAGCTGCGCTATGAGGCGCCGGTGCACCCGCATGCAAGCGCTGCGGCGCCGGCAGCGCACGAGCTGTTTCCGCACCTCTACGGCGCGCTGAACTTTGATGCGGTTGTGGGCGTGCTGGATCTGAACGCAGCTGCGGACGGAAAATTTGCGCTGCCGCTGGAGCTTACGGACACGTAAGACTGCAGCTGTACGCATGTCTGGTTGCTGCTACTTTCTCCCGCTGTCGCTGCGCGCAAAATCCGCCGGGAATTAATCAGACTGCATTGAAAACTGCAAGGCTAGCGCTTGCACTGCCCGGGCGCTGCCGGCTTGGGTTTGCGGTCAGGCTGCGGCCGGCATGCCGGCAAATATTTCGGCGGTGATCTCATAAGAGCGCAGGCGCTCGGTGTGCGCAAAAATTTGCGAGGCAATCATCAGTTCATCAGCGGCGGTGTGCGCAATGAAGGCCTGCAGGCGCGCGCGCACGGTGTCCGGGGAACCGATGGCGGTGCAAGATAGCACGCTGTCCAGCAAGGCGCGCTCTGGTGCGCCCAGGCGCTCCGCATAGCCGGGCAGCGGCGCGGGCAGCTGCGCGGGGCGGCCGCTGCGGTAGTTTACAAACGCCTGCTGCATGCTGGTGGCGCACAGGGCTGCGGCTGCATCGGTTTCGGCGGCAATCACATTGAAGCCCAGCATTACATGCGGCTTGGCCAGGTATTGCGAGGGCTGGAAGCCGGCGCGATAGATGCTGATGGCCTGCAGCATGTGCTGCGGTGCAAAGTGGGAGGCAAAGGCATACGGCAGCCCCAGCGCGGCTGCCAGCTGCGCACCAAACAAGCTTGAGCCCAGAATCCAAACTGGCACTTGCAGGCCCCGGCCGGGCACGGCCTGCACCGGGTTTTTGGATGCGGGTGAAAAGTAGTCCAGCAGTTCCAGCACATCATCCGGGAACGCATCCGCGTCGGCGGCCAGGTTGCGGCGCAGTGCGCGCGCTGCGGCGTAGTCTGAGCCGGGCGCGCGGCCCAGGCCGAGGTCGATGCGGTTGGGATAGAGCGATGCGAGCGTGCCGAACTGCTCGGCAATCACCAGCGGCGAATGGTTGGGCAGCATGATGCCGCCAGCGCCCACGCGGATGGTGCTGGTGCCGCCCGCTACATGCCCGATGAGAATGGATGTGGCGGCGCTGGCGATGCCGGGCATGCCGTGATGTTCGGCCAGCCAGTAGCGCTGGTAGCCCCAGCGCTCGGCGTGGCGCGCCAGATCAAGCGTGTTGCAGTAGGACTGCGCAGCGCTGCCGCCCTGCGCAATGGGGGCGAGATCAAGTACCGAGTAAGGAATTATGCTGCGCACCCGTCGGCAAGTATAAGCGCCGGACAGTGATCCGCAACCGGCTGGCGCGCGCCCGGCGCCTTGCCGCCCAGCACCAGCGCAAAACCCGGCAGCCAGCGGGCTGGCAGCAGCACATGCAGGCCGCTGCCGCCGGCCAGGCTGTGCCGTCCGCAGCGCCGCCCGGCAGCAAACAAACCTTGTACAACTCATTTCCTGAGCAACTTTTGGATTTAGTTTTCG
>QWRL01000061.1:0-8635 GCA_003670425.1 Chloroflexota bacterium
AAGACTGAGGACTGATAATAGCTCCCTTTTTCGAGCCAATGCCCATTTTAATGCTCCCGCAGCGCCGATTTGTGTGGGCAAACATGGTGCCACTTCCTTGACAACCTAGCCTGCTGTCCGGTAAAATTGAATAAGTTAGCCATGCTGTACACGTTGTTGGTACTTGTCCCCGTAATTTTGCTTCTCGTAATTGAGAAGCCTTTGCTGTTTGGGACGGCAGCGGTTCGGTCGACGCGCAGATAACGACCAGCCACTAACCTGCAGGAAAATTGCAGAAGCCGCCCTGAACAAGGGGCGGCTTCTTTGTTTATTGCAACTGTGGCAGCCAGCGTGCGGCCGCAAGGGGGAAATCGAAATGCATACAGCTCAAGATGTAATGAGCAGCCCGTTGATTATGACCGACGCGCAGGCCACAGTGGCCGAGGCCGTGGGCGTCATGCGCCGGCACCATGTATCCAGCCTGCTGGTGCGGCCCACGGGCAGTGCCAAACACTACGGCATTATCACCAAGCGCGATGTGGTGACGAAGCTTGTGGCGCATAACATTGACCTGCATAGCGTGGCGGTGGCGGACGTAATGAGTGCGCCGATTGCCACAGTGGCGCCGGATTGTACGCTTGTGGAATGTTCGCGCATTATGAGCGAGAAAAACATCCGGCGCCTGCCCGTGTTTGTGGGCAGTACGCCGGTTGGAATTGTGAGTGATACGGATATCTTTGCTGCGGTGGAAGAAAGCGGCTGGGGCAACCCGGCCTAGCCCAATCTATTATCCAAAAGGACGATTGCAATGACAAAACTTACCGGTGCGCAAATGATCTGGGAATGCTTGACGCTAGAGGGCGTCGAAGTTGTATTCGGGTATCCCGGCGGCGCCATCCTGCCCACATACGATGCCATGCTGGGCTACAAGATCCACCACGTGCTGGTGCGCCATGAACAGGGTGCTACGCACATGGCTGACGGCTACGCGCGCGCTTCCGGCAAAGTGGGCGTGGCGATTGCCACCTCCGGGCCGGGCGCCACAAACATGGTTACGGGCATTGCCACGGCCATGATGGACTCGGTGCCGATTGTTTGCATCACTGGCCAGGTGGGCAGCAAGGCCATCGGCTCGGATGCGTTTCAAGAAACGGATGTGACCGGCGTGACACTGCCCATTACCAAGCACAACTATCTTGTCACACGCACGGAAGACATTCCGCGCGCCATCAAAGAAGCTTTCTTCATTGCGCGCAGCGGACGCCAGGGGCCGGTGTTGGTGGACATTACCAAGGATGCACAGCAAGGCAGCGCCGAATTTGTTTGGGAGGTCGGTCCCCTGCGCCTGCCCGGCTACCGGCCGGACTTGCGCACACTGCCGAGCGAGCTGGAGCGCGCGCTGCATTTGATCAACAATGCCGAGCGGCCGCTGATCCTTGCGGGCCACGGCATCATCTCTGCCGGCGCCCGCGCGCAAGTGCTGGAGTTTGCCGAGCGCGCGCAAGTGCCGATTGCCATGACGCTGCTGGGCCTTGGCGGCATTCCCGCCAGCCATGGCCTCAACCTTGGCATGATGGGCATGCACGGCGAGGCTTACGTCAACAGCGCCATCCAGCAGGCAGATTTGCTGCTTGCTTTTGGCATGCGCTTTGATGACCGCGTCACCGGCAACCTGAAAACATACGCCGTCAATGCGCGCAAGATCCATATTGACATTGACTCCTCTGAGCTGAACAAAAATGTGCGCGTGGATGTGGGGCTGGTGGGTGACCTGCGCGATGTGCTGCAGGAGCTGCTGCCGGGTGTGCAAAGTGCCGACCACAGCGCATGGCTTGACCATATTGATTCAATGAAGGGCGATTTGGCAGTACGCGACATCCAGTCGCTGCCAGACACCGGCCACCTGTATGCGGCACACGTCATAAACGACATCTGGCGCCTGACCAAGGGCAATGCGATTGTGGTGACAGATGTGGGTCAGCATCAGATGTGGGAGGCGCAGTATTACAAGCACGATCACGAGCGTACGCTGATCACCTCAGGCGGGCTGGGAACCATGGGCTTTGCGCTGCCGGCTGCCATCGGTGCAAAGTTTGCCTGCCCGGACCGCGAGGTTTGGGTGGTGGCGGGGGACGGCGGTTTCCAGATGACGATGGCCGAGCTGGCCACCATCAAACAGGAAAAGATCAAACTCAACATCGCCATCATTAACAACTTCTATTTGGGAATGGTGCGCCAATGGCAGGAGTTCTTTTATGAGAAGCGCTCTGCAGCCCCGCCGCTGCTGGGCCCGGACTTTGTGAAGCTGGCCGAGGCATTTGGGTTGCGCGGCCTGCGCATCAAACAGCGCGCTGAGCTGCAGGGGCTGGTGGAAGAGGCGCGCGCTGACTCCGGCACTGTGGTAATTGACTTTCAAGTGGAGCAGGAGGACAGCGTCTTCCCAATGGTGCCGGCCGGCGCCGACTTGGACAAGATGATCCGGCGCCCAGCACGGGATGTGCTGATTGAAACTGGAGCGGACGCCGATGAGTGGGAACTTGGTGCGTAAGCGGCCGGCTGGCGGCCCAATGGAGGAAACATGGCACACACTTTGATCGCCTATGTAGAGGACAAACCGGGCGTGCTGAACCGCGTGGCTTCACTGTTTCGGCGGCGTGCGTTTAATATTGTGTCGCTCACTGTGGGGCGCACCGAACAAGCGGGCGTCTCGCGCATGACAATTGTGGTGGACACGGACGAGCTGGGCGCGCGCCGCGCAGAGGCCAACCTGTACAAGCTGGTGAACGTGTTGCGCGTTGATGATGTGACCAACAAGCCTGCTGTGGTGCGTGAGCTGGTGCTGGTGAAGCTGGGCGTCACCGCGGAGCAGCGCACCGCCGTACTGCAGCTGGTGAATGTGTTTCGCGCGCGTGTGGTCGACATTTCGGCTGAAGCCATGATTACCGAAATCACCGGCTCACAAGACAAGGTGGAGAGTTTCATTGAAACCATGCGCGCCTTCCATATTATTTCTGTGGCGCGCACGGGCTTGATTGCAATGGTGCGCGGCGGCGGCAAGATCAGTGCCAATCCGCCGCTGGTGGCGGCGCAGCTGCCGGAGAATGGTGCGGCAGAAGACACCGCCGGACTGTCAATGTCTGTATAATTCGCGGGCGCTTGTGCATAGCAACAAGCAAGCGCAAAAATTCAGGGCGTACAAGTGACGCAAAAATAAACGGAGTAATCATGGCAGTAATTTTCTACGACAAGGATGCGAAGCCCGCGCTGATCAAGGCCGCCAAGGTGGCGGTGGTGGGCTATGGTTCGCAGGGGCATGCACACGCGCAAAATTTGCGCGACAACGGCGTGGCGGTGAAGGTGGGCCTGCACGCCGGCAGCAAGAGCCGCGCCAAGGCCGAAGCTGACGGCTTCACGGTCTTGCCGGTGGCGGATGCCGTCAAGTGGGCAGATGTCATCATGCTGCTGGCACCTGACACCACGCAGCCTGCCATCTACAGCGACCACATTGCACCGCACCTCAAGCCGGGCAAGACGCTCATGTTTGGGCACGGCTTCAACATTCGTTACGGCACGATTGTGCCGCCCAAGGATATTGATGTAAGCATGGTGGCGCCCAAGGCGCCGGGGCACCGCGTGCGCGAAACGTTTCAGGAGGGTGGCTGCACGCCGGCCCTGCTCGCCGTGCATCAGGATGCATCCGGCAAGGCGCACGACAACGCCGTGTCCTATGCGTGGGGGCTGGGCGTAACGCGCGCGGGCCTGCTGCAGACTACGTTCACGGAGGAGACCGAGACCGACTTGTTTGGCGAGCAGAGCATTTTGTGCGGCGGCGTGAGCGCGCTGGTAAAAGCCGGGTTTGAGACGCTGGTGAAAGCCGGCTACCAGCCCGAGGTTGCGTATTTTGAGTGCATGCACGAGCTGAAGCTGATTGTGGACTTGATGTACCGCGGCGGCCTCAACTACATGCGCTACTCCGTGTCCGACACTGCCGAGCACGGCGACTATGTTGCCGGCCCGCGCATCGTAACGGAGGAGACTTATGGCGCGATGGCCGGGATCCTCAAGGATATTCAGGATGGCACGTATGCCCGCAACTGGATTGACGAGAACAAAAACGGCCGGCCCACATTCACTGATACGCGCAAACGCGAGCAGACGCACATGATTGAAGAAGTGGGTGCGCGCTTGCGCGAGATGATGCCGTTCCTAAACCCGGTAACCATCAAGCCCGGCGAGTGAGCTGCCAGCCCGCGGGCGCCCGGCTGGCGCAGGCCCCGCGGACATCAACCACGCCATGAGCAATTACGTCCGCATCTTTGACACCACGCTGCGCGACGGCGAGCAGTCGCCGGGTGCCACGCTCACCAGCAGCGAAAAAGTGGAAATTGCGCGTCAGCTGGCACGGCTGGGCGTCGACATAATCGAAGCTGGCTTTCCGGCTGCGTATCCGGATGATTCGGCCGGCGGGCGGCTGGTTGCCGGGCAAGTGGGCGGCGAAGAGAATGTGCGCAAGTGGGCGCCGGAGGGCGTGCGCGCGCCCATCATTTGCGGGCTGGCGCGCGCATCGACCGCAGACATCGACAAAGCGTGGGAAGCGGTGCGCACGGCTGACCGGCCGCGCATCCACACCTTCCTTGCCACCTCCGAGATTCATATGAAGCACAAGCTGCGCCTCGATCCGGAGGAAGTGGTGGAGCGCACCCGCGACATGGTGGCATACGCGCGTTCGCTGTGCGCCGACGTGGAGTTCAGCCCCGAAGATGCGGGGCGCAGCAACCCGGACTTTTTGTACGTTGTGCTGGCCGAGGCGATTAAGGCGGGCGCGACCACACTGAACATTCCCGACACCGTGGGCTACACGCTGCCCACTGAGTTTGGCGCGCTGATTGCGGGCATCATCCAAAACACACCCGGCATTGCGGGCGTCACAGTGTCCGTGCACTGCCATGACGACTTGGGGCTGGCAACAGCCAACACGCTGGCGGGCATTGCTGCCGGTGCGCGCCAGGCGGAAGTTACGCTCAACGGCATTGGCGAGCGCGCCGGCAACACCTCACTCGAAGAGGTGGTGATGGCGCTGCACACACGCCGGCCGATTTTCAAGCTGGATTGCGGCGTGCGCACCGAGCAGATCACCAGCAGCAGCCGCATGGTGAGCCAGTACACCGGCATCGTAGTGCAGCCCAACAAGGCAATTGTGGGCGCCAATGCGTTTGCGCATGAAGCCGGCATTCATCAGGACGGAATGCTCAAGCACAACCTCACATATGAGATCATGCAGCCCGAGACGGTGGGGCTCTCACAGTCCCGGCTGGTGCTGGGCAAGCATTCCGGGCGCGCTGCACTGCGCGCACGCCTGCTGGAGATGGGCTACGAGCTGACGGACGAAAACCTTGGCGAGGTTTTCAACCGCTTCAAGCGCGTGGCTGACAAAAAGAAAAATGTCACCGAGGCGGACCTGCAGGCACTGGTGAAAGATGAGCTGTACCAGCCGCGCGAAATTTTTCATTTGGAAGATATGCAGGTGGTGTGCGGCACACTGGGCATGCCAACTGCAACGGTGCGCATGCGCGGCCCGGACGGCGCCAGCGTGGTGCGCGCTGCAATGGGCACCGGCCCGGTGGACGCCTGCTACAAGGCAATCGATGAAATCATGTGCCTGCCCAACAAGCTGCTGGAGTACAACCTGCACGCTGTCACGGAGGGCATTGATGCCCTCGGCGAGGTTTCCGTGCGCATTCAGGTGGACGCGCGCGAAGTGGCTGCGCCGCAGCGTCTCTCGCCGCAGCACGAGCAGCTTGGGCATCGCGTCTTTGGCGGGCATGGCGCCAGCACGGACACAATTGTGGCCGGCGCGCGTGCCTATGTAAACGCAATCAACAAGGCCATGGCTGCGCTGGGCATGCACAGTGACCAGCAAGCGCCGACTGCAGCGCTTTCGCCGGCAGCCGGGCCAGCAGCCTGAAACCAGCCCGCCAACTTACAACCAATGACCAACCCACCACAGACACTTTTCGAAAAAATCTGGGAGCGGCACATCGTGGCGCAGCAACCCAACTCGCCGGCGGTGCTGTATATCGACCTGCACCTGGTGCATGAAGTCACTTCGCCGCAAGCCTTCACCGGCCTGCGCCAGCGCGGGCTGCGCGTGCGCCGCCCGGACAAGACCGTGGCAACCATGGACCACTCCATTCCGACCACGCCGCTCTCTGTGCCGATTGCGGATGCGCAAGCTGCCGCCCAGCTGCAAATGCTGGCCGACAACACCAAAGAGTTTGGCATAGCGCTGTATGGAATGGACTCGCCGATGCGCGGCATTGTGCATGTGATCGGGCCGGAGCTG
This sequence comes from Chloroflexota bacterium, assembly GCA_003670425.1. Classification (GTDB taxonomy): domain Bacteria; phylum Chloroflexota; class Anaerolineae; order Anaerolineales; family UBA11657; genus BD1. Next base: position 6,323 of record QWRL01000061.1, read on the forward strand.
GGGCTCACGCAGCCGGGCATGACGATCGTGTGCGGCGACAGCCACACCTCCACGCACGGTGCGTTTGGTGCGCTGGCCTTTGGCATTGGCACCAGTGAGGTGGAGCATGTGCTCGCCAGCCAGTGCCTGCTGCAAACGCGCCCAAAAACTTTTGCGGTGCGGGTTGAAGGGCGGCTGGGCGCGGGGGTCTCCGCCAAAGACATCATCCTCGCCTTGATTGCGCGCATTGGCATCGGCGGCGGCGGCGGCCATGTGTTTGAGTACAGCGGCTCCGCCATTCGCAGCCTCACAATGGAAGAGCGCATGACCATTTGCAATATGTCCATTGAAGGCGGCGCGCGCGCGGGCATGATTGCGCCGGACGATGTCACCTTTGAATATCTTGCGGGCCGGCAGCATGCGCCCCAAGGCGCAGCCTGGGAGCGGGCGCTGCAGCGCTGGCGCGCCTTGCCCAGTGACGCCGCAGCGCAGTTCGACAAATCCATCACCATTGCGGCGGATGAACTGGAGCCGATGGTTACCTATGGCACCAACCCCGGCATGGGCGTGCCCGTCACCAGCCGCATCCCGGACCCGGCGCAAATCAGCAATGCCGCTGCACGCGCCAGCATGGAGCAGGCTTTGGAATATATGGGACTGCAGCCCGGGCAGGCACTGCTGGGCCAGCCAATTGATGTTGTCTTTGTGGGCAGCTGCACCAACGGGCGCATCTCTGACCTGCGGCTGGCTGCCCAAGTGATGCGTGGCCGGCGCGTTGCTGGCGGCGTGCGCATGCTGGTGGTGCCGGGCTCGCAGGAGGTAAAGCGCCAGGCAGAGCAGGAAGGCCTCGACCGCATCTTCCGCGAGAGCGGCGCCGAGTGGCGTGAAGCCGGCTGCTCCATGTGCATTGCAATGAATGGCGACCAGCTGCGCCCCGGGCAGCGCGCCGTCAGCACCAGCAACCGCAACTTTGAAGGCCGGCAGGGCAAGGGTGGCCGCACATTCCTGGCTTCACCGTTGACCGCGGCTGCATCCGCCGTCAGCGGCCACATTGCAGATGTGCGCACGCTGCTCTAAAACCACCGAGCACTGCGCATGGCCCAATTCACCACACTAACATCGCGCGTCATTCCGCTGCTGCGCACCAACATCGACACGGACCAGATTATTCCGGCGCGCTACTTGAAGGTGACCGACAAGGCCGGCCTGGGCGATGCGCTGTTTGCGGACTGGCGTTACAACGCGGACGGCAGCCCTAATCCGGATTTTGTGCTCAACCAGCCGCAGCATCGCGGCGCGCAAATTCTGCTGGCCGGCGACAACTTTGGCTGCGGCTCTTCGCGTGAACACGCGCCGTGGGCGCTAACCGCGTGGGGCATTCGTGCTGTCATCACCACCGATGTGGCCGACATCTTCCGCAGCAATGCGCTCAAGAACGGACTGCTGCCGATTGTGGTGTCCGGCGCAGCGCATGCCAAGCTGCTGGAGTTTGTGGAAGAGCTGCCACAATGCGAGCTGCAGATTGACCTTGCCACGCAACAGATGACGCTGCCAGACGGCAGCCTCGTGCCGTTTCCAATTGATGATTTCTCCAAGACCTGCCTGCTGCAGGGCGTGGACCAGCTGGGCTACATCCTTAACTACAGCGAGCGCATCACCGCCTACGAAGCCACGCTTGCCGGCTGAGTACGCCGCTGCGGGCTGCGCGGCCAGAGTGCCACCAACCCAACCCTGATGACTGCCATCCAAATTTATGACACCACGCTGCGCGACGGCACGCAGCGCGAGGGTGTTTCACTTTCATGCGCCGACAAACTGCGTATTGCGCAGCGCCTTGACGAGCTGGGAGTAGCGTACATTGAAGGCGGCTGGCCGGGCTCCAACCCCAAGGATGTGGAGTTCTTTCAGCGGGCTGGCCAGCTGCAGCTGCGCCAGGCGCGCATTGCGGCGTTTGGCGCCACCTGCCACGCCGGCAGCCGGCCCGACGCAGATGCCAATTTGCGCGCATTGCTTGATGCGCATACACCGGTATGTACCGTGGTGGGCAAGTCCTGGCTGCTGCATGTCACCGAAGTGCTGCAGACCACCGCCGCCGAGAACCTGCGCATGATCAGCGAAAGCCTGGCTTTTCTGGCGGGCCAGGGGCGCGAGGTGATCTACGATGCCGAGCACTGGTTTGATGGCTACCGCGCTGATGCGCACTACGCGCTGCAGACTCTGCGTGCAGCGCAGCAGGGCGGCGCCACAGGCATTGTGCTGTGCGACACCAATGGCGGCACGCCGCCGCACGAGGTGGACGCAGTGGTGCGGGCAGTGCGCGCGCAGCTGGATGCG
>QWRL01000061.1:8645-12046 GCA_003670425.1 Chloroflexota bacterium
CACACACACAATGACAGCGAGTGCGCGGTGGCCAACACACTGGCAGCGGTGCGGGCCGGCTGTCAGCATGTGCAGGGCACCATCAACGGCTATGGCGAGCGCTGCGGCAACGCCAACCTGTGCAGCATCATTCCGGATTTGCAGCTCAAGCTGGGCTATGAGTGCCTGCCCGCGCCACAACTGGCGCGCCTCGCGGACACTGCCGCCTTCGTGGCAGAGCTGGCAAACCTGGCACCGGATGAACATCAGGCATTTGTGGGCAAGTCCGCATTTGCGCACAAGGGCGGCATTCATGTGGCCGCCATGCGCCGCAACACGGAAAGCTACCAGCACATTGACCCGGCGCTGGTTGGCAATGCAATGCGCACGGTTGTGTCCGAGCTTTCCGGCCGCGCCAACCTGCTGGCCATGATTGAGGAGCACGGCTTGGCGGCCAGCAGCGCGGATGTGAGCGCGGTGCTGGCGGAGATCAAGCAGCTGGAGGCGCAAGGCTTCTCTTTTGAGGCGGCTGAGGCCTCCGTGGCGCTGCGCCTGCGCCGCCGTGACAGCAGCTATAGCGCGCCGTTTGAGCTGGTGGATTTTGTGTGCACGGTGGAGCACCGCCAGGGACGCGGCTTGGTGGCCGAGGCCAGCGTAAAAGTGAGCGTGGCCGGCCGCGAGTATCACACTGTGGCCGATGGCAACGGCCCGGTGAACGCGCTCAACCGCGCGCTGCGCAAGGCACTTGCGCCAATGTATCCGCAGGTCGAAGAAATTCACCTCTCTGATTACAAGGTGCGCATTTTGGATGAAGCCAACGGCACCGCTGCCACCACGCGCGTGCTGATTGACCTGTACAATGGCACGCGGCGCTGGAGCACAGTTGGCGCCAGCACCAACATCATCGAAGCCAGCTGGCAGGCACTCGCCGATGGCATCGAATACGGATTAACCCTCGCATGAATATCGCAGTCATCACCGGCGACCCGCGCAAACCAGACCCGCGCCGCATCGAAGGCAAATACAACTCGGACGACCATGAGGACCTGCGCCATTTGCATGCAGCACTGGCGGAGCTGGAGGCCCGGCGCGGTTACAAGGTGTGCTATCTGGACAACCACGACACATTGCTGAACGACCTGCAGCAGTTGAAGGCTGCGCACAGCATTGATCTTGTGGTCAACTTTTGCGATGAGGGATTTGGCAACCGCAACTCCACCGATGTGTGCATTCCAGCGCTGCTGGAAATTCTGCAGCTGCCCTTCACCGGCTCTGGCTCGCACACTATCTCGCGCACCGGGGACAAGAACGGCGTGCGCGGCATGCTGCAGGCGCTGAACGTTTCCATACCGCGCTTCCATTATGTGCAGCCGGGCGACGACACACTTGCGCTGCCTTTCCCATTTCCGGCGCTGGTGAAGCCAAACAGCATTGGTGGCAGCGTCGGAATCACGGCGGACTGCGTGGCGCACAATGCGCAACAACTGCAGCATGCGGTGGCAATCACGCGTGAGCGCTTTGGCGCCGCTGTGCCAGTGCCCGTGGAAGAGTTCCTCACCGGCCGAGAGTTCAGCATGGGCATGCTGGGCAACCCGGACGACGGCTACACTGTGCTGCCATTGCTGGAGGTGGACTTTAGTGTGCTGCCGGAAGGCACGCAGCCGCTGTGCGGCTGGGAATCAAAATGGGATTACAACTCTGAGTATGCAAACTTGTTTGGCTGTGCCAAGCAGGCGCACCTTGAGCCGGCAATGATGCAACAAATGACGGATGATTGCGTGCGCATGGCGCGCCACCTGGGCATTCACGACTACCTGCGCGTGGACTGGCGCCTGGATGTGGACGGCCAGCCGCGCATGCTGGACGTAAATCCCAACAGCAGCTGGTGCTGGAACACCTTTATGGCCGAGATGGCCGAATGGGACGGCATCTTTTACGCGGATCTGCTGGACTTGATTTTGCGTGCGGCACTCAAGCGCTACAAGCTGCTGCCCGCCAATGGCAGCTGAGGCGCGCCTGCAGCCAGCCGCGCAAAAAGTTGCGGACGCCGCTGCTGCGCTGGGGCTCACAATTGCAGTGCGTGAGTTTGATGAGAGCACGCGCACTGCCGCCGAAGCCGCCGCGGCCGTGGGCTGTGCGCTGGGGCAGATTGTGAAGAGCCTGGTGTTCCTCGCAGCGGGGCAGCCCGTGCTGGCGCTGGTGTCTGGCAGCAACCAGCTGGCCACATCCAAGCTGGCAGCGCTGTGCGGCACATCCGGCAAGCAGGTGCAGCGCGCTGATGCCGATGCGGTGCGCGCCGCAACTGGCTTTGCGGTGGGTGGCGTGCCGCCCTTCGGGCATGTTGGCGTGCTGCGCGTCTTCATTGATGAAGACCTCGGGCAATACCCCACCGTGTGGGCAGCCGCCGGCACGCCGCATGCCGTTTTTGAAATCGAGTTCGCTGCGCTGCAGCGCGCAACCGGCGGCTTGTGCGCCAATCTAAAATCGTAGAAAAGGAATCGGGCCCGTGCATCACTCCGAGCTGAATAATTAAATGGACGCGAAGATCATTGTGCTGCCGGGTGACGGCATTGGGCCGGAAGTGACGGCTGCGGCGCAGCTGGTGCTGCAAGAAGTGAGCACGCGCTTCGGGCATAACCTGCAGCTGAGCGAGCGCTTGATGGGCGGCTGTGCCATCGACCGCAGCGGCCGGCCGATTACAGACGAAACTTTGGCGGACTGCGTGGCTGCAGATGCGGTGCTGCTGGGCGCGGTGGGCGGCCCCAAGTGGGATGACCCGCGCGCACAAGTGCGCCCGGAGCAGGGCTTGCTGGCGCTGCGCAAGGGCCTCGGCGTGTTTGCAAACCTGCGCCCTGTACGGCCGCATCCGCGGCTGCTCAAAGCGTCGCCGCTGAAGCGCGAACTGCTGCGTGGCGTGGATCTGCTGGTGGTGCGCGAGCTGACCGGCGGCATTTATTTTGGCGAGCGCGGCCGTGGACTGCAGCCGGATGGGCGCGAGCGCGCCTTTGACACGATGGTGTACTGGGACTACGAGGTGGAGCGCATTGTGCAGCTGGCGTTCAAGCTGGCAGCCGGCCGGCGCAGCAAAGTTACCTCGGTGGACAAGGCCAACATCTTGGATACCTCGCGCATGTGGCGCGCGGTTGCCACCAAAGTCGGCGCACAGCATCCGCACATTGCGCTGGACCACCAGCTGGTGGACACTGCCGCCATGCGCCTTGTGGCGCAGCCCGCCGCATTTGATGTGGTGGTTACAGAGAACATGTTTGGCGACATCCTGACCGACGAAGCCGCCGTGCTCACCGGTTCGATGGGCAACCTGCCGTCCGCATCGCTCAGCGGCAACGGCCCCGGCCTCTACGAGCCCATCCACGGTTCGGCGCCGGATATTGCCGGCCAGGGCATTGCAAATCCCACTGGCC
>QWRL01000062.1 GCA_003670425.1 Chloroflexota bacterium
GGGGGAGGGAGTGCGGTAATTTGGGGGGGGGGCGGGGGAGGCCCGGGCGCAGGGCGCGGCGTGGGTTGGAGGCCGACTTGGCAGGCGGGGTGCGGGCCGGGCCGGATAAATTTTTCGGGGGCGGCCTGCGGGTGGAGATCATTGCGGAGCGCGGATTGGAGTCGCTGGCGTACGGGCCGATGCGTGCCGTTGGGTTGCGCGACCCGCACACCGGCCGCCGGCCGCACGCCGTGGTGCAGTTGCGCCAGGACAATCTGGCTGGATCCCTGTACAACTTGGTTGGCTTTCAAACCAACCTCACCTTTAGCGAGCAGCAGCGTGTACTGCGCCTGATCCCCGGTTTGGGCCAGGCGCGATTTGCGCGTTATGGCATGCTGCATCGCAATACGTTTATCAACAGCCCGCGCACGCTGCTGCCCACGCTGCAGTCCCAGCAGCGCGCAGATCTTTTTTTTGCGGGCCAGATCACAGGCGTCGAGGGCTACATGGGAAACGTGGCAACCGGCGTCTTGGCGGGCATCAACGTGGCGCGATTGCTTTCGGGAAAGGCGCTGCTGACGCTGCCTGCAACCACAATGTTGGGAGCCTTGTGCCGGTACGTGACACAGGCCGACGCGGACAACTTTCAACCGATGAAAGCAAACTTCGGTTTGCTGCCGGCACTGGCCCGGGCCGCCAACGGCCGCGATGCCGGCAAACGCGAGCGCTTTGGTGCGTATGCGGCGCGATCGATGGAGGATCTGGGTGCGTATTTGGCTGCGGTTCAGTTTGAGGGTTGTGGTGGATTTTCGGGCGCGGAGCCAACTGAAGCGTCTTCCGTGCGTTCAGTAGTGCCCGCAGTTGCATGAGCGGCGAATGCACGCGACGATCAAGTATGGTTTAAGTCGCTATGTCTAAAGCAGCCGTTGCTACAGCCGTGCCGAAGGAGCGTGCGTTTTTGGTGAGCGTGGAAGTGCGCCACGAGCCGGGCTTGTTCACTCCGCAAGACTCGCTGCTAGAGCTGGAACGGTTGGCTGATACCGCCGGGCTGGTGGTGGTTGGCAGTATCTCGCAGCGCTTGAACAAGCCAGACGCAGCCACGCTGATCGGGTCAGGCAAGGTGGCGGAGCTCAAGGAGCTGGTGGAGGAGCAACGGGCAGACCTGGTTATATTTGACGAGGAACTTTCGCCGCGGCACCAGCGCGAACTTGAAACTGTGTTGGGTGAAGGTGTGCGCCTGCTGGACCGCACGGCGCTGATCCTCGATATTTTTGCGCAGCACGCGCGCACCAGTGAAGGCGCGCTACAGGTGGAGCTGGCGCAGCTTGAGTACCGCCTGCCGCGCCTCACGCGGCAGTGGACGCATCTGGCGCGCCAGGCGGGCGGTGGTGGCGGGCGCGCCGGTGGAGTTGGGGGCGTGGGATTGCGCGGCCCGGGCGAGACGCAGCTTGAGGTTGACCGGCGTGAAATCTCACGGCGCGTATCGCAGCTTAAAGCTGAGATTGAGAAAGTGCGCGCACATCGCGCCCGGCACCGCGTGCAGCGCAAGCGTACCGGCACGCCGGTTGTGGCGCTGGTGGGATACACCAATGCGGGCAAGTCCACATTGCTGCGTGCGCTCACAAGCGCTGATGTCTATATTGCAGATCAGCTTTTCGCAACGCTTGACCCAACCACGCGGCAAATTAGCCTGCCCGATGGACAGACGGCGCTCATCACAGACACGGTGGGCTTCATACAAAAGCTGCCCACCGCATTGGTGGCTGCATTCCGGGCAACGCTCGAAGAGATAGCCGAAGCGGACCTACTGCTGCATGTGGTGGACTGCACCCATCACAATGCTTGCGAGCAAGCTGAGGCGGTGGAGCAAACACTGGGAGACTTGCATATGGACAACTTGCAGGTGCTCACGGTGCTCAACAAGATGGACGGCGTGGTGCCGCCCAAGGTACTTTCTGATCTAAAGGCGGTGTACCCGGAGAGCGTGATGATCTCCGCGCTGGCCCGCAAAGGCCTGGACGAGCTGCTGAACCAAATTCAACACAACCTGAACCGATATATGCAGGATGTGGAATTGTTGCTGCCGCATACGGCCGGGCAGTTGCTGGCTGCGTTCCACCAATACGGCCGCGTGCGTTCGGTCAAACATCTGGCAAAGGGCGTGCGCGTAAGTGGCCAGCTGCCGCGCGAACGACTGGCCGACTTTGTTGATTACGCGACAAAGGCTTCATCTGCCGGGCAGTCACTGCCGGCGCAGGACGACGAATAATGTTTTAGGGCGACTGGGGCTTGCGCTGACTAGCGCTGCGCAGCGCATCCGGCGCTTTAGTCGGGACTGAGGCATGCAGCGCCCTGCGCCGATGCGATGGTGGCAGTTACGGCTTAAAAATCTTTGTCACCTTCACCACGCACGGTGCGGTCGTGTAGGTGAAATTGCCAAAGCGGACGATGCCGAAGATTTTGATGGGTTTGTCCGCTTGGATGATTGTCTTGGTGTTTGTACGCACCACCACTTGGCTCGCTGTGTAGCGAAACTGGGGAAGTTGTTCAACCTGATTTATTCCACGCCCCACATCGACCGCAATTGGAATGAACCGGTCCGGTTTGTCGTTGGGCAATCCAATGCCCAACACGTACACTGTTTCGCGAGTGTAAATGTTTGCTGGCACGCGCATTGTGCCGGTAAGTTCCACGGAGGTTTCGGGGGGCACGAGGCATGTGCGTTCCAGCAGTATCGGAATTGGCGTCGGCGTGGGCAGCGGGGTGGAGGTGGCTTCATTCGCAATCGACCCCACAGACTTGCAACCCGCAGCGACGAACAGCGCAAGGACCGCCAAGTGTACTAACCGCATGGTGCCATTTTACACGCTCGTAGCGTCTGCTGGGCCGCATTGTCTGCGGCAAGATCCATAGTGCGATTGGACCGGTGATATGATTATTGAGATGTTTGCGCGCATGCATTCGATAGTAACAAACGGCAGGGTGCGGTTTTTCTTTTTTGCACTGATTGCGAGCGGCGTGGCGCTGCTTGCCCGTGCCCCAAATCTTCCGGGTGGTCTCGCAATTGCGAGCAGTCGGTTGCATGTATTCTCCACCATCTTCCAGGGAATTTTTATCGAAGCGGTGCCTTTCTTGCTGCTGGGTACGATTGCTTCCGGGATTGTGGAGGTATTTGTGAATCGCGATGAGCTGGCGCGGTATGTTCCGCGTGATGCGCTGCGCGGCGTGCTTGCCGGCGCCGTGCTGGGTTTTTGTTTTCCGGTTTGTGAGTGTGGTGTGGTGCCGCTTGTGCGCCGCTTATTTAACAAAGGCATGCCGCTGCATGTGGGCGTTGCATTTCTGCTGGCCGCGCCGGCGTTGAACCCGATTGTGATCGTCAGTACCTATACGGCATTTGGATTGGGCCCCGTGTTGTATGCGCGCATTGGCCTGACGCTGATAATCTCAATGATTTGCGGGCTGGCATTTTCCTTTGGGGCCCGCCCGGAGCGCGTGCTGCTGCCGGCAGCTTGGCCGGTGCTGGCTGGCGGCAGTGCTGTTGCAGTGCATGCGGATAGCCCGCCGATGCTGCAGCGCATGGGCAGTGTGGTTTCAATTGCTGCGGATGAGTTTTTTGAGATGGGCAGCTACTTGCTGGTGGGCGCTGCGTTGGCGGCCGCCATGCAGGCGCTGGTGCCGCAGTCTTTGCTGCTGGGCTTAAGCGGCGGTCCGCTTGTCTCTGTGCTGGCGCTGGTAGCGCTGGCGGTCGTGTTGTCCATTTGTTCGACGGTGGACGCATTCATTGCGCTGGCTTTTGCCGGCTCTTTCACCACTGGGTCGGTGCTCGCCTTTCTGGTATTTGGCCCGATGGTGGATATCAAGAGCATCATCATGTTCAGCGGCGTCTTTAAGCGGCGCGCGGTGGGCTATTTGGTGATACTGCCTTTGTTGCTTACGGTTTTGGCGGCCGTGTTTATTAATCTAAATCTTAATTGGTGATTGCTGTATGACTCCAAGAATGACCAGGGCTTCGCGCGGGTTGGTGTTACTAGCACTCGGGGTTTTAATTCTGCAGCGGATTTGGGCGGGTACGCTGGTGTGGTTTGTGAATCCGCGTACGCTTGCGCTGACATGGATGGCGGCCCTTGGGCTAATTGCCATGGCGGGCAGCTTACTGGGTGTGCGCCCGGTGCGGCGCCTTGCCGTTGGGGCCGGGGATGGGCGCCATCCAGCTACCGGCTTGCCAGCTGGGCGGCACGGCCTGCATCAAGACCATAGCGGGCACGACCACTCCGGGCATGACCATGCTGCTGCCGGCGGGTATTACAGCCTTGTCGTGCTTGCCTTGCCACTGATCATGGCGCTGCTTGTGCCTTCGAAGCCGCTTGACGGCGGAGCCGTGGCAAACAAGGGTCTCAACACTGCGCGGCCACTTGTTCGCGATGCGGTTACCACGTTGAAGCGCACTGAGAAGCCGCCGGAGCAGCGCAATATTCTGGAGTGGGTGCGCAATTTTAATTACGCGGCAGATGCATCGGTTTATGCCGGGCAGTCGGCTGATGTTACCGGCTTTACCTACTTTGATACGCGCCTTGCGCCCGGGCAGTTTATTGTGGCGCGGTATTCCATATCGTGTTGTGTGGCGGATGCCATGGCGCTCGGCATGGTTGTGCAGTCCGATCAGGCCGCGCCGGTCGGCAATGCCTGGATTCGTGTGCGTGGCCCGGTGTCGCTTGTGAAAATTGGCGACCAGCCGATGCCGCTGATCAAGGCGGTGTCCGTGGACGGCATTGGCGCTCCCGCCGACCCTTACCTGTATCCATAGCAGCACCGCAGCTGGTGCCGCCGGCTGTTCCAGTCGTCAAGTTTTATGCACAGCGATCGCTTTGACCATTTTGTATGGGTGCTTTTGGCCGCGTTGCTGGCGGCGATCGTGGCTGTGGTTTCGATTGGCGACCGCGTGGGCGCGCGCGTGGCCGGTATTGTTCCCGCGGACGGGTCGCAGGTGGGACCTTTCACCAAGATAGAGGTTGCGTTTGGGCAGCCGATGGTGGCTGCTTCGCTGGACGGGCTTTTGAAGCTGGAGCCGGAACTTCCCGGAGCAACTGCGTGGGAAATGGACACGCTGCGATTCACGCCGCAGCTGCCGCTGGTTTCTGGCAGCAGTTATCAAGTTCGGCTGTTGCCGGGGGCGCGCAGCGTTGCCGGCCGCATGGTGCTGCGGGCAACAAGCAGCAGTTTCACTGTGCGTGATTCCAAAGTGCTTTATCTTTCGCCGGCCAATCCGCCGCATGAAATTTTCAGCATGGATGTTGGCGCCGATGCATCGGCAGGGGTGCAGCTGACGCGCACGAACGGCGCGATTTACGATTATGCGGTTGCGCGCGATGGCGGGCAAGTGGTGTATTCGGCGCAGAATGCGCGCACGGGTGTTGACCTGTGGCTGATTGCACGCACCGGCGGCACGCCGCGCCTGCTCGTTGGTTGTGAAATTGACCGTTGCATTGCGCCCGAGTGGGCGCCTGACGGCCGGCGCATTGCCTACAGCCGCGAGAACGCCGGCGTTGCGCCGGGTGCGGCGCCGGGTGCACCGCGGCTTTGGACAGTGGATGCAGAGACCGGTGAGACCGCAGCGTTCAACCAGGATATGCAGGTGCTTGGCTTCGATGCCACTTGGTCGCCAGATGGCAAGCGCCTGATGGTGTACGACGGCAGCGAGCTGGCGCTGCGCGTGTACGAAGTGGAAAGCGGGCGCCAGCAGGTGGTGCAAACTCAGATGGGCATGGTGGGCAGCTGGTCGCCCGATGGCACGCGCATGGTCATCACGGATTTAAAGCTGGCACAGTCGCAGGCGCTGGTAACTTTGCACTTGATTGATTTTGAGCGCAAGGACGTAAGCGCGGCGATTGGACCCGAGCCGGAATCAAATGACTACAGTACGCCGGCTTGGTCTCCGGCCGGGGACTGGCTGCTGACTGCCAAGCGCCTGCCGGGCAGCGGACCCAACAAGCAGCTCTGGCTGATGCGATTGGACGGCAGTGAAGGGCGTGCGTTGTCGAGCGACAACGACTACACGTACGACGGCTACCGCTGGGACGCGTGGGGTACGCAGGCCGTCATGCAGCGCATCGCGCTGCGCGAAGCAGGCGCGTTGCCGGAGGTGGTGGTGTGGACGATGGGTTCCAGCGCAGTGCGGCTGCTGGTGGCAGACGCATCAATGGCGCGCTGGCTGCCTTGAATGACAGCAGTGCGGGCTTCGTGCGCGCGGGAATTTAGCGTGTGCACCCGGCACGCCGGCCGAGTGGGCGGCTAAACGGATTCGCCTAGCCTGGCCCGGAGGCCGCCAGCTCTTTGATCTCAGCCCGCGTAGTGTAAATGCGCGCTACATCGCCGTCACGCATTTGTATTACGCGATCGGTGTAGGTGATCATGCGCAGATCATGCGTAACAATCACGCCGGCGCGATTGTGCTCGTGAATTAGCTGCGCAAAAGTTTCCACAACCTGATGGGCGCGTTCTGTGTCGAGGCTTGCAGTGGGTTCGTCCGCCAGCACCACTGCAGGGTTGTGGATCAGCGCCCGGGCAATGGCCACGCGCTGCTGCTGTCCGCCAGACATTTGCGATGGCAGATTGTGGAGCCGGTCCGAAAGGCCGAGGCGGCCGAGCAGGTCGCGGCTGCGCGCGCGGCCGGCGGCGTTTAGTTCGCCATTCAGGCGCAGCATCAGCTCCACATTTTCCAGCGCCGTCAAATACGGAATCAAGTTGTTGGCCTGAAAGGTGAAGCCCACGCGCTTGCGCCTGAATTCCACGCGCTGTTTGTCAGTCATTTCCGCAAGATTGCTGCCGTCAATGATTACCTGGCCGGTCGTCGGCGTTAGCAGGGCGGACAACATTGCGAGCAGCGTGGTTTTGCCGGAGCCGCTCGGTCCCACGAGCCCCACAAACTCGCCCGTTGCAACCGCCAGTGAAATGCTGTTTACCGCATTAAACTTTTGCCCGTCCAGTTCATAAGATTTCACCAGGCTTTCGGTGGAAAGTGCAATGCCGTTGTTCATGTGGACATGCCCAGCGCTTTTAGCGGCTCAATGCGCGCTGCATAACGGATTGAAATGGCGCCGCCAATTGGCCCGATGAACAAGAGCGAAACAATTGCGGCAACAGCGGCCTGGCCCGTGAACACAATTGGAATGCCGGGAGGCAGCGTGCTGGCAAGCAGCAGCGTGGCTGCACCGCCCAGCAGTACGCCAATCACCGTCACCAGAATTATTTGTGCAATCGCTGCCACGGCCACCATCCAGTTGGCGGCGCCAATTGCCTTCAGCATGCCCACCTGCGGTACCTTTTGCAGCGCCTGAATTTGGAAGAAGCCACCGATCACCAATACGCCAATGATTAGCGTAAAAAACCGCTGGGTGTCCAGTGTGCTTTGCTGCTCTTTGTAGCCGGGCAGGGCTTCATAGGCTTCGCGGATGCCGGCCATTTCCACATCCTTCACCAGGGTTGGTATCAGGGCTTTCATTGCCACGAGGTCTTTGGGATCATCCAACTGCACTGCAATCAGATTGAGATTTAGCGGGGAGTTGGGTCCGGTTTTAGAGCGCACGCGGTCCCAAGTTAAGATTGGCAGGAAGACCACCGGCTGCAGTCCATATTGCTCGCCGTCGCTGAGGCCCACCACCAGCAACTCAAAAGTTTCGTCGCCCGAGCCCTGATCGGTGCGAATGGTTATGCGGTCGCCGACCTTGATGCCCAAGCGCTGAATGACACGGCGCTCGACGACTGCTTCGGGCGCGCGGTTGGTGCTGAAGGTGCTGCCGGAAATAATTGGCGGTGCACCAGGCAGGCCGGCTTCCACCCCAATCAGTGCGACGCGCAGTGGATCAGCCGCGGGCGTTTCCAACGGGAAATCGATGGCGCCATTGCTCACTGCAATTGGGCCGACAGCGCGCACACCTGCAACGCGCCGCACCTGGTTCATGAGTGAGCGGGGCAGGCGGCTCGCGGCAATCAGTAGATCAGAATCGGCTTTGTACACAAGCAAGTCGGCTTCCAGCTTGGAAATGTATTCGCGGTTGCCACCGCCGAGCCCTTCAGCCAAGGCCGCAATGAAGAGCACCAGCAGCGTAATCAGGGCAATCAGCAAACTGATGAGAAAAAACCTTACTTTGTTGCGCAGTACTTCCATTTGCGCCAGGTAAAGCGGAGTAAATAAGATTTGCATCGCGGGAGTTTATCGCGCCGCCACAGAAATTACGTTGCGCTGAGCGCACGAATAGTATGAGCGAGCGGGCTTTCTTGTTGGAAATTCACTGCGGCATGGCGAGACAAATCGTGCACCAATCGCCGGCAGTGGGCCGGCAGACTTTCTAATGGTGGTTTGGCCCGCGCTACACGTACCGCTCAGTCCAGGAATACAGTGCCTTTATTACCGGCTTTAGGGCTGCGCCTTTTTTGGTGAGCTGGTATGAGATGTGAATCGGCGCGGTCGAAACAATCGTGCGGCTGACCAGCCCGTCTGCTTCTAGCTGGCGCAGGCGCTGTGTCAGCGTGGCGGGATTGAGATTGTCCATTGCGGCTTTCAAACTATTGAAAGTGCTGTGCGTGCCAAGGTGATAGACGAGTTCAAGTGTCCACTTGCGGCCGACAATCTTTGCAATATCAGAGATAGGACATGGCGTCGCTATTGTTTGTTTCTTGGCCATGATAATTTCTTATCTGCAGATTGAAATATTGCTGGGGCGCAGTCCTTGTGAGTGCTGCGCCAAATTCTAATCCACAAAACTAAGTCAGCTCATCACGGATGGTTGGTGTGATTGCTGGCAAGCGTGTGAGCAAAAGCGAGCCGCAAATAGTATCCCAAGCTGGCTTCCGCCACCACCTGCGGGGCATGCAGCGGCCGGGCTTGCGCTCCCTTGCGCAACGCGCCGTCTAAAAACTTGAGCAGTTGCGCCCAGGCTGCGCCCGGTGCGCCGCCGGCCTCAATCGCCGCCACATCCGTGATGAATGCGTGTGGCTGGTCCGGGTAGATCGTGATTGTGTTGGAGACGCCGGCTGCGTTCAGCGCGGATTCAAAATCGCTGACCGTGCTCAGTGGAATTGATGAATCTGCGCCACCGAAAACGCCGAGCAGGGGGCCAGGCAACGACTTCAATTGGTTAGCATCTGAGATGGGGGAGCCGTAGAAAACGGCGGTGGCTGCCAGCTTTGGATTCCAAAGGCTGTAGCGCAGTGAAGTGGCACCGCCAAAACAAAAGCCGATTATCGCCACGCGCGTGGCGTCAACTTCGGGCTGCTGTGCCAGCCAGGCATAAACTGCATCGAGGTCTGTGTTGCGCTGCTCTTGGGGCGTCGTGAGGCTCTGATAGATTGCGCGCGGTATCCAGCTGGTAGTGCTGCCGCGAAACATGTCAGGCGCAATCACAACGTATCCCGCGCGTGCCAAGTGGTCGGCCTTGTCGCGCATTTTGACGTTTAGCCCATAGAACTCATGGATCATAATCACGGTTGGGTGCGGCCCCGCGCCGGGTGGGCGTGCCACATACGCACGCACGGCACCGCCGCTGCCGTTATCTGCGGCCACATTTGTGATGCCGTCGAGGCGGCGCGTTCCAATCCAGCCGTCAATATAAATTGACGCTGCGGCAAATGTCACTAGGCCGAGCACCGTCAGTACAGCGCCCAAAAGAATTTTGCGGAATATTTTCACTAGTGTCTCCTGTTTGTTGTCTTGAGTTTATCGAGAAAACTGAAGTTTTGGTTATGGTATGAGGCTGCAGGTTGTAAGGGGTGTACGGGCTGCGGACATGCGTTCCGTTCAGCAAGCGTAACTTGCTGCCGATTATTCGGGGGCGTGAAGTTCGGGCAGCAGGCGCCGCGAGAGATTGCTCTGCAAAAGATTCTCGGGGTCGCAGCGCTGTTTGAGCACCGTTAGGTTCCTCAGGGCGGCTGCGCCAAGGCTGGCGCGCGCAGCTGCAGGATGCAACGCGCTGTCCTTCGCAAAATAGAATTTTCCCTGGCTAGCAACGACTATTTGATCCAGCTGCGCCAGCAGTGTGGCCAAGCGGTGACGGGTGCGGGCGTGCGCAGAAAAATCGAGCGCCAGTGAGTAGCCATCCGGGCAATATGACACTGCGTATTGGCTGTCGGGCTTGTGGCGTTTGAGGACTGCGAGCGTGGGTAACAGGCGCGCATCTTGGCAGGCCTGCAGCAACTGTTGATAGGCAGCCAGCGCATTTTCTTTGGCGATGAAACTTTGGTGCTGGACCAGTCCGCCCGGCCGGTAGGCGCGTTTCCAGTCCGGCACATAATCAAGCAGGAAGTTGAAAGCTGCGAGCGATTGGAGGTAGGTGCGCCCGTGCTGCAGGCGGGCCGAGAGGTACTTGAGTGCGTTCACGAGCCGGAGCGTGGGCGCGTTGTTTGCGAGGCGCAGGCCCAGCCACGCGTAGTGCGCGGGGAACACACCAAAAATGCGCGCGGGCAAATCTTGATGCTGTAGTTGCAGGGATTGCGCGTGTGCCGCAGCAAATGGCGGGGCGTAGTAAGTGGCAGCATGCACTTGCCCGCGTCCCAAGCCGGCGCCGCCTGCCGCAGCATCAATCCAGCCCACCACGTAGTCGCTGGAGGACTTGTTTTCATCAAGCAGCTGCAGCATCGTGCGCAAATTGGGCGCGGCCAGCGCTGATACGGAGACGAGCCCGGTGTGAATGCGCTTGAGCTGCAGGCGCAGCGCAGTGATGCAGCCCAGCATGCCAAAGCTGCCGGGTATGGCGTGGAACAGGTCTGAATTCTCTGTGGCACTGCAGCGCACAATGTTGCCAGCCGGCAGCACCGCAGTGAATTCCAAAATGTGCTGCGCAAAATTGCCGGCCTGCCAGTTGTTCTTGCCGTGGATGTTCATGGCCGCACAGCCGCCAACGCTGGTGAACATAGTGCCAGAAACCACCGGTGGCCACCAGCCGTCACCTATGCAATGGCGCCAGAGCTGCGCCAGCGTGACGCCGGGCTCCAGCTCCACCACGCCGTTCGCCGGCGACCAGTGGGTGATGCGATTCATTTGCGCGAGACAAACAACAATCTGCTCAGAGTTCAGCGCCGCATCGCCGTAGCTTTGGCCGGCACCGCGCAGCGCGATGCTGAGGCCAGTGTGTTGCGCGAGCGCAAATACAGCTTGCAAGCCGGCAGCAGTTGTGGGCCGGTGTACATAGCTGCGCGCGCGCGTGTTCTCGCCCCACGCGTGCAGCATTTGCAGCGCCGCGTTGCTTAACGCCAGCGTCATAAACTTAAGCGCCGAAAAATAAAAGAGGGCAGATGCTGCAGCACAAGCCCGGCGGCGGCCCAGCGCCCCGGCACATACACCACCTGCTGCTTGCGGCGGATTGCGCCCCAGATGAGGCGCGCTGCCAGCTCCGGGCTGGAGGGTTGAACGACGCGGTCGGCGTTGGCCAGCATGGCGGTTTGCACCTGCCACAGCTTGATGGTTGTGACCGTGACGCCGTGGCGCGCGAGGCGGTTGCGCATGCCCTCAAGGTAAGTGTGCAGCCCGGCTTTGGAAGCAGAGTAAGCGGGGATGCCGCGCCGGCCGCGGTCGCCAGCGATGCTGCCAATGCCGACGATTTGGCCGGTGCCTGCGCTTTGCATGCGCGGACCAACTTCGTTGAGCCACGCCACCGCGCCGAGCAGGTTGGTCTGCAGCATTTCAAGGTCGGTGGCTGTGGCGTAGGTGGCCGGATTGTTGGGGTACATTACGCCGGCGCAGTAAATAAAGAGGTCAAGGCCGCCAATCTGCGCGCAAATAGTGGGACAGAGTTGCGCAACGCCACCCCAGTCGTGCACATCGTGCGCATAGGCAGATACTGTGCCAGCACGCTCTCTATTCAGCTCATTTGCAAGGTGTTGTAGCTCCGGCAGGCGCCGGCCAAGCACGGCAAGCACGTAGCCGTGTTGGTGTAGTTCGCGCGCGAGGGCAGCGCCAACGCCAGAGGACGCGCCCACAATGA
>QWRL01000063.1 GCA_003670425.1 Chloroflexota bacterium
AAAAATTCTTGACCGCCGCGTGCTGTGGCTTGCACTGGCGCTGCTTGCCTCCGTGAACAGTTGGCATATGCTGGTCACAATGGCGGACCGCGAAAAATATTTTGTGGATGAGATGTGGAACTCTAACGCCGCGCTGGGCTTTGTGACGGGCTTGAATTATTCTGAGAGTCTAGGCGGGCAGCGGATCGGCGGCGGCATCTCCACTGGAATTGTGGGCTCGCTGCCCAGCGGGCTGGCTTGGCTGCTTGGCGCCAACTTGTTTGGTGCGCGGCTTGTGGCGGGTGCGGCGGTGTGGCTGCTGGCATTGGCGCTTGGGACGCGTGTTTTTTTTGGCGCGGGTTTCGCAGTGCACAACGCGCTGTTTTTGAGCGCTGCGCTTTGGTCTGTGACTGTAATGCCGCTGCTGGGCTTCCCGTACTGGCATGGCTTTCTGTTGACGCTGGGTGAGCTGGCAGGCGCGCTGTGGCTGGGCTGGGGCTTGGTGGTAATGCCAAAGCGCCCTGCACTTGCGGCCTTGCTTTGGGGGTTGGCGGTTTGGCATTGCAAGTTTATTTATGCGCCGCTGGCTGCGGGCTTCATCGTGCTCAACAGTGTGCTGGTGCAGCCGGATCTGCGCAGAAAGCTTGACCGCCTTGCACTGCTGGCCGGCGCCTTTTTGCTGCCGCTGGCGGCGTGGGCGCTGCTCATCTTTGTGCGCTTTGGGTATGCGGGTCTCAGCGGCTGGGCGCTGGAGTACAGCGGCTTTATTTTGGCCGGGCGGCAGCGGCTGGATCAGTCGGGCACATTTTTCCAGCTGCTGGCGGCGCGGCTTGCAGCGCCGGAGCTAGAGTGGTCTTCACTTTCCACCGGATACCGCGTGAAGATGCTGGTCTTGTCGCTGGGTGCGGTTGTGGCTGTGCCACTGGCGATGCGGGCGCTGGTGCCGGAGCGCCCCCACTTGCGCACAGGTGCGCTTTACTCTGGCGTGGTGATGGCCGCGATCCTTGCATATTCTTATTGGTACTTTTTGCTGCACCTCACAATGTGGACGCGCCACTTTCATTCTTATTGGTACTTTTTACTGCACCTCACAATGTGGACGCGCCACTTTCAACCGGCGCTTTACAGCGGGCTGGGGCTGCTGGTGTACTGGGGCCTCTGGCTATACCGTGTTCGGCTGCGGCCGCTGGCGGGCATGGCGCAGCGCTTGCAGCTGGCACTGGTTGTGCTGCTGGCGCTGCAGACGGTGCTGGTATGGCAGGTGCCGCTGCTGGAACCCGGAACTTCGTTTGCACGCGGCTGCGCGGATCTCGCCGGAGATTCTTGCGCGCGCCACTGAGCGCGCAGCCGTCAATCGCACGGCGTTGTGTGCCGGCAGCCGCCAGGCTGTTTGGCTGCGCAGCCCGAGCCGTATAATTTAGGCAGCACAGGCTGCCTGCAGCATGTGCTGCGCACTCGCTCAGTGCCGGCAAGAATCTAATGCAAAAAACTGACCGCTTCCTGCTGGGCTTTGTGCTGGGCGCACTGCTGTTGGTTGCGCTGGTGCTGGTACTGGCGGTGCGCCGCCCGCCGCCGGAGTACCAACCCGAAGACAAGCCGGAGAATATTGCGCTCAACTATCTGCTGGCGCTGCAGCGCGCAGACTATGCGCGCGCCTATGCTACGCTGTCGCCAGCGCTGCGCCACTACCCGGCGTCCGCGGCAGAGTTTGCGCACCTGATAACTATTAACCGCTGGATGCTGCCGGGCGGCGCGGGCGGCTCATCCATGCTGCGCGTCACGGACACACGGCGCGTGGATGCATCCGCGTTTGTGACCGTGCGTGAGACGCTGCTGGTGTCGCAGGGTTTATTTGGCAGCCAGCAGCAGACGAATGACTTTCAAATGGAGCTGCGCCTGGCCGAAGGAAAGTGGCAGCTTATTCACGCCGACAGCTACTGGCTCTTTTGCCTGGAAGATCCGGCTGGCTGTGAAAGTACAGTTGGTTCTGATTATTCCGACTAGTCTGCTGCTTGTAGTGGGCATGCACCTGTCACCGCCAGCATTCTCCGTCCGTGATTAGACGCTGGTATCTGTACGCAGTCAGCGGAATTACGCTGCAGGCTGTTACTTGGGCGGTGATCGGACTGCTGCGCGGGCTGTTGGCCGGCGCTGGCGCTGCGCTGCCCCAGTCCACATCCCTGCAGCTTTCCGTGGTACTGATCGGGCTGCCCATCTTTGGGCTGCACTGGCGCTGGGTACAGCGTGAAGCGGGCGCTGCAGAGCTGGCGCTGCGCAACGAAGCCCGCCCGGTTTATGTGCATGTGATGCTGCTTGCATTTGTGGTTCCGTGGCTGTTCAGCGCATTCTGGCTGATTGAGGCCGGGCTGCAGCAGCTGCCAAACACAACCAGCGCCAGCCTGTTTCCGGATGCAACAGCCGGCGAGAGTGTTGTGGCGCTGCTGGTGCTGACAGGCATGCTGTGGTATTTCAATGCACAACGCCTGCATTTGGCAGCCCAGTTTGCCGATGACGTATTCTTTTGTGGTGTGCAGCGCCTGGCTGCACTACTGCTCGCTTTCCTGTCATTTTCTGTGGCGCTCAGCGCCTCAGCCAGCCTGCTGGGCTGGCTGCTGTTTGAGCTCAGCCCGCAGCCTGCGGGCGTGATGTTTGCTGCGCTGCCGAGCGGGGAAGTGGCGGCGCTGCTTACCGGCATGAGTGCATGGCTGCTGGCGTGGCGCTTTGCACAGCGCCAGTTTGCCGGCGGGGCGATTGCAGAGCTGCAGTCGGTGGTGCGCAAGCTGTACCTGTATGTGCTGCTGTTTGCGGGCATGTTGACTACCATCACAAATCTGGCGCTGGTGTTGGGCGGGGCATTGCGTGCGCTGCTGGGCTTGCCCGCGGCCGGAGACTGGCAGCCGCTGGCGGCAGCCGTGATTGTGTTTGGATTTGTATGGGCCTACCATGCGGCCGTGCTGCGCGCGGACGGCGTGCAAGCGCAGGTGGCTGGCGGGCAGTTGATGGTGCGCCATTTGTATCTGTATCTAACCGCGGCGTTGGGGCTTGGCGCAGTGCTGGTGGGTTTGGGCGGCCTGCTGACCGTGCTCATTCGCTGGCCATACGAAAGTGACCAGCGCGAGCCTTTGGGCGGCGTTGGGGCTTGGCGCAGTGCTGGTGGGTTTGGGCGGCCTGCTGACCGTGCTCATTCGCTGGCCATACGAAAGTGACCAGCGCGAGCCACTGGCATTGTTCAGCGCAACGCTACTGGCCGGCCTGCCGGTTTGGGCGCTGGCGTGGCGCACGGCGCAGGCTGCCGCGCATGCCAATGTGGCTGAGCGGCAGAGCAGCCTCCGGCGTGCTTACCTGTATTTTTTTCTACTGCTGGCAGTGCTTGGTGTGCTCACCAGTGCGGTGTTTGTGGTCGCGCGCCTCGTCAACCTGTTGCTGTCTGGTGATGCGCAGGACGTGCTGCCCGGCACGGCACAGGCTGTTGGCTATGGGCTGCTGAGCGCGGCCTTGTGGCTGGTGCAGCAGCGCCTGCTGGCTGCGGATCGTGAGTTGGAGGCCGGGCTGGCGCGCGCTGCGCTGGCGGGGCAGCACGCCACTCTGCTACTGCCCGCCCCCGGTCCGTTCACGCTTTCGTTGCCGAACCCGGTGCCGGCCGCGCCCCCCCGCCTGCCAGTGGCGGGGCCCTCCTGGGCGGCCCGCCCCTCCCTTTCCCCGTTGCAGACCGCGTTGCAGGCAGCGCACCCCGGCCTGCAAGTGGCGGTGCAATCAGGAGCGGCCGGCGAATCACTTCCGGAGGGCGGCCTGCTGCTGCTGCCGGCCACATTGGCGGCGCGCATTCCGGCGGGTGCACGCGCGCTGCTGCTGCCGCTGCCCGTGCCTGGTGCGCACTGGGTGGCGCTGGAGCCTGCGCGCGAGCAGGAGCTGCTGCGCCATGCGGTAGCCGCGGTTTCGCAGCTGCTGGCTGGCGAGCCCGTGCGCCCGCTGCGCGGCTGGACGGCCGGCACAGTCATTGCGGTTGCTGCCGGCGGCCTGCTGCTGCTGGCGCTGCTCGCAATCCCGCTTGTGTTGGCTATTACCATGCTGCTGGATTAACCAATGATTGCAAGCCGCCCCATTGATATTGCGGTAGTCCCGGTATCCTTTCGCGATCTCGTGCCGGAGATAACCACTTCAGCTTATCTGACGCACGGGTTGTACTACTACCCCGCCAAGTTTATTCCGCATGCGGTGCGCTACTGCCTGCAGCAATATACGCAGCCGGGTGACACGGTGGTGGACCCGTTTGCCGGCAGCGGCACGGTGGGGCTGGAGGCTTGCCTGTGCGGCCGGCGCGCCTTCTTGCTGGATCTCAACTATCTGCTCGATCACATTATTCCGCTTAAGATCTATCAAGGGCGGCTGGCGCTTTCCCCGGCGGTATTGGAGGAGCGCCTGCACGCAATTTTTTCCGGCGACACCGAGTTTCATCCGCATTGGAACACAATCGCATACTGGTATGCGCCCGAAATTCTGGCCGGCTTGCAGCGCTTGTGGGGCGCGCAAAAGCAGCTGCCGCATGACACCTACGCATTAATTCTGGAGGCGGCGCTGCTTAAGGTGAGCAAGCACTACTCCTACGCCGAGCACCGCCTGCCAAAACTATTCCGCTCCAAGAGCAAGCGCCTGTACATTGACGGGCTGCTGCAAGGCGACTGGCAATCGCGCCTGCACCGCCAGCTGCGCACGCAGGCGCAGAATATTCTGAACGACATCAACGCGCTGGTGGAAATGTTAAATGGCAGTGTGCCGGCACTGGTGCATCAGGGCGGCGTGGACTCCGGCAGTTATGAGTTCCGGCCGGGCATGGAGTTTCACGCGCTCATCAGCTCGCCGCCGTACCTGCAGGCGCAGGAGTATGTGCGCACCTTCAAGCTGGACCTGTACTGGCTGGGCTACAAGCAGCGCGATATACAGCGCATCACGGCGCTCGAGATTCCGTACCGCAAGGCGACGCGCATTGTGGAGACGCACACGCTCAATGCCGTACGCACCCGCCTCAGCAACGCCAAGCTGTCCGCCATGCTGGACTCGTATTTCTGCCATACCCTCAATGTCTTCGACAATGCAATGGCGCAGCTGGTGCGCGGCGGGCGGGCCTGCATCTTCATCGGCAACCCGCGCGTAGACGGGCTGGAGGTGGAGATCTGGCGCGTGTTTATGGAGTATTTTGCAGACCGTGGCTTTGATTGCGAGACAGTGCTTGAGGACCGCATCAAGGCGCGCCAGTTGTTTAGCGCGCGCAAAAATAAAAACCCAGATGGCATGAAAAGCGAGTTCATGCTGATATTGAGGAAACAATGAGCGAAACCGCCGGCTTTATCGTGCTTGAGGACCGCATCAAGGCGCGCCAGTTGTTTAGCGCGCGCAAAAATAAGAATCCAGACGGCATGAAAAGCGAGTTCATGCTGATATTGAGGAAACAATGAGCGAAACCGCCGGCTTTATCGGAATGGGAATCATGGGGCGCAGCATGGCGCTCAACCTGCGGCGCGCCGGCTTTGGGCTGGTGGTGTGGAATCGCACTGCCGGGCGCACGGCAGACGTGGAAGCTGCGGGCGCCACCACGGCCGGCAGCCCCGCGCAGCTTGCAGCGCAGTGCGACGTCATCTTCACCTGCGTGAGCGACACGGCGGATGTGGAGGCGGTGCTGCTGGGACCGGAGGGCGTGGTGCACGGCCTGCGCCGCGGTGCGCTGGTGGTGGACATGAGCACCATCAGCCCGCAGGCCACGCGCGAAATTGGTGCGCAGCTGGCTGCGCAGGGCGCCAGTCTGCTGGATGCGCCGGTTAGCGGCGGCTCCGAGGGCGCTGCCAAAGGCACGCTCAGCATCATGGTGGGCGGCGCGGCAAAGGATTTGGAGCGCGCGCGCCCGATGTTTGCGGCGATGGGCAAGACCATTACGCATGTGGGTGCCTTGGGCTGCGGCCAGATGGTGAAGCTGGTGAACCAGATTTTGGTGGTGGGCAATGCGCTGGCGATGAGCGAGGCGCTGCTGTTTGCTGCGGCTGGCGGGCTGGATCTGGACCAGACGCTGGCAGCCGTTTCCGGCGGGGCAGCCGGCAGCTGGATGCTTTCCAACCGCGGCCCGCAAATTCTAAAGCGCGACTGGCGCCCGGGCTTCTCCATCGACTTGCAGCAAAAAGATGTGCGCCTTGTGCTGCAGGCGGCGGATGAGCTGGGTGTGCCACTGCCGGCGACGCACATGGTGGCGCAGTTTTATCGCGTGCTGCAGCTGCAGGGGCTTGGGCATGAAGGCAACCATGCGCTGATCAAGGCGCTCGAGCGCCTCAGCGGCATTACGGTGGGCAGCGCGTAGCGCCTCAACCGCCTGCATGCACGCCATCCGCGTCCGGCCGGACCATGAGATGCACTGGGGCGAATGCCCCGACCCGCAGCCCGCGCCCGGCGAAGTGCTGGTGCGCGTGCACGCCACGGCGCTCAACCGCGCGGACCTGATGCAGCGCGCCGGCCACTATCCCCCGCCCGCCGGCGCATCAGAAGTGTTGGGGCTTGAGATGGCTGGCCGCATAGTTGGCGTGGGAACTGCGGTGGCTGGCTGGCGCGTAGGCCAGGATGTGTGTGCGCTGCTGCCCGGTGGCGGCTACGCTGCGCTGGCTGCTGTGCCGGCAGACATGCTGATGCATATGCCGCCCGGCTGGACTTACGCGCAAGCGGCAGCACTGCCAGAGGCTGCGCTGACCGCATTTGTAAATCTTTATGTAGAGGCTGCACTGCAGCCGCATGAGACGGTGCTGGTGCACGCCGGCGCAAGCGGAGTTGGCACGGCGGCCATCCAGCTTTGCAAGGCCAGTGG
The DNA here is from genome assembly GCA_003670425.1 of Chloroflexota bacterium. Lineage (GTDB taxonomy): Bacteria > Chloroflexota > Anaerolineae > Anaerolineales > UBA11657 > BD1. The sequence goes on from QWRL01000063.1 coordinate 6,821, forward strand.
CAACCCGGTGTTTGCAACCGCGGGCAGTGCGCCAAAAGTTGCGCACTGCCTTGCCATGGGTGCGCTGCAGGCGCTGGACCACCATGCGGTGGATTTTGCAGTTGAACTTTTGCGCGCACCGGGCGCGGTGGATGTAATTTTGGATCCGGTGGGCGCCGATTACTTTGAGCGCAACCTGCAGCTGCTGCGCTTGCGCGGCCGGCTCGTGATGATTTCAACCTTGAGCGGCGCCGGGGCGGCGCTGGACTTGCGCGTGCTGATGGGCAAGCGCCTGCGCGTGATTGGGTCTGTACTGCGCAGCCGCGCGCTGCCCGAGAAGGTGGCGATCACGCGTGCATTTGTGGAACGCTTCTGGCCGGCGGTGCTGGATGGCAGCCTGCTGCCGGTAATTGACTCGGAGTTTGCAATTGCCGATGCAAGTGCGGCACATGCGCGCATGGCTGCCAATCTCAACATTGGCAAGATTGTGCTGCACCTGCCGTGACCGGCGTGCAGCAGTCCGCCCCAAAACTTCCCGTTGTTGTTTGACATGCTGATGCAAGCACCCGCTGCTGCGGCTGCACCCGGCCAGCGCCAGCGCACGCTGGCATTGTGTGCTGCGCTTGTGCTGCTGGCATTTGCGCTGCGCGTGGCGGGCGTGCAGCGCCAGGACCTGTGGGGCGACGAAGCTTTTAGTGTGCGCTTCAGTGCGCAGGCACTCGCACAAATTGTGCGGCCGGGGGTGGAGACCCATCCGCCGCTGTACCACGCCCTGCTGCATTATTGGATGGCAGCGGCCGGCAACCGGCCGCTGGCCACGCGCTACTTTTCCGTGCTTACTGGAACGCTGCTGGTGGCCACGAGCTGCAGCTTGGGCCGCCGTCTTTTCCCGCGCCCGGCAGGCGTCACTACTGCAGCCGTTGCTGCTGTGTCCGCATTTGGCATTTACTACAGCCAGGAAGTGCGCATGTATGCGCTGGCAGCATTTTTGTGCGCGCTGGCAACGCTGCTTGTGCTGCGGCATCAGGCGCAGCCGCAGCAATCGCGCCGGCTGTGGGCCTGGCTGCTGGCGCTAACGCTGGCGCTCTTTACGCATTACTACTGCGCACTGGTGTGGCTGGCGCATTTGGGTTTGCTGGCGGCAAAGCGCAGCACGCGCAGCCGGCTGTGGCTGGGCGCGCTGCCCGGCTTGGCGCTGGCAGCGTGGGTGCTGGCACAGCGCGCATTTTTGGGCGAGCGCGCCGGGCTGCGCTGGCAGGCGTGGGATGGGGCGGGCAGCCGCGCCATTTGGCTGGATGCGCCGCGCGCGCTGCTGGCGGGCGCCACGCTGCCGCCTGCGCAGGCTTGGGCCGGTTATGCATTGGTGGCACTTGCCATGTGGGGCGCGTGGCGCGCACCGCGCACTGCGCAGCGCTGGCTGGCGTTGTGTGTGTTGCTGCCGCTGCTGGGTGCGTGGCTGCTGGCGCCCGTCATGCCGTTCTTTAATGTGCGCTTTTTGATTGTGGCGCTGCCCATGCTGTGGGTGCTGCTGGCTGCAGGCGTGCAGGCGGCGCCGCGCGTGCTGCGGCCGCTGCTGCTGGCTGCTGTGCTGCTGGTGAATCTGACTGCGCTGTTCCACTATCACTTCAACCCCGCCTTTAGCAAAGGCGGCTACGGCCGGCTGCTGGATACGGTGCGCGTGCAGGCGCAGGCGGGAGATGGCTTGCTGCTGGCGCACAGTGCGCAATCCGCCCTGTATGAATACTACGGCCCGGTGGCACTGCCGCTTTACAAGCTGGCGTGGGATTTTCCGTGGACGGATGCGCGCAGTGCAGCGCTGCTGGATGCGGCCGCCAACGCGCATACGCGCCTGTGGCTGCTGAGCTTTGGCGACGCGCAAGCCTACGACCCGCAGCGCAGCTTTCAGCAGGGGTTGAGCCAGCGCGCATTTCTGGCGTGGCACGGCGACTTCACCGATGCAACCCTGGATTTATTTGTGCGCGGAGATACGCAACCGAACCGGGCGCGGGCCGCCAGCTTTGCCGGCCAGCTGGCCCTGGAGGCATTTGGCTTGAGTGCGGAAGAGCTGCCCGCCGGCAGCAGCTTGCAAGTGGCAACCCGCTGGCATGCGCTGGCAGCGCCGGCTGCCAATTACACACTGTTCACGCATTTACTTGGCGCAGATGGCAGCCTTGTTGCCCAAGTGGACGGGCAGCCGCAAGGCGGCTTGCAGCCCACGGGCAGCTGGCCGGTGGGCGCGCAGTTTACCGAGCGCGTGGCGCTGCAATTGCCGCGCACTGCGCAGCCCGGCAGCTATACGGTGCAGGTGGGCTGGTACCGGCTGGATACGCTGGCGCGGCTTACTGTGGATGGAAGCAGCGGACTGCAGAACAGCGTAGAGCTGGGTAGTTTGGTTGTGACTGCACCGTAGCGCGGCAAACGCTGGTGCGGCTTAGCTGGCCGGCACCGGGTACAGCACGCTGTCGATCACATGGATCACGCCGTTCGTACAGGTAATGTCTGCCTGCAAGATGGTGGCGGCGCCGTAGTAAACCTTGGTGCCGTCTTTGCGCGCCGTTACTGCCAAGCCCGCCAGCGTGGTAACGCTTTGCGAACCGGTAATGCCGGAAGTGCCCAAGCTTGAGCCAAGCGCATGGTACTTCAGCAATCGTGCCATGCCGGTAGTGTCCACTAACAGAAAATCGAGCGCGCCAGTTGGCAGGCTGCTGAATGCGGCATTTGTAGGCGCGAAGAGCGTGTAGGTTCCCGTGCTAAATGTTGGCGCGAGGCCGGCCTTGTCAATCGCGGTGATCAGCGTGGAGAAGCGCGTGGGGTCGGCGCGCAGTGTGGACATGATGTCCGTGGCAGCGCCGGTGGTGGGTGTGGGCGTGGGCGTTGTGCCGGTTGCAGTGCCTGCCGTTGGTGTTCCGGCAGCTGCGGTTGAGGCGGGGATTGGTGTGGTGCCGCCTGCCACAGTTGCAGTGCCGGACACGGGTGCCGTGGCACCAACCACTACTGTGGTGGTGGCAGCTGGCGCAGCGCTGGGGACAGGGGTGGCAACTGCCGGGGAGGTTGCAGTGGCAATCGATGTGGCGCTGGTAGATGCAGTCGCTGCGCTGGTGGCAGTCGCTGCCGGTTGTTCGGTGGCCGTGCCCGTGGCCGTGGGCACGGCGGTTGGCATCAGGGCGCGTACCGCTGCACTGGATGACGGCAAATATTCAAGCCAGATCGGCAGCGCGCCAAGGGCAACTGGTAGTCCCTCGGGCGGCAGCACACCGTCCTTTGTGATGACGTACGTGTGGCCGCCTTCAAGCAGGTACTCCTGCTGCTTGATGCGCAAGATTCCCATGCCATCAAGCAGTGTTATGGTCATGCGCGCGGGGCCGGTAGGCACTTCCGCAACCGGGGCTGTGAGCCCGCCCTCGGCCGTGGCTTCCGGCGTGGTTTCAATTGGCGCTTCGTGCCCGCCCTCGGCCGCAGCGCCTTCGCCATGCCCGCCATTTTTTCCAGTGAGGATGTCAAAATCCACTGCGTCTTCTGGCAGCCCGCCCAACTGCAGGCTGGCGTTAATCTCTTTTAGTGTTTTAGCGTCATAGCTTACGCGCATTGCGGAGGCGCGGATCTCCACCAAGGCCAGCGGCGTTTGTATCTGCAGCGTGCCCGCGGAAAGCACGGTGAACACTTCGCCCGTCAGCAGTGTGAGCAGCGTGAATTTGTCTTTGATGCTGGCTGGCAGCTGGGTCACACCCACCAGGCTGTCGGCGGTCACATACATCTCGCCTTCATCTGAGATGGCGAGCCGGGCGGCGCTGCCCGCCACGGTGTGCACCAGGCCGCCCATGCGCAGCAGCTGGTCCTTGCGGGCGGCAGCCAGACGAATGCCTGCGCCGGGGCTAACCTTGGGTTGCAGCTTAAAGTCCACTACGCGAATTCTGCGCTCGAGAATTTTGGTTGCGGTGGGCGCCACCACGACGGTGGGCTGAAACATACGAAAGCGCGCTGCTGCCATGTATCCGGTGAAGCCGATAATCATGACCGCAAGGCCAAACACAAGTGCGACGCCAAAGGCGGATAAAACCAGAGCGGCCGGGTTGGCGTTGCGCATTTTTATTAACCGACAAAGGGCGTTGGCAGTATATCAGGATTGAAGTACTTGGCGATTTTTCTGCAGATGGGGTAGAGTGCATGCAAGCGCACTTGGCGTGCGGGTGTGGAGGCACAAACGGCCGTGGATTCCAGTAATATTCTGCATAGTGAAGCGATGTTGCGCGCTGCCGACGGCACGCAATTATTTACGCAATCTTGGCGCCCGGCAGGCGCTGCGCGCGCAGTGGTGGCGATTGTGCATGGCCTGGCAGAGCACAGCGGCCGCTACCAGCGAGTGGCCGCACACCTCACCAGCCGCGGCTATGCGGTAGAGGCGCTGGACCTGCGCGGACACGGCCGCTCCGCCGGCCCGCGCAGTTATGTGGAGCGCTTCGACCGCTTTGTTTCTGATGTGGACACAATGCTGCAAAACGCGGCCGTGCGCAATGCCGCGCTTCCGTTGTTTTTGCTGGGCCACAGTGTGGGAGCCACGGTAGCGACAACCTACACACTGGCCAACCAACCGCGCTTGCGTGGCCTGCTGCTAAGCGGCGGCTACCTCAAGGTCGGCGTGGATGTGTCGCCTGTGCTGGTTGCAATTTCGGGCGTGCTCAGCGCTTTGCTGCCGCGCTTTCCCGCGCTTAAGATTGACAGCACACTGCTCTCCAACGATCCTGAGGTGGTTTACGCCTACGACAACGATCGACTTGTCTACCGTGGCGGTGTGCCGGCGCGCACTGGCGCCGAGCTGATAACGGCCTTCAAGCACATCATGGCTGGGGCGCCGGCGCTAAAACTTCCAATGCTGATTATGCACGGGGCAGCCGATGGGATCTCCGACCCGGCGGGAAGCCGCCAGCTGTATGAGCTGGCCCAGTCCAAAGACAAGTTGCTAAAGCTGTATGCCGGCCTCAAGCACGAAATTATGAACGAGCCGGATCAGGCTCAGGTGCTGGCCGATATTTGCGACTGGCTGGATGCCCGCAGCGCGTGATGCTGCGGCGCT
>QWRL01000064.1 GCA_003670425.1 Chloroflexota bacterium
CCGGCGGGCTGGGCGGGATGCGTCCGCTATCACACGCCTGGTAAATTGTGACCTGCCGCGCCAACCGGCCTATCTGGCGCGATTGCAGGCGGTGCCAAATGCGGTTGTTTGCTCGCTGGTTACGCCCATGGAAGAGCAGTCGCTGCTGGACCTTGAAGACAAACTGGGGCATCCGCTGTGGCGTGACTTGGTTTCAGATTTTGATTACACTGACGCGCCTGCTGAAACCGCGCGCGGCTCCGGCGCCAGGGTTACCGGCACTGTGGCCGAATGGGACCCGGAGATCCCGCGCACATGGGGCGAACGCGGTGCGCCGCGCGTGGACCCGCCCAAGATGCCGCTCGAAGACTGGCAGCCGGAACCGCTGCCGCCAATCTGGTCTGAGCCCGCAAAGCCGCGCCGGCCAGTGGCTGCTGTTGCAGCGCCTGCCAAGGATAAAAAGCCAGCGAGTCGTGGCCGGGCGCGTGGCCGGCGGCAGCGCAGTTCCAAGCCCAAGTAAAGCCGGCAGCGCGCCAATTTGGCGGGCGTCAGCCGGAAATTGTTATCGCCCAGGCAGCATTTAAATAATGGAAATCGGCCTCGTTAAAAAGATCAGCATCGACGACGAGATGCAGGCTGCGTACCTCTCTTATGCGATGAGCGTGATTGTGGCGCGGGCGCTGCCGGATGCGCGCGACGGCCTCAAGCCAGTGCACCGGCGCATCTTGTATGCGATGCATGACATCCGCGTACGGCCGGGCACACCCTACAAAAAATCGGCACGCATTGTGGGCGAGGTGCTCGGCAAGTATCACCCGCATGGCGACAGCGCCGTGTATGACGCGATGGCGCGCATGGCCCAGGACTTCTCGATGCGCTACCTGCTGGTGGACGGGCAGGGAAACTTTGGTTCGATTGACGGCGATGCACCCGCAGCCATGCGCTACACCGAGGCGCGCCTGCACGCAATCAGCGACCCGCTGCTGGCGGACCTTGAAAAGAACACAGTCGACTTCGCCGGGAATTTTGACGATACGCTGACCGAGCCGCTGGTGCTGCCGGCTGCCATTCCAAATCTGCTAATCAACGGCGGCACCGGCATTGCGGTGGGCATGTCCACCTCTGTGCCGCCGCATAACTTGAATGAGGTTGTTGACGCGCTTTGCTTCATGCTGGAACGCTGGGACAAGCTGGCCAGTGTGCAGGTGGAAGACCTGATGCGCTTCATCAAGGGCCCGGATTTTCCGACCGGTGGCATCATCATCACCAACAACAAGGAAGAGGGCCTTGCGGCTGCGTACGGCTCCGGGCGCGGCAAGCTGCTGGTGCGGGCCAAATCGCATGTGGAGGAGATGGGCCGCGGGCGCAGCCGCCTGATTGTGACGGAGCTGCCGTACCAGGTGAACAAGTCCGGCTTGATCGAGCGCATTGCTGAAGCGGTGCGTGAAGGCCGGCTGGAAGGCATCAGCGATTTGCGCGACGAGTCTGACCGGCAGGGCATGCGCATTGTGATTGAGCTGTCCAAGACGGCGGATGCCGAACATGTGCTGCAGCAGTTGTACCGCACGACGCAGCTGCAAACCACCTTCAGCATCATCATGCTGGCGCTGGTGGGCGGCGAGCCGCGCATGCTGAGCCTGAAGCAGGCGCTGCGCGTGTTTCTAGATCACCGTGTGGAAGTGGTGCGCCGGCGCACTGAATTTGATTTGTTGCGCGCGCGCGAACGCGCGCATATTGTTGAAGGCCTGCTGACGGCGCTGCGCCACTTGGATGAAATCATCAAGATCATCCGCAACTCCAACGACGGAGATGATGCGCGCCAGCGCATTATGAAGCGCTTCCGCCTCAGCGAGCTGCAGGCCAGCGCCATCCTGGACATGCCGCTGCGCCGGCTGGCAAAGCTGGAGGTGAAGAAACTGCAGGATGAGTTCAAGCAGCTGCAAGCCCTCATCAAGCAGCTGGAAGCGCTGCTGGCAGCGCCGCGCAAAATGCGGGCGTTGATTATTGAAGAACTGCAGCAGGTGAAGAGCATTTACGGCGACCGGCGCCGCACGGATATTGTGTCTGCGCAGGGTGCGCGCAAGTCCGGCTCCACTGCGGAGCTGGTGGCGGCCGAGAATGTTTGGGTGGTGGTTACGCGCGACGGCAAAATAGCGCGGCTGCAAGGCGCCCGCCGCCCGGGATTGGGGCGCGCAACGCCGCTGTTGGTGGTGCGCGCCAGCACGCGCGACACACTCTTCCTCATAACGGCGCAGGGGCGCGCAGCTGCATTGCAGGTGCAAACTGTGCCGGTGGCGGAAGAAGTGGGGCAGGGCGTGCCGTGGAGTTCGGTCTGCGCTTTGGAGGCCGGCGCGCGCGTTGTGGGCGGCGTGGCGTTCCCGGCAGCGGCGCGCACCGGCAATGGCAGCCTGCTGCTCGCATCGCGCAGCGGCATGTTGAAAAAGATTGCGCTTGCGGACCTGCCCGTGCCCGCTGCGCAAACGGCGCGCGTGATGACCGTGGGCGAAGGCGACCAGCTGATTGGCGCCCGGCTTGCGCAGCCGGAAAGCGAAATTGTTCTTGCAACCGCGGCCGGACTTGCCATTCGCTTCCGGTCTGAGCAGGTGCGGGCGATGGGCATGGCTGCAGCCGGCGTGCAGGGCATCAAGCTGGGCGGTGCGCATGACCGCGTGGTGGGCATGGATGTGGCGCGCGCGCGCGGCGAAGTGCTGCTAGTGACTGCCAGCGGCGAAGGCAAGCGCATTGCCGTGGACGACCTGCCGCTGCAGGGGCGCAACGGCAAAGGTGTGACGGCGCTCAAGCTGGCTGCTGGCGGGCTGCTGGCCGGCGCCGTGGTGGGCATGGCGGATGATGATGTGGCGGTGGTTACTGCAGCCGGCAAAGCGAAAGTGGTGAAGCTGGACAAACTTCCGCGCCGCACGCGCGCTGCCCGCACGATTGCCCTCGGATTGTTTGGCGACAAGGAGCAGGTGGCGCAGCTGGTGCACTTTTACGAAGCGCCCACTCTGGCAAGCGCCGCCACGCCGGCAGCTGCCCCACGGACCGCAAAGCAGCCGCCGCTCAAAGCGCCGGCAGGCCAGCGCCAGCTTTGGCCGGACAAGCGCGGCGCCAAAGCCGCATCAAAATCCTCCGGCGCCAAACCGACGCCAGCAGCCAAAAAGAAAAACGCCCGCAAGCGCAGCGCCAAAAAATAACCGGCTACTTGGGCATGTCGCGCAGCGCGCGGTAGGCTGGCCGCAGACCCGGCAGTGGCTCGCCGGGCGTGGTGATTGCCCACCAGTACTGTTCCTGCTCCGGCACCCATTGCGGGTCCGCAATATAAATTGCATTCATGATGCCCACCCACGGGCGCCAGTGTTCACGCGCCCACTTGTATGCGCCCGCCATGTACTCAGCCTGCTGCGCTTCGCTAACCGCAAACCATGAGTAATCCGGATTTACCGGGTCGGTCGTCCAGCCCGTCTCCAGGATGGCCACTTGCTTTTGCGGGTCGTCATACTCCAGCATCAGCGCGCGCATGTCCTCCACATGCCGGAACGCCATCCAGCGGTTGCCGCCCAACGGCAGCTCGGCCTGCACTTGGGCGGAGCTCACCCACGGTGGCGCAAGATAACCGGGCGCATGCACACCGAGCATGTCGAAGTAAGGTTGTGCTCCCGCAGCGTACATTGCGCGCAGGAACGCATCGTGCGGCATGGCAATCGGCGGCTCTGTGCCTGTGGGCGCCAGCCCGGCTGAGATGACTATGGCTGCCGGGTCCGCGGACTTGATGCCCATATAACACACGCGCAGCAGCCGTGAATAAGCAGCCGGGTCAGGTGCTTTGCCGCCCCACTCACGGGCAAGGTTGGGCTCGTTCCACACTTGGTAGGCGGCCACTTTGCCCTTGAAGTGTTGCGCGAAAGCTGTGCAAAAGCTGCCGAAGGTTGCGTAGTCTGCGGGTGGTCCAGTGTCTGCGGTGCTGTTGGGGTCAACCGGCATGGCCCAGTAGGGCGGGTAATCCAGCAGTGCGATCAGCTTCAAGTTGCGGTCTTGCACCAGCTGCACCAGCTGCTCGGGCCGCGCCCAGTTGAACACGCCCGGCGCGGTTTCTTCAATGTCGCGCCACGCAAAGCGCTGCTTCACCCAGCCAAAGCCCATGTCTTGCACCAGCCCCAGATCGCGCTCTCCCAAGTCCGGGCGCCACCACATAAAAACCTGAATGCTGTACGACGGCGATGCCACCTGCGGCCACGCGCGCACAACGGGCGTGGGAACCAAGATAGCAGTTGCAGTTGGCGCCGGCAGCGGCGTGGCAGTGGGGCGCGCAAGCCATGGTGCTGCGCATGCGCACAGCAGCGCCGCCAATGCACCGGCAACCATTACAAGGCGGATGCGCAATTTTATGCCGGAGCGCACATTCGGGCGGTGCAAGCCTTGCACGCTAGTTTCGATGCGCTTCCGCTGCAATTGCACAATTGTGATGAAGCACGACTTGCATTGCGCCATAGCGCGGGCGCGGTATGGACTGCGGCAGCTAGCCGGGCTGCATTGCAGCGCGCAGCGTATCGCAGGCCGGGCAGCTTTCATTGGGCCGGATGATTGAGTAGCCGGCCTGCGGATCATCCCCGAGATCCTTCTTTAGCACAGCGAAGTCCATGTTGAACACGATGATCATGCGGATGTTGCCGGCACTGCGTGCCAGCTTTACAGCAGCACCCAGATACTCAGCCTGCTGCGCAACCTTCATGTTGATGGGCGGGTTCCACCGAAAGTTGGCCGGCAGTGTGCCCCATTCTTCACCGCTCAGGTAGCCCAGCTCGGTGAAGCAAAGTGGTTTGGTGCCGCCCAGAATTCCAAGGTAAGTATCAAGCATGCCTTTGAAGTAGCGCGTGTAGTGCTGGGAGTTTCCGCGCGGGTCGCCGGAAGTGGCGCTGGGCGGCAGCAGGCCTTCGTTGTAGTGGATGCCGACGCAATCCAGATAGTCGAGCGCACCTGACGCCACCATCTTCTCCAGAAATGGCTTGTCATCGCAGCCCAGCACATCGCCAATTGAGCCACAACCGCCGTTGAAGGCGCCCGTGGGCGAGAGCGCCGCGCTAATGACGATTGTGTTGGGGTTGGCGGCTTTGATGCGCCCGTAGGCCTGCTTTAGCAGTGCCGTGTAATAGGCACCGCCCATCTTGCTGGGCGGCCACTCGCGGCTCAGGTTCGGTTCATTCCATACTTCGATGGCATCGGCGCCCTTAGCGGCCAATCCTTCCAGAAACTTTAACAATTGCTCCTGGTAGTCCGGGTCCGTAACGCGCATGTGGTTGGCATTGTCTTTGACGCTTAGCAGAATGCGGAAGTTGTTGCGGTGCGCGTTCTCGATATCGGGCTTGAAATCTTGGGTAATGTCATAGGCCTGCAGCTTGGCCCATGTCATGCCGATGTTGTGCATTTTGTCTTGCGCCAGCAGGCCGCCATGAATTACCTGCGCACCCAACCCGAACACTTCAGCTACCGGCGCAGGCGTGGGCGTGACATCCGGAGTTGTGGTTGGCGCGATGGGCTCAATCAGCGGCAGCACGTCCGGGGTTACTTCTTGCGGCTGCGCAGCGGCGGTGGCGTCTGCCGCAGCTGCGGCAGCCACATCCGGCATCGCAGTCGCTGCAGCGCTCGGCACGTCCATGCCGCCCAGCGCCCAGAAAAGGGTGGCAAATGTGCCCAGGCCAACCACCAGTGTGAGCGACACCCAGGCTGTGATGAACAGCCGCACGTTGGGCGCAGCGGGCTGCTTTTCGGTTGGCGGTTCAAGGTTCGGTTCTTGCATTTAGTCTCCAATACGCGGCAGTTGTCGGCAATTTGCGTCTATCACCATGCAGGTGGCGTGCCAGCCGGCGGGGCACATCATTGCATGCTGGCAGCCAGCGTGACACACGCCGGGCAGCTGCCATCGGGCCGGATGATGGCGTAGCCCGCCATCGGGTCGTCGCCATAGTTGGCGAAGTCCACATTAAACACCATGATCATGCGCACGCGGCCCTTGGAGCGCGCCAGGCGCACGGCCTCGCCAAGATACGCTGCCTGCTCGGCCACAGTATTGTTAATGGGCGGCTTCCAAAGATAATGTTTGGGGACATAGCCCCACTCTTCGCCGCTCAAGTAGCCGAGCTCGGTGAAGCAAAGCTGGCGGTTGCCGCCAAAGGCTGCTGAATAGCGCTCAATCATGCCGGGAAAATAACGCGTGTAGTGGTCGTCACGCGGATCCACGCCGCCCCCGTATGCAGAGGGTGGCACCACACCCTCATTGTAATGTATGCCCACGCAATCCAAATAATTGCCGGCACCGGCGTTGGCGATGCCGTTCATCCAGTTGGCATCATCGCAGCCGCGGCTTGAACAGCCGCCAAAAAAACCCGTGGGGGAGGGCGCGGCGCTGATAACGAGCGTGTTGGGGTTGGCTGCCTTGATGGCCTTGTAGGCAGCGCGCAATAGTGCGGTGTAACTGCGGGTGCTGATCTTTCCAGCGGGCCACTCGCGTTCGAGGTTCGGCTCGTTCCACACCTCAATCGCGTCGGCGCCTTGCGCAGCCAAAGTGCCAAGATAGGCTGCAAATGTGGCGTGGTATGCGGGTAGATGCGGCTGGCTGCGGTCGCCAACGGCGCTCAGCAGCGCCTTAAATCCCAGCGCGTGTGCGTTGGCAATGGCGGCGCCCATGTCATAGCCGGGCAGCGCTTGCAGCTTCACCCATGTCATGCGGGAGGCCCGCATTTTTTCGGCGGGGGCAATGCCGCCATGTGTAACCTGGCCGCCAAGTTCAAACGGCCCAATCGGGCGCGCAGCCATGCCCGGCATGGCCTGCGCCACCTCGGTCGGTTCTGGCCCAGCCGGTACTGTTACGGGAAGTGCACCCAGCGCCAGCGGTGTACCAAGGTTCAGCATGGCGCGCACAGTGTAGTCGCCGGCCTCTGTGGGTGTCCATTCAAAGGGCTCATTAATTGCCTTGGTAGATTCTGTGATCAAGTCCGCACCGCGCTGCACCTGCCATGCAATGGTTGCGCCTGTGGCCGGCATGTCTTGCGTGCCGCGATACTGTGCCAAGGTCGCCGCCAGCCCGCCAGCCGGCGCCGCAAAGTAATCTGTGACGGATACGCCGCCAAGGCGCAGCTGTTGCGCCAGCTGCAGCTGCCGCGCGAGCGCAGCGGGCGTGGTTTGCAGCAGCGTGCGCGCACTGCCGTCGGCAGCTTTGTAGTCTACGCTGAGTGCGCCCCAGTGTGCATCCGCAGCCAATGGATTGCCCAGCGCGAAGCTGGCTGGAGTTGCAATAGCAACCACGCTGCTGGTGGCGGGTTGTAGATTGGCAGACAGCCACTGCTGTACTTCGGCTGCCGGCACTGCGCGCACGCCGGCAGCCTCCAGCTCCACACTGCCAAAATTAATTTGCAAGCGCAAGCGGCGGCGGCCGCTCGCGCTTGCCGCAGCGTTGATGGTTTGGCGGACGGCTGCTTCGTCAGCTGCCAGCAGCCCGCCTTCAAAATGCAGCTCGATCCAGTCTGCGGTGGCGCCAATGCTGCGCAGGTCGTATCCGTTTGCATTCGGATCAGCACCGGCAGTTGCGGGCACCACCACGCCCAGCTGTTTTTGCTGCGCATGCAGCCGCGCAGCGAGATCACGGATGAAGGCGGTCCAATCCGCACGCATGGCCGGCATTAGCACGCCGTAGTCCAGCAGAACTCCGCTATGGGCGCTGTGCGCTGCCAGGTCCGCCAAGCTGCTTAGGTGCAGTGTGCGCGCAGCCGGGCTGGTGAGTGCGGCCGCCACGGTAGTGCTGCCATCGGCAACTGGTGCGCGCACTACCGGCAATATAAGCTGGGCTCCGGCTGGTGCACTTACGCCCGCCAATGTGCCCGCCAGGCTGCCATTTTTTTGCAGCACCAAGCCGGCCGGGAACACCAGCTGCAGCGCTTCGTTTGCGGCCGCCAATGTCTCGCCAATCTCCAGCATGCCTCCCGCCAGCGGGGGCGTCGGCAACCAGCGCATGATTGCCACGGCACGCGGCACGCCGGCAACCTCAGCTTGTAATTCACGGGCGCTGCGCATTGCAGAGACAAAGCGCCACGTGCTTCCGTCCCATACATGCATTTCAAGCAGCTCGGGGTCTGCCGTTGCGGGCGGCAATGGCAGGCTAAGTGCCACGCGCGCAGGAATCGTGCCGGTGGCATTTACCTCAAAGATCGGCCCCACAGCCTCGCTGAAATCCGGCAGCACCGCATGCGCTGCTTGCCCGGCAAAAGCGGCAGCCGCAAGCTCCTGTACGTTGAATTTAAAACTCGGGTCTACTTTTCCGAGGGGCTCAATGCGCAGCGCGGATTTATTTTCAACCACGACGGCTGGCGCGGGCAGCGCTGCTGCCGGCAGCGCTGCAGTCTGCCGGAAATAGGTGAATGCAGCAAATACGAGCGTGCTGCCGCCCGCGATAACCGCCAGCGCGCTGAGCGCAGCAGTGGCCAGTGGATGTTTGAGGGGGCGCATGAGCATTTGAAAGAACGGGGTGCAAAAAAAACGGCGACTGCATCGCTGCACGTCGCCGGTTTACGCCATCATTTTAGCATTCTGCCCGCACTCCCGCAAACCAGCGTCAATCGTTTAGCTGCAGCAAGTCCCAAGTGGTTGGATCGCCAAGGTTGCGGCGCGGCGTGCTGGACAGCAAAGTCTGCTGGTCCGCCGTGTTTGGCGTGTCATTGTCAGAAACAGAAACCACGAAGCCAAAGCTGCGCTGGTCTTCAATGGAGACGCCCAACACGCGCCATGGAATTGCGGCCTCGAGTTGATATCCGCTGGCTGTCGGGCGTGCTGCAACCAGCACATCGGGCAGGCTGGCCGCTTGCTCCAAGGGGTACCAGCGGTACGCCTGTGCAGCCGGCGCGTTGGCTTGCAGCGCCCCGGCTGAAAGGCCAATCTGGTAATCGTCAAAGTTTGGAAATGGAAAGTCTGCATCCTGTGCCAGGTTGGCATCCAGTAAAAGCTCCGCGCCATCACCTTTGAACAAGTCGCGGCCCTGCTCGGTTTGGACGTGCACATCATCCGTCACATTCAGCGCCAGATACAAATTATTGCGGTCCCATGCAGTTGCAAAAACTGCGCTCAGGTCCGCGCTGCCGCTCCAGTTCTCCGGCTGGTAGACCGCGGCTGTTATCTGCCCGGTGAGCTCCGGCCAATCGCTGATGTCTCCATCAATGACCGGCGGAGACCCGGCAAATGCAGCCGTAAAAATTTTCGCATTGGGGCGCAGGCTGGCTATGTCGATGGGTGCAGCTTCGGTGGCTGCTTGCGCGGTGAGAAACGGCAGGAGTGTTGGCAATGGCGTGATGCCGAGTGGGGCGGATAGAACTGAAGGTGTTTGCGGCTGCATAGATACGGCGGTGGGGGCTGCTGCGGCTTGTGGCGTAAGGTACGGGCTGTCCGCGGCTGCCAGCGTGAAGCTGCACGCCAGGCTGGCGGCCAGCAGCACCGCGCAGGGCAGCGCCAGCCAAAGCGCTTCCGTGCGCAGTCCGCAGCTGGTTGACCGGAAGGATTGCATCTTCAAGAATTCACATCGGCATCGAGTCTGTGCCGATTGCAGGACGCAGTGCTGGACAAACTATTTCATACCTATCGCGGGAGCGGTGTTGTTGTTCGTTGTAGTGCGCGTTGCCAAAACTGCATTTGATGCGCTGCGGCTGGCGGTGCGCGGGCAACGGCCGCGGGCTGCTGCGCCCGGTTTGCTTGCGGCGCTTGTTCTCTGGGGAGTGCGTGTCATCAAGTGCACGCTGCCTTGGCGCTGCGGCGCGCCGCTTTGCCGCGCGGGTCGCGCCGCCGCAGCCGGCATCGTAGTCCTACGACAGTTGGGTGCACGAGCTAATCAGGATTGCCGCCGCTGAGCTGCATGTCGCCCCCTGAAATTCCACCCAGACAGCCACGCATCTCGGCTCTCCGCGCTGCATGCAGTTGCGCCCCGGGAGCCCGCAGCAGGCTTCGACGCCTGCAAAGCAGCGGTGCGGGCGCGCGCCGGCACCACAGCTTTGAAAATTACGGTGTGTCGGTGTGCGCCAGCGCTGGCACCGGCAGCGCTGCTGTGTCTGCGCCCTCGGTGCGGAACTCGAGGCCGTCTTCAGTGCCTTTGTCCACAATCACGTGGTCGCCCTTGCTGAACTCGCCGCGCAGCAGGCGCGTCGAGAGCGGTGACTCAAGATATTTTTGCAGTGCGCGCCGCATTGGCCGGGCGCCGTAGGCCGGATCGTAGCCTTGCTGCGCCAGCCACACGCGCGCGGCCGCCGTCAACACTACCGTCAGCCCGCGTTCTGCCAGCCGCTCGCCCAGCTCGTGCATTTGCAAGTCCACAATCACCTGCACATCCTCGGGCTTCAACTGCGAGAAAATTATGATCTCGTCGATGCGATTCAAAAACTCCGGCCGAAAAGTTTTCTTGAGCGCCTTTTCAATTTTCTCGCTGCTCTCGCGTGCGCCGTTGTCGGTTGCCGGCACAAAGCCCAGCGCGCCAGCCTTGCCGTTAAATTCAGTGCCAAGGTTGGAGGTCATGATCAGCACCGTGTTGCGAAAATCCACCACGCGCCCCTGGCCGTCAGTAAGGCGGCCGTCATCCAGAATTTGCAGCAGCGCATTCCAAACCTCTGGATGCGCCTTTTCAATTTCGTCGAATAGCACCACGCGGTACGGGCGGCGGCGCACGGCTTCGGTCAGCTGCCCGCCTTCCTCGTAGCCCACGTAGCCGGGCGGTGCGCCAAACAGCCGCGACACGCTGTGCTGCTCACGGTACTCAGACATGTCAACGCGCACGAGCGCCTCTTCATCATCAAACAGGAAACCCGCCAGCGCCTTGGCCAGCTGCGTTTTGCCGACGCCGGAGGTGCCCAGAAAAATGAACGAACCAATCGGCCGCTTGGGATCCTTGAGCCCGGAGCGCGAGCGCCGGATGGCATCTGCCAGCGCACTGATGGCAGCGTCCTGGCCGATGATGTTTTTCTTCAGCCGCTCTTCCATTTCAAGCAGCCGGGCTGATTCTGTTTCCAGCATTTGGCTCAATGGAATGCCCGTCCAGGAGGCAATCACTTCAGCAATGTCTTTCTCGTCCACCACTTCGTCGAGGTGATGCTCTTGCTCCCACGCGTCGCGCTGGGAGTGGAACTCTTCCTCTGTGCGCATGCGCTCGGCTTTGCATTCGGCAGCGCGCTGGTAATCGCGCGCAGCACTGGCGCCGTCCTCGGCAGCTTGCAGCTGGTCCAGCTGGGTCTTCAGCTCCTTTAGCGCGGGCGGCAGCGAGTAAAGCGCCACACGCAGCTTGGCCGCAGCTTCGTCCATCAAGTCAATCGCCTTGTCCGGCAGCTTGCGGTCGGTGATGTAGCGGTGCGAAAGGCGCGCGGCGGCCGTCAGCGCTGAGTCGGTGATGGTGACTTTGTGGTGCGCCTCGTAGCGGTCGCGCAGTCCGTGCAGCATTGCAATTGTGTCTTCGATGTTGGGCTCATCCACGTACACCGGTGCGAAGCGCCGCTCGAGCGCTGCATCGCGCTCAATATATTTGCGAAACTCATCCAGGGTGGTGGCGCCCACACATTGCAGCTCGCCGCGTGCCAGCGCCGGCTTGAGCATGTTGCTGGCATCCATGGCGCCCTGCGCAGCGCCGGCGCCCACCACAGTGTGCAGCTCATCGATGAACAGGATGATTTCGCCTTGAGCTTTTTGCACCTCGTCGATGGCAGCTTTCAAGCGCTCCTCAAACTCGCCGCGGAAGCGCGAGCCAGCAATCATTGCGCCAAGGTCAAGCGCCACAACGGTTTTGTCGTGCAAAATTTCCGGGACATCGTTGCTGGCAATCTTTTGG
>QWRL01000065.1 GCA_003670425.1 Chloroflexota bacterium
GGCGGGCGGGCCTGACGGAGATTGAACGCCCCAACCTGATCTTTGCCGGCACCTCTGTGGTTTCCGGCACCGCACGCGCCGTGGTCTTCAGCATTGGCGCGCTGACGCAGTTCGGGCGCATTGCCTCACTGACCCATGCCGTAGTGAGCGAAACCAGCGCGCTGCAAAAGCAGATTGAACGAATCACACGCCGCAGCACTTTGGCTGCCTGCGCGCTGGCAGTCGTTGTGTTTGCGGTGAGCGAAGGCCAGCTTGCAATGGAGGGGCTGGATGCGTTTCTATTAACCGTGGGCCTGCTGGTGGCCACTGTGCCGGTCGGGCTCACACCCATCGTGACGCTGACGCTGGCGATGGCTGCGCAGCGCCTCATCAAACGCGGGGTGCTTGTGAAGCAGCTCTCAGTTTTGGAAACGCTTGGCTCGGTGTCCGTGATCTGCACAGACAAGAGCGGCACGCTCACCCAAAACCAAATGACCGTGCGCACGCTTTGGGTGGGCGGGCAGCGCCTGGAGGTGACGGGGGTTGGCTATGCACCACAAGGCGCAATTGTGCCGGCACCCACCGAGCCCGGGCAGTGCGCCGACCTGGAGCGCCTGCTGTGCGCGGGCACACTTTGCAACAACGCGCGCTTGAACGCACCCACCGCCGACAAGCCCCTGTGGCACTGCCTGGGCGACCAAACCGAAGCTGCGCTGCTGGCGCTGGCGCTGAAAGGCGGACTGCCGGCGGCCGACATGTACACGCAGTTCCCGCGCCTGCACGAGCTGCCCTTTGACGCGCGCCGCAAACGCATGAGCACCATCCACCAATGCCCGGACGGCGAGCTGGCGTTTGTAAAGGGCGCGCCGCGCGAAGTGCTGCAGCTTTGCGACAGCATCTTGTTGGGCGGGCGCGCGCAGGCGCTGACGGATGAAATGCGCGCGGAGATTCTGGCAGCCAACGAAGACTATGCTGCCAATACGCTGCGCGTGCTGGGCCTGGCACAGCGCCAGCTTTCCGGGCGCGGTGGCTACACAGAAGCCGGGGTCGAGCAGCAGCTCACATTTTTGGGGCTGGCCGGCATGATGGATCCGGCGCGGCCGGAAGTTGCCGCTGCAGTCGCCACCTGCCGCACGGCCGGTATTCGCATTGTTATGATTACCGGCGACTACGGCCTGACGGCCGCCACACTGGCGATGCGCGTGGGCATCCTGACGCGCACGGATGCGCGCATCATCACCGGCGCAGAAGTGGAGCAGCTGAGCGATGGCGAGCTGCAGGCGGCGCTGGCGGGCGAGGTGCTGTTTGCGCGCATGGCACCCGAGCACAAGCTGCGCATGGTGGCGGCATTCCAGGCGCGCGGCGATGTGGTGGTGGTCAGCGGCGACGGCGTAAATGACGCGCCGGCACTGCGCAAAGCCGACATTGGCGTGGCCATGGGCATCACCGGCACAGATGTGGCAATCCAGGCGGCCGACATCGTGCTCACCGATGACAACTTTGGCTCGATTGTGGCCAGCATAGAAGAGGGGCGCGCCGTGTACGCCAACTTGCGCAGCTTCATAACTTACATTCTGGCCAGCAATGTGCCGGAGGTGCTGCCGTTTTTGGCAACGGCGCTATTTGGCATTCCACTGGCGCTGACGGTGCCGCAAATTTTGGCCATCGACCTGGGCACGGATGTGCTGCCGGCACTGGCACTGGGCAACGAACGCCCGGACCGCGGCGCCATGCAGCATGCGCCGCGCCCGCGCAATGAACCTTTGATTGACCGCAAGCTGCTATTGCGCGCCTTTGGCTGGCTGGGTATGATTGAAGCTGCGCTGTGCTTCGCCGGCTTTGGCGCGGTGTATTGGCTGGCCGGAGCACTGCCGGTGCCGGCCGGGCTGCAGCGCCCGGACTGGCTGCCGGCCATCAGCGCCAGTGGCGCTGCGCTTTACCTGCTGGCCACAACGGTCTTTCATGTGGGCGTAGTTGCAGCGCAGGTGGGCAACGCCTTTGCCTGCCGCACGGAAACAGAGCGCTTGACCCGCCGGTTTTGGTTTACCAATGGCTGGTTGTTGCTGGGGGTGGCGGTGGAGATTGTGTTTATCGGCTTGCTGGTTTATGTGCCGGCGCTGGCGCGCCTGTTTGACCACGCGCCCGTGCCGCTCTGGCTGCTGCCGCTGTTTGCAGCCTTCCCTGCCATCTTGTACGGCCTGGAATGGCTGCGCAAGCTGAGCGTGCGCACGCGCGCAGCGCGCAGCGCAGCCGCATGAAACAACACGGGCGCACGCGCCACGGAGGGCAGTCATGCAAGTGATCATCATGGGTTGCGGCCGCTTGGGCGAAGCCGTGGCCCGCCTGCTGCACAGCGAGGGCCACGCCGTCACCGTGGTGGACCGCGATGCCGAGGCACTGGTGCGCCTCGGGCCGGACTTTGCAAACCGCACCGTCTGCGGCTATGGCTATGACCGCGCCACACTGGTGCAGGCGGGCATAGAAAGCGCCGAGGCCTTTGTGGCCACCAGCTCCTCAGACAACGCCAACGTGCTCACGGCGCGCATCGCGCGCAACATTTTCCGCGTGCCGCGCGTGCTGGCGCGCGTCTACGACACGCGCAACGCAGACATCTACAACCGCCTCGGACTGCAAACCATCTGCCCCACGGCGTGGGGCGCCGGGCGCGCCCTGCAGCTGCTGGCGCATGCGGATGTGGACACGCTGCACAGCTTTGGGCAGGGCGAGGTGGAGCTGGTGCGCGCCGATGTGCCGCGCGCATTGGAAGGGCAGTCCGTCAGCCAGCTGCAGGTGGCGGGCGAGATCACAGTTGCCTCCATCACGCGCGACAACCAGGCCTTTGTGCCGGTGAGCGGCACACTGCTGCGCGCCGGCGATGTTTTGCACCTTTCAGTTTTGTCGGCGGCGCTGGAGCGGCTGGTGGCGCTGCTGGCGCTCAAGGAGTGATGCTATGCATGTTGTGATTGTGGGCGGCGGGCGCACCGGCCTGCACCTGGCGGGCCTGCTGCTGGAGGGCCGGCACACCGTGCGCATTGTGGAGCGGCGCGGCAAAGACCTGCTGGAGCTGCAGCGCGCGCTGCCCGCCGCGGTGATTGTGACCGGTGATGGCAGCTCACCAGAGGTGCTGGAGCGCGCCGGCATCCGGGAAGCCAAGGTGCTGGCAGCCGTTGCCGGTCTGGACGAATCCAATTTGGTGGTGTGCACGCTGGCACGCTTTGAGTTCCGCGTGCCGCGCACCATCGCCCGCATCAACAACCCCATCAACGCGTGGCTCTTTACGCCGCAAATGGGTGTGGATGTGGCGCTCAACCAGGCTGACCTGCTTGCCAAGATGGTGACGGAAGAGATGTCCATGGGCGACATGATGACGCTCTTCAAGCTGCGCCGCGGCGCATACTCCATGGTGGAGGAAAAAATTCCGCCGGGTGCCAAGGCGGTGGGCGTACACCTGCGTGATTTGCAAATGCCGGCCAACTCCATTGTGTGCGCCATTCTGCGCGGCGCAGAGGTGGTGGTGCCGCATGGCGCCACGCAGCTGCTGGCCGGCGATGAAGTGCTCGCGCTGGTGGATGCAGCCGGTGCGCAGCATTTGGCAGAGTTGTTTGCGCGCCCCGGCCAGCCGCTACTGCCAGCAGCGTGATTGCAGCGCGGCCCTGCCTGCGCTGCGGGCATGCAGCGCAGCCGCCAACGGCCGTGGAACTTGCGCCGGCAGATTTTTGGCGGCGCTGAAGTTAATCTAGCGCACTGCAACCGCATGCGGCGCACGGTTCCGTCCGGCATATCACCCAGCGCCTGCCAGCTGCAGCGCTTGAACAAATTTTCTTGCCTGCGCCGCGCCACACCTCCTTCCGCATGGATCAATAAAAATGTTTGAGCGGCTCCCGCAGCGCTTGGCCGGCTGGCGATCCGTGCTGGCAGCATTCGCGTTCTACCAGCTGCTGGCAATCCTGCTGACCCTGCCGGCAATTGCCCGCCTGTCCACTGCGCTCGTCGGCCAGCTGGGCAGCGACGCGCATGAAAATGTCTGGTTCATCTGGTGGGTGCGCGAGTCTTTGCTGCGCAGCGCCGCCAGCCCGGCTTTGATTAGCATTCTGAACCACCCCGCCGGCCAGTATGTGCCGCTGGCGCTCACGCAGCTACCCGCGTTCATTCTGCCGGCAATTTTGGCGCTCTGGATTTCACCCGCGGCTGCCTATAACCTGGCCATGCTGCTGGCGCCGGCGCTAAACGCTGCAGCCATGTTTGTCTTCACATTGGATTTGACGCAGCGCAGGCTCGCAGCTTTTTGGGGCGGGCTGTTGTTTGGGTTCAGCCCAGCCCTCTGGGGCCATATGACGGGCGGACATCTAAACATTGTGTGGCTGGTGGGCTTTCCAGTGTTCGCATTTTTCTTGCGGCGCTTGCTGCTGGCAGGCGGGTGGCGCAATGTGACCGGCACGGCGTTTGGTGCGCTGCTGGCTTGCGGACACCCCAACCTGCCAGCATACTTTTTGCTGCCGGTGGCACTAGCGCTGGCATGGGCACACGCAGACCAATTGCGCGAGGCGCGCGTACGGGCAGCGCTGCTGGCCGCACTGGCATTGGCGCTGGCATTGATCATGCCGCTTTACTGGCCAATGCTGGCCGCTGCCCGCAGCGTCAGCGAAACCAACACGCATGTTGGCGGCGTGGTCAGCCAATCGGTGGATTTGTTGTCGCTCTTCATGCCGCCGCCCGGTCACCCACTGCTGCGCCGCAGCCCGCTGGCCGCGCTTGCCAACAGCGCAGTTGAAACGCCATATGAGTCGATTGGCTATGCCGGCTATGCAGCCCTGCTGACGGCTGTGTTTGGAGTTTGGGCCTTGCGGGGCCAGCGTGCGCTGCGCGCGTGGCTGGTGCTGCTGCTTGCAGCGGGCGTGCTCATGCTGGGTCCGCTTCTAAAAGTTGGCGGGGCCGCGCTGGCCGTCACAGTGGAAGGGCGCGCGCAATCAATCCTGCTGCCTTATCAGGCGCTGGCGCAGCTGCCGCTGTTTCAGTGGAGCCGGGCGCCCGCGCGTTTTGCGCTCACATTTCACTTTGCGCTGGCGGTGCTGGGCGCGTACGGAGTGGCGCAGCTGCTGCCGCGCCTGCGCGCAGCGCCGGCCTGGCTGGTTGTGGGCGCGCTGGCTGCCTTTAGCATTGGCGAGCGTTTGGTGGCATTGCCTTTTCCGCTGGCGCTGCAGCCGGCATCGCCGGTGCTCAACACCCTCGCCGCTAAATGCACCAACAGCAGCCGCGCAGTGGTGAACATCCCCGCCGGCTACACGGCAAACTACCTGGGACTGTTTGGCCAGACGGTGCATCATTGTCCGCTGCTGGGCGGGCGCGTCTTCCGCGGTGTTCCCAACGGCGAAACAAGCCTGGACTTTGTGGATGCCCTGCTGCGCCCCGGGCCGGCGCAAGATATTGTGAGCCGGCCCACAACAGAAGCTGTGAAGCGCGCACTGCAGCACTATGCAGTTGGCTACGTCTTCCTGCAGCATTTGGGCGAGGGCTACAGTGAAGACCAGCGCAACTGGCTGCGCAGCACATTTGGGGAGCCGGCAGCAGCCGGCGACGTGGAGAGCTTGTTTGCCGCCACGCCCGCTCTAACAAATGGCACGCTGCCGGTGTGGGCGCTGGCGCCGGGGCAATGGTCAGATGCACAGCAATGGGGCAGCGCGCCGGCGCGCTGGTTCAGCGGCAGCGCCCGCATCTATCTATTCCTGCCGCAACCGCAGCGCGGCCATCTGGCCTTTACCGCCATTCCCGGCTTGCAACTGCACCGCGTGGAAATGCTGGTGAACGGTACCGCAGCTGCAGCGTATGCGATTGGCGACTGGGCGCCGTACGCGTCGCCAACACTGGACCTGCCCGCCGGCGTAAATGTAATTGAGTTTGCGGACCGCTCGGGCACCGAAAACTTATGGGGTGACCTGCGCTGCCTGGGCGGCACGCCGCTCGCCGGAAAATTTGCGGCGGACGTTGCTTGCAACCCGCACCTGAAGGGCGCGCGCGCCGTCAGCGTTGCGCTGCAAGCGGTGAAGTTTGTGCCCGGCCCGGCGCAACCGCCGCTGGCGCAGTTTGGCCCCGAACTGCAGCTGTTGAATGCTGCTTGGCCACTCGAAGTTAGCAGCGGCACAGATCTGCAAGTGCTGCTTGGCTGGCAGGCACTGCAAAAGCCCGGCGCAGATTACACATTTTTTATCCACGTCAAGGATGCCGCCGGCCAGCTGGTGGCCCAACATGATGGCCAGCCGCTCGCAAACAATTTCTCCACACTGCAATGGCACGCCGGCGACCAGATCAGTTTCCACTTGCGGGTGCCGCTGCCCGCGCAACTACCTGCCGGCAACTACCATTTGGTATTGGGGGTGTACAACGCACAAACCGGCACCCGCCTCGATACCGCACAGGGTACCGATGGCTTGCTGCAACTGGGAGCGGTTCGCGTCCGGGCGCCCTAGAGCCCGCGTACTGCACGCACTGCAAAACAATGCAACAGCTGCAGCGCCGGCAGCATTAGTTAGCGCTTCAGAACCGCGCCCAGGCACTGCGCTGTCACAGACGCTTGCGTAACGCGCTGGTTGTGTTTGTCTCATTAGTTATGATGCTGCCAAGTAACTGCACAGACAGCGCTGCGGGCATCCTCCGCAGCTGCTGCAGGTGCGCAGCTCCGCTGCCCGCGGCTTCACTCAATAAACTGCTGCAGGTTTGGCTGAAAAAAATTGGGGCCCTTTAGAACTTTGCCATCGCTCTCACGCCGCACAGGTTTGCCATCCGCGCCCAGCTTGCTCATGTTAGAGCGGTGAACTTCGGCAAAAGCGGCCGCCTTCACCTTGTGCAGCCCCAGCGAGAGAAACGCACCATCCAGCACGTATTGCAAATCCACAAGTGCATCAAGCGCTGCCAGCGGATTGGCAGCCGCCACTGCAGCCTTAAATTCCTCAAGCTCCTCCGCTAACAGGCTAACACGCAACGCATTGATGCGCGCGTCCGCTAGGTCCGGCGCCGCCTTGACGGCCAGACCGTAGGTTTCATGAAATTCGCGCACCTGTTCCAGTGTTGTCTTGTGCATTCAGCTTGCTCTCAGTTACGGGGATTGCAGCAGCATTTGATGCCGGCTGCCCAACCCGATTATCGCCCAAGAGATTGTAAGTGCACAGTGATCTGTGCCAGGCCACAAACAACAAATCCGGCGCCGGACAGTGCGCGCACGATTCAGTCTGCGCCTTGCAACAGCTTTAGCTGGCTATGTGAATGCAAGCATCCTTTGCCCACGCTCACCATGCACGAGCGGCAGGCGCACCTGCCACAATCAGTTATTTGCTCAAAATAACGACCCACATCATATCCTAGCTTAAATCACAAAGAATAAGAGCAATATTCCCAAGAAAACCCCTTGACAGCGGGAGGACGCGATTGTGCGGCTTAATTTTTTGTACAAGGTTAGTGCTGACAATCCTCAAACATGTGGATACAATGCGAACCGATACAGCAGTTAGAGAAAGGGGGTAAATCATGTTTTCAAAACAAAAAAGTTCCAGTAGGTCTGAAAAACAGTTGAAGGCGAAGGCAAAGCCAAAGCGGCCAGGGGCGGTGTACCGCGCCACGCCTTTTGACCATGCCATCCGGCGTGTGCTGGCAACGCTTGCGCCGCGCTCGCGCTCTGTCATTGAAAGGCGCTTTGGGCTGCTTGGCGAAACGCCGCACACGCTTGACGCGATCGGGCAGCAGGAGCAGATAACGCGCGAGCGCGTGCGCCAGCTAGAGAACGCGAGCGTGCATGTGATGCGCACTTCAAGCTCCTACAGCGCGCTGAAGCCGCATTTTAAAGCGCTGGACAAATTGTTGATGCGCTGCGGCGGCGTGCTCAGCGATGCGCACATGGAGAGCGCTGAGGTTTTCGGCAGCATCCAAAGCAAGCAAGCCGCCCTCTTCCTGCTGAAGCTGGCGCCCTTTGCACACCGCTGCCCGCGGAGCCCAAGCTTTGGCGAGCGCTGGTACCACAAGTCCGCAGACGCCGCAGGCCTGGAAAAGGCGCTGCTCGCATTTGCGAGGAGTGTGCGGGCAACCGAGCGCGCCTACCCGGAGCGTGAGTTTTTTGCATGCATGGCAAAATTCATCCGGCCGGTTGGCGGAATTTCCAAGCCGGCACTCATGAGTTACTTCCAGTGCTGCACGGATCTTGCGCAGAATGCTTACCAGGAATTTGGCCACAGCATGTCGCGCATGGTGCGGCCATGGGGCATGTCGGATGAGGCGTACATTACGCTTTCGAAGGCTGGACATCCCATGCACTTTACCGAGGTGGCCGGGAGCATTGTTTCCTCCCGCGGGCGCATCCCGGCTTTAACCACCGTGCATAACTGCCTGGTGGTCGACGAGCGCTTTGCGCTTGTGGGGCGCGGCACCTACGGGCTTACCGAGTGGGGCTACCTCACCGGTCCGCGGCCCAAGAAGGTGACCACTCCGAACGGAAACATACGCCGGCAGCGCCGCAGGTGGAAGCACCTAGTGCATCAGAACTAACCCAAAGGGCCGCCGCAAGGCGGCCCTTTTGCTTTAACCGCGGGCGCATTGTGCACCGTACGCCAGCAGCAGCTTCTCCATTAACATCAATCTGTTATGTGCGTGTCACGCCGGCCGATAGCTAATGAGCGCAACGCCCGCCAGGCACAGCGCAACCCCGGCCACGTTTATCAGCTGCAGGCGCTCTCCCAACAATGCCACACCCAGCCCCGCCAGCAGCACATTGATGACCACGCCCGTCACCAGATTGCCGGTGCTGAGGTTCCAGCCGGCGCGATACATCAGCAAAAATCCCAGCTCAATCAGCACCACCGAAACCGCCAGCGCCAGTTGAATCCAGTTTAGTTGGCGCACCTGCAGCCACAACCCGCCTTGCACCGGAAACAAGGGCAGGATGCAAATGCCAAGCACCAGCGCAGCCACATACTGGCCAATCACAGATACAACCGGGTTGATGGAACCAGGCACCAGCTTCACAAAGTATTGATAGA
This sequence comes from Chloroflexota bacterium, assembly GCA_003670425.1. Taxonomy (GTDB): domain Bacteria; phylum Chloroflexota; class Anaerolineae; order Anaerolineales; family UBA11657; genus BD1. The sequence continues at coordinate 9,000 of QWRL01000065.1, forward strand.
GAACGGCGCCAATAATGGCGAGGCCGGCTGAAAAATAAAACATGAAGGCGGTCCTGTTAGGCATGCTTAAGTGCTGGGAAATGCAACGCATGGTTTGTGCGGCAGCCCGCCTAGGCTACCACAAGCGCACGGACTTGCGCCGCTGGTGCTGCGGCCGCCGCAATCCGCGCGTGCTGCGGCGCTGCAGCAAGTGGTGCCAAACCCAAACGTTGCCGAACTGCGGCTGACCTTTTCAGTCCGCGCAATGATTGGAGCCCGCCGCGCCGCCCATTGCGCCCCGGCGCTGCGCGGGCAGAACCGGACTGCAGGCCCGGCCGGGCGAACGCCACTTGGCTCTCCGCAGTTCAGGCAGCTGGGGTGCCGCCCGCAATTGGCAATCTGCAGCGCGCTTGAAACAAAAATCTGCAGTCCGCGCTGCTCCGCCGCAGCCGCCGGGCTAATTGCAGGGGTCGCGCCCCGGTTTGCCGCACACCACGGACTGCGGCACCCGGGCAGTCGCGAACGCATCAATTTGAACGCGCGAGAAAACAAAATCGCGCACGCCAGCGTGGCAGTCCGCGCAGGCGCGCGGATTCTCATCCGGCAGGCTGCGCTCTGCGCGTGCACCTTCCGGCGTGAAGGAAGCAAAGCGCCACTGGCCGCCAATCTTTTCTGCCACATGGATGAAAGGCAGCAGATCGCCCCGCACCAGCCGGCCGTCTGCGCCGGGGCTGCTGTTATAGGCTTCGATAACCAGCGTCGTGCCGTCTGGCAGCGGACGGCCGGACTGCACCCCGGCCAGAGATGCGGGCTGCATGTAGAGCAGCCGGGAGATGTTGTCCGGCCGGTCCACCACCGCATACTGCACAAATGTACCCGCGTATCCAGCCGGGAAATCCACGCCCCGCCCGTTTGCGCCGCCGTTGTTGGGCGCTGCCGGCGGTTGCTGCGGAACGCGTGCGGGACGCGCTGCGGGCGGCTGCGGCGGCCGCTGCTCGCCGGCGCCATTGGGGGGCCGGCCACTGCCGGCTGGGCCGCCGACCGGTGTGCGGCCTATGCCGCCAATCAACAAGACTGCTGCAAAGCCAAACATGAACAACGGCTGCGGACTGCGCACAAGCGGGGCAAATTTAAAATTCATGGACGCAGGTTAGCATGCAACGCCGGTGCCTGCGCCCATATTACTAAAGATCACACACAATTAACACAATTGGCTTTGGAAAAACGGCCGGCGTAAAGATGGCGGGCGCGGCTGATGCTTGCTGCGCACCGCAAAATCTGTGGGTGCGCCGGCTGCTACAAGTGCTGGCAGCGGCTGCGGCAGACTGTAGTGCGCGCGGGCTTGCGCGTTGCGCCCGGCTGCGCTGGCGCCGCTGCACCTCAGGGGAAAAAGTGGGGCGCCGGGTTACTTCCTCTGGTCGCGCTGCGCCGTCCGTTTCCACCGCTCCCCTTCACGCTCTGCGGGCTGCGCTTCCCCCCCTGTTGTCTCCTTCGTCAGCTGTACGCGGCGCTTGTCCAGCTGGCGCTGCTGGTTTACCATCTGGCCCAGCTGCTCATCAATGCTGCTGGTGTGCACGGCCAGCTGGCCGAGCTGTTCTTCAACTGCCAGTTGCAGTTGCCCAATCTGGTAGCGCTGTGCTTCAATCTCGCGTTGTTGCTGCGCATCCAGGTGGCGGTCCTTCACAAGCGAGAAGCGCTGCACAGCCAGCTGGCGCTCTTGCAGCTCATCCAGCAGCTGCTGGCGCTGGCGCAGCCGCGCCTGGTGGGCAAGCAGTTTTTCCTTATCGGGCATCACATCCGCCGGCCGGGCGGCCGCGCCTTTCTGCGGGCCGGCTGCGGGCACTGGCCGGGCTCACAAGCTGGCTTGCTGAGTACATCTTTGCTGCACCTTCCAACTGAACATTAGCCCTGCAAACCGCAGCGGTCAAACCACAATCAAATCAGGGCGCGAGCGGAATTATAAGCGCGGTCTGGGCCGGCGCACTGCAGCTGCGGCTGGGTTGGGTGTTTGCGGCAGCCTGCGCTGCGCAGCGCAGCTGGCTGGTGGCCGCCGCTGCTGGCTCCGCAGCCGGCGCGGCTCCCGCCCTCAGGCTTCGAGCTTGCGCAGCTGCTGTTCCAGCTGGCGCATCTGTTCATCGAGCACCATCCGCAGCTCGGAAAGCTGCCGCTCGTGCTCAGAAAGCTGCGCGCGCTGCTCGTTAATCTGGCGCTGGTGGGCATCAAACTCGCGCAGCTGGTCTGCCTTGGTGGCCATTAGGCCGGCGCGCCCCCGGCGCTGTGAAGATGAATGCAGTTCATGCGTTTAGCAGCGTGCGTTAGCAGCGGTTGGTGTGCTGCAAACCTTGGGCGGCGATTACGGCCTGCGGGTTTG
>QWRL01000066.1 GCA_003670425.1 Chloroflexota bacterium
GTGCCTTCTCCACATCAATCCGCGCTCCGCCGCATGTGCCATATCTACAGCGCAGGATTACGAGCCCCCAGTTTTACAGAAGTCTGATGCCAAATATTCTGCACCGTCCCCGCCGCTGCAGGCAAGAAAGATAGAGCGCAGCGGGCCAACTAGCCAATCCGGCGCAGTGGCTTACTGCGCTCTGCGGCGGCGGATCTCTGCCGAGATGGCGGGCACCACTTGATGCAGATCACCAATGACTGCGTAGGCAGCCTTGGAAACAATGTACGCCTCTTTATCAATGTTGATGGCCAGGATATTTTTGGAAGCCATGGCCCCCACCCAATGCTGGATCGCGCCGGATATGCCGCATGCAAAGTAAATATCAGGCGCAATGCGCGTACCGGTCTGGCCCACTTGATCGGTGTGATTGCGCCAGCCATTGTTGGTGACCGCACGCGAGCAACCGACGATGCCATTCAGCAGCTTGGCAAGCTCTTCGAGCGAAGCAAAGCCTTCCGCTGAGCCAACACCGCGGCCGCCGCCCACCACCACCGGCGAAGTTGCCAGCGTAACACCGGCTACGCGATCCACGCGCTCGCGCACAAACGAGTGCCTTACCGCTGCATCCAGCTCTACTTCAATAATCGTCACGCTTGCGGATGCCGGCGCCTCAACCGGCACCACCATATGGTTTGCAAGGGTAACGAGCTTGACTGGCGCATCAAGCTCGGATTCCTCCAGCAGCGACCCGCCCCAGCGCGCGCGCACCAGGCGCAGCGCCTGGGACCCGTCAAATTTTGCGTCAAACTCTGTGCAGTTCATTGCTGCAGGCAAATCGAGGCGCGCGGCTGCCTGTGCAATCACTTCGTGCCCGCGCTCCGTGCCGGATCCCATCACCACTTGCGGCGCGCATTTGCGCACCAGCTGGGCCACCACTTCGCCCCAGGCCTCCGGCCCAAAATCCACAAGTGCTGCGTGATGCGCTTGATGCACAACGCTTGCGCCGTGTGCCGCAAGGATGTCCCGCAAGCCATCCGCATTCGCGCCAATGGTGAGCGCTTCCATTGTGGTGTGCAGCTGCGCGGCCAGCTTGCGGGCCGCCGTAAGCAAGCCAAGCGATGCGGACTCGATGCGACCGCGATCGTGGCCGACCACCGCCAGCACACTCATTTGAACACCCCAATTTCTTCCAGCAAATCCACCACTGCTGCTGCTGCATCCGGACCCGTGCCAAGAATTTTTGTGTTGCGCACAACCTCCGGCGGACGGCGCAAATGGATGAGCTTTAGGCCGCCTGCAGCGCAGGCTACCGCGCTATGCTGCACCTCAACCTTCTTCGATGCAAGGCGGCCCTTCATGGTTGGGTAGCGCGGCAGGTTTATGCCTTCCTTCACGCCAACGGCTGCGGGCATGGGCAGCATGTAGATCTCTACGCCAGCCTCGCTATCGCGCCTTACCTTGGCCATGCCGTCTGCAATGTCCAAGCCCTTGGCGCCGTTGACCATGGGCCGGCCAAGTTTCAGCGCCACCCGGATGCCCACCTGATAACCGCCTGAGTCCGCCGACTCGTTGCCAAACAGGAGCAGGTCAAATTTGCCACCCGCTGCTTCAAGGCTCTCCACCACCGCAGTAATTGCCTGCGCTGTGCGCTGCGCATCCCAGTCGGCGCCATCAATCGGCACGAGCACGGCTTTGGCCACTCCGGTGCTTACGGCAGTGCGCAGTTGTTCCTGCGCCTCGGCCGGCCCGAGAGTAAGCACGGTAACTTCGCCGCCGTGCTTTTCCACCAGTTGCACCGCCTGCTCCACCGCGCACTCCTCATGCGGGCTTACGGTGAAGCCCAGAAAAGCTGTGTCCACCGCCTGCCCGTCTTCTGTGATGTTGATGCGCGCCCCCGGCGCCGGCACGCGCTTCACACAGACAAGAATGTTCATGCCGGCCGGCCGCAGCCTAGCTCTTCATGCGGGCATCGGTGGGGTCAAACAGCGGCTGGCTGCCCACACGCGCCACCCGCACGGGGAACAACTCATTCATGTACATGACGCGCAATTCATTGCCTTCAACGGCATGTTCGGGCGTCAGATACGCCAGCAGCAAATACTTGCCCAGCGACGGCGCAGCACCGGCTGTGGTCACGCGTGACACGCGCCCCTTGGCATCCACAATGCGCGCGCCGCTCTTGGTCAGAATTGGCTCATTGCCGCCAGTGGGAAAGCGCTTGATGCCCGTCTTGCCGGTCTGGTCCAGCATCTCAAGCGTGCACAGCACGGCGCATGGCTTGCCAGCCCGCGCCTTCAGGTACTCCGCCTTGCCAATGAAGTCGGCTGCCTTCACCTTCGCGCGTGCCAAGCCGGCCTCAACCGGGTTGTACTCGCTCTCCAGCTCGGCACCCATCAGCCGGTAGCCTTTCTCGATGCGGCCCGTCACAGCGTACACGCCCATGCCAACCGGGATCACGCCAAACTCGGCGCCGGCCGCAGCGATTGTGTCCCACAAACGCAAGCCGTGCTCCATTTTGGTGTACACCTCCCAGCCGTTCTCGCCGACATAGGAAATGCGGAACATGGTGCAGGGTACGCCGCCAATCAGCACATTGCGCACGGCGCCGTACGGGAAACTGGCCTGCGCCACATCGTAGGGCTTGTGATCACCAGTGACAATCTTGGCCATTGTCTTTTGCGCATTCGGGCCCCAAACGCCAATTGTGCACAGTGCGGCTGTCATGTCTGTGAACACAACCGAGCCATCCGTTGGCATATGGCGCCGGAACCAGTAGTTGTCGCGCCCGCCATCGAACGCGCCGGTGATGACGCGGTAGTGCTCGGTGGCGAGGCGCATGATTGTCAGGTCGCCGCGGAAGCCGCCCGCCGGGCTGAGCAGCGGCGTATAAACCGAATGCCCCACCGCAACATCCACGTTGTTCACGCACATGTACTGCAGAAATTTCATTGCGCCCGGCCCGGTAAAGTCGAATTCGTTGAAGGCCGTCAGATCCACCATGCCCACTGAGTCGCGCATGGCAAGGTGCTCGGCATTTGTAATCGGCGACCACCAGCGGCCATCCCACTCATGCGCGCGCGGCTGGCAGGCAGCTTTATATTTGTCCATCAACTTTGCGTTGGATGCAAACCACTGCGGGCGCTCCCAGCCGCGCGCATCAAAGAAGGTTGCGCCGGCGGCTTCCTCGCGCGGATAGAACGGACTGCGGCGCATTTCGCGCTGCGAACCCCATTGCTCGCGCGGGTGCACAATGCCATAAGTTTTGTTAAAGTGCTCGTTGCAGCGCGCGTAGATGTGATGTTCCGTGCGCTCGTGCGGGTAAAAGCGGCTGATGTCCGAAGAATGCGGGTCGCACAGGTGCGGGTAGCCGTACGTCATCCACTCCGCCACCAGCTGCGCAATGCCCGGGCCCTCTTTGATCCACACGGCAGCAGCCGACCACAGGTTCTTCACCTCAATCGTCTCGCCCAGCACCGGCATGCCATCCGGCGTCAGCGAAAGCAAACCGTTAATCGCATACTTGATTTCCGCGTCGCCCAGCATGCCCATCAATTCAATCGCCTGTTCCATCTGCGGGTCAAAGTCTTCCTGGGTAAGCGGCAGTTCAGTTGGCGAGAGCGCCGCCGCTTCGATGGACGGAATGTCATTGGGGTGCATGAAGATTGCGCGGTGGGCGTACGAGCCCACTTCCATCGACCCGGCGGTCTGGCGCTCATAACAAAAAGTGTCCATGTCGCGCACAATCGGATACGCCACCTCTGCATTTGATTGTTGCAGAATGTCGATTGGGCCGACGTCGGCCATCTGATGCACGGCCGGCGTGAGCGGAATGCTGGCGCCGGCCATCGCGGCAATGCGCGGACTCCACACACCGCAAGCCACCACCACATGCTGCGCCTCAATGCGCCCCTTGTTTGTGACCACAGCCTTGATCGCGCCATTCTCCACTTCAAGATCAAGCACTTCAGTGTTGGCCAAGATCTTCAGCCCGCCAGACTTGACGGCACTTTCGCGCATCAACGTGCCGGTTTGCAGCGAATCCACCACTGAGACACTGGGCGTGTAGAAGCCGCCCAGCACAATCTTTTCATTAATGAATGGCACAAGCTCCTTCACCTCAGCCGGTGTCAGCAGGCGCGCGTCGATGCCCCAAGACTTGGCCGAAGTCATGCGCCGGTTGAACTCTTCAAGGCGTTCGGGCTTGCGCGCAACTTCGATGCCGCCACAGGTGTTGTTCATGCCCAGCTCAATGTATTGCTTCTGTGAAGCCAGCGTGAGCATTGCCATTTCTTTGTTGTGATCAGTGGGAAAAATAAAATTTGAAGCGTGGCCGGTGGACCCGCCCGGGTTGGGCAGTGAACCCTTGTCAATCAGCACCATATCGGTCCAGCCCAGGCGGGCCAGATGCCCAACCAGGCAGTTGCCAACAATTCCCGCGCCGATAACGACTACTTTGGCCTGCTTGGGGACATCACTCATTTTGAACTCCTTGGTTTAGTGCGGTCTTGATCAGATGATCGGTGATATATCTCTACAATATCACGGAATTGGGTCGCACACAAAGCCGCGATTTGCGGGGTTTGGCACTTCGCCGGCACCCGCAGCGCGCAAACTGACTGCAACCTAAGCCGCATTATAGTGCGGTTTGCACTGGGCCGATGCGGCACCAAGGCCCGCCGCCGGCAGTGGTGCTATTGCCTGCAGCCGGCAGCAGCCAACGCGCACAGCCACCCGCCCCCTACCCGGCAGCGCCATTCAGCGCATGGAGTGCGCTTGGCGGGCACCACCTTTCATTCAAATTGCCCGGCAAGCAGCCTTGACTCGGACGCCCAGACTGACTATGATAAGCAGGCAAGTTCAATCCTATATACAACACAGACGTTGATCTGGATTAGTACGCGCTAGAGCAGTGTTCAGAGAGCCGCCAACAAGGTGTGATGGCGGTACACCAGCAAGCGCCGAATGGCCCAGTGAGTCGTGCGGGCGAACCCTCCCCGGAGGCAGTAGCTCACACCGGAAGCGCACCGTTATCAAAGCGCAGGGCATCGGTGTTGAGCCTGTGCCTCATTTAGTGAAGCAACCGCAGCACATGCGCAGCGGATAGCTTAAGTAAGGTGGTACCACGGGAGCCCCTCTCGTCCTTTATGACGGGGGGGCTTTTTCTTTTCCGAGCGGGAGGAACCTGTGATATTGCCAACCACCGATAGAGCCGCGCCAACCAGCGCGCCCGTCTGGCCTGCGCCGGCCGAAGCAGCCGAGCTGTTTCAGCGCGGTGAGCTTGTTCCTGTTTACAGCACGCAGCTGGCGGATTTAGAAACACCGGTCTCGGTTTACCTGAAGCTGCGCCAGCTGGGCGGTGCGTCCTTTTTGCTGGAGAGTGTTGAAGGCGAAGAGCAAATCGGCCGCTACTCATTCATTGGCGCAAACCCGGCCGGCGTAATTACATTGCGCGGCAACAGCGCCACGCTCATGCGCGGCGGCAAGTCCGTGGCGCACACGGTGCCGGCGGGCGACCCGCTGGCGCTTGTGCGTGCAGAAACCCGGCGCGCAACTGCAGTGCCAGTGGCGGGGCTGCCGCGCTTCACCGGCGGCGCAGTTGGCTTTATGGGCTATGACCTGGTACGCCACTTTGAGCGCCTGCCAGAAACCGCCCGCGCAGAGCTGGACATTCCCGACGCAATCTTCCTGCTGGTCGACACGCTTGTCATCTTCGACCACTTTCGCCACCGCCTGCATGTGCTTTCCAATGCGCGCAACAATGGCGACCCGCAGCGCGCCTATGCAGACGCACTGCACCGCATTGAAATGGTGGCAGGCGTGCTGGCGCGCCCGCTGCCGCCCATGCCGGAAACAGCTGCCATACCGGCGGGTGCAATGCAATCCAATGTGACCCAGCACCAGTTTGAGAAAAATGTGCTGCAAGCCAAGCAGCACATAGCCGCCGGCGACGCATTCCAGATTGTGCTGTCGCAGCGCTTCAGCCGGCAGAGCGGCGCGCCGGCTCTTGCCATCTACCGCGCGCTGCGCGCCGTCAACCCGTCGCCGTACATGTTCCTGTTTGAGTTTGGCCAGATGGCAGACGGCCAGCCGTTAAGTCTGGTGGGCGCTTCGCCGGAAATGATGGTGCGCCTGCAGGATGAGGTGGCCACCGTGCGCCCGATTGCCGGGACGCACCGCCGCGGCGTGACCGCAGCGGAGGACGAGCAGTTTGCCGCGCAGCTCTGCGCCGACCCCAAAGAGCGCGCCGAGCATGTGATGCTGGTTGACTTGGCGCGCAACGACCTGGGCCGCGTGTGTGCGTACGGCACCGTCAACGTCCCGCGCATGATGTACATCGAACGCTACTCGCATGTAATGCACATTGTGAGCCAGGTGCAGGGCCGGGTGCGCACCGGCATGGACGCGTTCGACCTGCTCAAGGCCACCTTTCCCGCCGGCACGCTGAGCGGCGCGCCAAAAGTGCGCGCCATGCAAATCATTGAGGCGCTTGAGGGCGTGCGGCGCGGGCCGTACGGCGGCGCGGTTGGCTACTTTGGCTATGACGGCTCAATGGACACCTGCATCACCATTCGCGCCGTTACCAAACATGGCAACACGGCGCACATTCAAGCCGGCGCGGGCATTGTTGCGGACAGCGACCCAACGCGCGAGTATGAAGAAACCATCAACAAGGCGCGCGGCATGGACCAGGCCTTGCGCGACGCCGAAGCCGGGCTGCTTTAGGATCCGGCCATGATATTAGTCATCGACAACTACGACAGCTTCACCTACAACATTGTGCAGCAGCTGGGCGCGCTGGGCGCCGACATGCTCGTAAAACGCAACGACGAGATCACCGTTGCAGAAATTGGTGCGCTGGCACCCAGCAGCATTGTGATCTCGCCCGGGCCCGGCACACCCTTGGACAGCGGCATCTCGCTGGATGTGATCCGCCACTTTGGCGCCACCGTGCCCACGCTAGGCGTGTGCCTTGGCCACCAGTGTATTGCGCATTTCTACGGCGGCGCAGTGGTGCGCGCCGCGCAGCTGATGCACGGCAAAACCAGCCTGATAGAGCATGCTGGCGACCAGCTCTTCCACGGTGTGCCGACACCGTTTGAAGCCACGCGCTACCACAGCCTCATAGCGGCCGGGCCGCTGCCCGCAGTGCTGCGCATCACAGCGCGCACAGCCAGCGGCGAAATCATGGCGCTGCGCCACCGCCAGCATCCTGTTTTCGGCGTGCAGTTCCATCCGGAAAGCATTCTCACAACCCACGGCCCGCAGATCCTCAAAAATTTTCTGGCGCTGCGTTTTGCGCCGCCCGCCCGCAGCGAACAATCCGGACAGCCCGCCATCACCAACCAACAGGAGCAGCGAACATGACATCCACACCCACCACCATTGTGCGCGCGATTGAACTCATCAGCCGGTTTGGGCACCTGCAGGCGCACGAAGCCGCAGACGTAATGAACCAGATAATGCGCGGCGAAACAACTGACGCCCAGATTGGCGCTTACTTGATGGCGCTGCGCATGAAAGGCGAAACGCGCAGCGAAATTGTGGGCGGCGCACGGGCAATGCGCGAGCACGCCACGCGCATCACCACCAAAGCCAACGGGGATCTGCTGGACACCTGTGGCACGGGCGGCGACAAGTCCGGCACATTCAACATCAGCACCGCCGTTGCCTTTGTGGCGGCGGGCGCCGGCGTGCGCGTGGCAAAGCACGGCAACCGCGCCTCCACCAGCAAGTGCGGCAGTGCGGACGTGCTTGCAGAGCTGGGCCTAAATCTGGATCTGACACCCGCACAGGTTGGCGCCTGCATTGACGAGACCGGCATTGGATTTCTTTTTGCACCCAAGCTGCACCCGGCCATGAAGTTTGCAATCGGCCCGCGCCGCGAGCTGGGCATCCGCACCATCTTCAACATCCTTGGCCCGCTCACCAATCCCGCCGGCGCCACACGCCAGTTGATGGGTGTGTTCGCGCCGGACCTGACGGATTTGATGGCGCATGTGCTGGGCGAGCTCGGCGCAAAATCTGCGTTCGTTGTGTGCGGCTACGGCAGCCTTGACGAACTGACAACCACCGGCCCCAACCACGTCAGCCATTTGCGCAACGGCGAAGTGCGCACCTACGATTTGGATCCGGCCACGCTGGGCTTCCGCGGCGCCAACATCGCCGAGCTGCTGGGCGGCGACCCGCCCGCCAACGCCGCAATTCTGCGCGGTGTCCTGAGCGGCGGGATTCAAGATGGCAAACGCGATATTGTGCTGCTCAATGCGGCGGCGGCGCTGCTGGCCGCAGAGCGGGTTGCCGATCTTGAAAGCGGGATTGCGCTGGCGCGCACGGTCATCGACGACGGCGCAGCGCTTGCCAAGCTAAACAGCCTGATTGCGTTTACGCAGCGGATGGCCACGTGACGCTGGCGCACAGCTCTACAGTGCTGGACAACATTCTGGCCAACACGCAGCTGGAACTGGCAGCGCGCCAATGCGCAACGCCGCTGGCTATGGTGGTGCACAGCGCCGCTGCAGCGCCCGCGCCGCGCAACTTTCTGGCAGCGCTGGCGCTTGAGCGGGTCGCTTTGATTGCGGAGATCAAGCATGCCTCGCCCAGCCGCGGCGTATTGATTGATCCGTTTGACCCTGTGGCGCTGGCACAAACTTATGCTGCAAACGGCGCAGCGGCAATTTCCATCGTTACCGATGAGCGCTTCTTCCAGGGGCACCTCGACCATTTGCGCGCCGTACGGAAGATTGTGGACCTCCCCATCCTGCGCAAGGACTTTATGCTTGACGCATACCAAATTTACGAAAGCCGCAGCGCCGGGGCAGATGCGGTGCTGCTGATTGTTGCCGCACTGACCGACGCGCAGCTGCGCACACTGGCGGAGCTGGCAGCCAGCCTCGGGATGGCAGCAGTTGTCGAGGTGCATAACGCCGCGGAGCTGGAGCGGGCTCTGCGCATTGACCCGCGCGCCATCGGAATTAATAATCGCGACCTCAAAACTTTCAAGGTCAGCACCGCCACCACCACTCACTTGGCTGCGCACATCCCGCCGGGCGTGGTGCTTGTGGCTGAGAGCGGCATACTGCACGCTGCAGATGTGCGCGCTATGGGCGCTGCCGGCGCACACGCGGTGCTGGTTGGCGAGGGGTTGCTGCAGGCGCCGGACATTGCGGCGCGGGTGCGCGAGTTCAGCAGCCAGCCGCGGACGGCCAACCATGCCGCAAGTTAAGATCTGCGGCGTCACCACGCTGCCGGACGCGCTCGCTGCCGCCCGCGCTGGCGCGGCGTTCATTGGGCTGAACTTTTACAAGCCCGGTCCGCGCTACATTGAACCCGCCAGTGCGGCCGCACTGGCAGCGGCGCTGCGCGCGCAGCTGGCTGCGCACTGCCCGCTGCTCGTGGGCGTTTTCGTCAACGAAACCAAAGCCGAGCTGCAGGCGATTTACGACCAGGTGCGCCTCGACTTTTTGCAGCTGAGCGGCGACGAGCCGCCGGAACTGCTGGCCGCACTGCACGGGCGCGCATTCAAGGCCATCCGGCCAAAGAGCGTGACCGAGGCGCTGGCCTTGGCAGCCAGCCACGCACCGGGCGCAACCCGCGATGAACGCGCACCTGCGCTGCTCTTGGACGCGTATCATCCGGCGCTGTATGGCGGCACGGGTACGCCGGCCAGCCGGGAAGTGGTGCTGGCAGTAAAGGCGCTTGTGCCGCGCGTGATGGTGGCCGGCGGCCTGACACCCGCAAACGTGGCTGACCTTGTGGCGGCTGCCAACCCTTGGGGTGTTGATACAGCCAGCGGTGTGGAAAACGGAAACCCGCGGCGCAAAGACCATGCAAGTATGGAAGAATTTATAAAGCAAGCAAAGGCTGCATCCCAAACAATCCTATGAACAAAACCCTCGAGCAAACATTGCCGGACGAGCGCGGCTATTTCGGCGCGTACGGCGGCCGCTTTGTGCCGGAAACGCTGATCCCGGCGCTTGACGAACTTTTGGCGGCTTACGAATCCGCGCGCACAGACTCCGCTTTTCAGAATCAACTCGCCAACCTCCAGGCCACCTACGTGGGGCGCCCCACACCGCTGACGCACGCGCGCCGCCTCAGCGCGCAGCTGGGCGGTGCACAGATCTACCTGAAGCGCGAAGACCTTGCGCATACGGGCGCGCACAAAATCAACAACGCCATTGGGCAGGCACTGCTTGCGCAGCGCATGGGCAAACAGCGCATTATTGCGGAGACCGGTGCGGGGCAGCACGGCGTGGCGGCAGCCACCGCCGCCGCTTTGTTGGGGCTGGACTGCCACGTTTACATGGGCACAGTGGACATGGCCCGCCAGCAGCCCAACGTGTATCGCATGCAGCTGCTGGGCGCGGAAGTGCTGCCCGTGGCAGCCGGCAGCAAAACCCTAAAGGATGCCATCAACGCAGCCATCCGTGACTGGGTCACCAACGTGCGGTCCACGCATTACATGCTCGGATCTGCCTTGGGGCCGCATCCTTACCCGCGCATGGTGCGCGATTTCCAAAGCGTCATTGGCGTTGAAGCCCGCCGCCAAATTCTGGAGGCTACGGGCCGCTTGCCTGACCTGTGCATCGCTTGCGTGGGCGGCGGCAGCAACGCCATCGGGCTCTTCCACGCTTTCCAGGCGGATGCAGCGGTGGATTTGATTGGCGTGGAAGCGGGTGGCAGCGGAATAACCAGCGGCGTGCATGCAGCGCGCTTCTCTGATCCCGAGATTGGCCGGCCGGGCGTGCTGCACGGCACACGCACATTTGTAATGCAAGATGCAGATGGACAAATTGCAGAGACGCACAGTATCTCCGCCGGGCTGGATTACCCGGCCGTGGGGCCCGAGCATGCCCACTTGCGGGAAGTTGAGCGTGCCCACTACACCTGCGCCACCGACGCAGAAGCGCTGGCAGCCTTTCATTTGTTGTGCAAAGTGGAAGGCATCATCCCCGCGCTGGAGAGCGCACACGCTGTTGCAGAGGCAGTGAAGCGCGCCCCGGCATTGCCGGGCACAGCCATCATCATCGTAAACCTTTCCGGGCGTGGCGATAAAGACCTGGATACCGTGCTGCAAGAGACAACCAGATGAACGGCACGGCTCACGGCCTGCCAGCGATTGCCGCCATGTTTGCGGCAGCGCGCGCCGCCCAGCGCAGCGCCTTCCTGCCTTATTACCCCATTGGCTATCCATCTTACGCGGAGTCACTGGATGCCATCACCACCTTGGCAGAACTCGGAGCGGATGGGTTTGAGATTGGCGTACCC
>QWRL01000067.1:0-2276 GCA_003670425.1 Chloroflexota bacterium
CTGACGCCCGGGCTGATTGATTGCCACACGCATCTGGTATATGCCGGCAGCCGCGCCAATGAAATAGAAATGCGCTGGGCAGGCGCTGCTTATGAAGACATCGCGCGGGCGGGCGGCGGCATACTCTCCACTGTGCGTGCCACACGCGCTGCCAGCGCCGCAGAGCTGCAGGCGGCAGCCATGCCGCGCTTGCGCGCGCTCATCCGCGACGGCGTCACCAGTATTGAAATCAAATCCGGCTACGGGCTGCAGCTGGCAACTGAGATCCGCCAGCTGCAGGTGGCGCGCGCGCTGGGCGTTGCCTGCGGCGTGCGCGTGTGCACAACATTTTTGGGCGCGCATGCGCTGCCTCCCGAGTACGCCGGCCGCGCCGATGATTACATCTCGCTGCTGTGCGCAGAGATGCTGCCGGCCGTGCACACCGCCGGCTTGGCGGACGCAGTCGATGGTTTTTGCGAGGGCATCGGATTTTCGCCGGCGCAAACGCGGCGCGTGTTTGCGGCCGCGCGCGGCCTGGGCCTGCCGGTCAAGCTGCACGCCGACCAGCTCAGCGATCTCTCCGGCGCAGCACTGGTGGCCGAGTTCGGCGGCCTTTCCGCAGACCACATGGAATACACAAGCGCAGCCTCCGTGGCAGCCATGGCACGCGCCGGCACCGTAGCCGTGCTGCTGCCCGGCGCCTTTTACTGCCTCAAGGAAACGCGCAAGCCGCCCGTGGCCGCCTTGCGCGCAGCCGGCGTGCCAATGGCGGTCTCCTCCGACTGCAACCCCGGCACCAGCCCCGGCACTTCGCTACTGCTGATGCTGCACATGGCGTGCACGTTGTTTGGACTGAGCGCAGAAGAAGCACTGGCCGGCGCCACGCGCCACGCCGCCCGCGCGCTGGGCCTGCAATTGGAAACCGGCTGCCTGCGAGCCGGCTTAAGCGCCGACTTGGCGCTGTGGTCCATCGATCACCCGCGTGATTTGGTTTGCGAGTTTGGGCATGCACCGCGCGTTAGTTCGTGGTGCCGCGGCCAAATGCTGGCGGCCTGAGCGCTGCCAGCCCCGGCGCAACAGCCTACAACAATCCGCCGCGCAGCACACCCAGCAGCGCGCCCGCCGGATCGCCCGCCAACATGTCCAAGAGCGAGCTAGTAGGTGCCAAAATTTTCGAGACGTACTACTAATCCGTTAGACAATGCGGGGCCATTTCCATGCATAACGGATAATTATCAAAAGAAGAACGACTTCTACAGCGGCAGCAAGATACATGTGCACCCATGCCTCTCCTGCCAAATTAAACAACATATAAGGAATGTACACCGTAGCCACGATTATGTTTGTCCAACGATTTACTTTAGCTGGCAGGCCAACAGAAAGGAAAATCATAAGAACTGGAATTATTACAAAAGTCATCGCTACTAGTAGAAAGACTTGTGTAATGTCAAATTCAAATACTTTTCCTGCCAGAATACTTTCTAGGGAATCTGGCATATACAAGTGGAAATAATCTACATAGATGTAGAGAAACATAAAAGTCGTCCACAGTGACGCAAGTTTCATTTTCAAACTGACCTTGATTTCTTCCAGTGCATTCTGTTGTGTATTTTCCGCATTCATATTCTTACTCCTAATCATATCTTCTGTTAGCGGAGCCGGAGAGATTCGAACTCTCGGAACCTTTCGGTTCACACGCTTTCCAAGCGTGCGCACTAGACCGCTATGCGACGCCTCCGTGCCTGGCTTATACACCACAAGTTCCCCTATTTCGCCCCAGAACCAAGCAGCGCCGCAACTCTCTCCTCAACCGGTGGGTGCGTTGCAAACAATTTGTTTACGAACTTCCCAGCTTCCCCGCCAAACGGATTTCCGATAAAGAGGTGCGCGGTTGCGTGCTGCGCAGGCGCGCCAGCAGCGGCTGCGTAAACAGCACAAAAATAAACGCCGGCAAAAAGATGCCCAGCGTGGCCAGCAGTGCACCCGGCAAGCCGCCCAACAGGTAACCAATGAAAGTGGCGCTGGTAAAGAGCGGGCCGGGCGTCAGCTGGCCGGCAGCCACGGCATCCAGCAGCTGGCGCTCCGTGATCCAGCCCAGCCGCACCACCAGGTCCGCCCGCAAAAACGCCAGCAGCACATAGCCGATGCCGTACAGCACCGCCCCAATTTTCAGGAACACCAGAAACAGAACCGGCAGCGCAAAGGGCAGCGCACTGGCTGCAGCCACTGCCGGCAGCAGCAGCGCAGCGGCCAGCACCAGCACAGAAAACATGGCGGGCGCCATAAAAAACAGACAC
>QWRL01000067.1:2286-11236 GCA_003670425.1 Chloroflexota bacterium
CCCCCGCCACCCCCACCAGCTGCACGCCAGCGGCGCCGGCAAGCTGCCAAAACGCACATAGGCAGCGGCCAGCACCAACACAGAAAACATGGCGGGCGCAATAAAACACAGCCCCGCCACCAGCATGCCCGCATAGCCGGCGCGCTGCAAGCCAATATGAATCACCAGCTCAGTGGAGTTGGGGGCGGGGATCAGGTTGGCCGCGCTCACCAGATCCAAGAACTGCTCCTCGCTGAGCCACTGGCGCTGCACCACCAGCTCCTGATGCAGCAGCGCTGTGTGCGCTGCTGGCCCGCCAAATGCAGTGCTGCCCAGGCGCAGAAACACCCGCGCCAGCTCAGGCAGGGCTGCGCGCTGCTGTGCGTTCAAGGGCGGCGGGCGCTGTAGTCCGGCACGCGGCGCTTGTAAGCGGAAAGCAGCAGCGGCGAAGAAATCAAAAAGTCAGCCGTGGCACGGTTGCAGGCCATGGGTATGTTCCAAACCACCGCCATGCGCAGCAGCGCCTTTACGTCCGGGTCATGCGGCTGCGGCTCCAGCGGGTCCCAAAAGAAAACCAGCAGATCCACGGAACCCTCGGCAATGCGGGCGCCAACTTGCATGTCCCCGCCCAGCGGGCCGCTGAGCAGGCAGGTGACGGGCAGCTGCAGCTCGCGCTGCAGCATGCGCCCGGTGGTGCCAGTGGCCAGCAGCATATTGTTCTGCAGCACGCCAAGATTAAAGGCAGCCCACTCCATCAAGTCTGATTTTTTGTTGTCATGCGCAACCAGTGCAATGCATTTTTGAGCCGCGGGGACCAAAGTTGATTCAGGCATGGGCACTCCTTATTGTTGGCGGGCAGCGCTTGCACAATGCCCACCGCGCTGTTGTGACTTTATGAAGGCCGGCCAAACTGGACGGCTAGAGCGGCTCTGCTCAGCAGAACCAGCTTTCGGTAAGGCCCGGCGGCGGCGGCCGCAGGCGCGGGCCGGGTGCAGGCGCAATGCGGCCGGCAGCGCCGTATGCCAGCTGCTCAACTGCCGCAAAAGTTGTGCGTGCGTCTTCGCCGGCACGCGCAGCGGCTGCGGTGCACGCAGAGACCTGCGCGCACAGCGCGTCCATGCGCGCATCCGGATGCGTCCACGGATGGCAATAGTTCTCTGCATCCAGCGCACCCAGCCAGGCGGCATTGCCAAATTCGCGCAGCAGCAGCGAACCCGGCGGGATCAGCAGGCGAATGCCCAGCTGCACTGCATCAATGTGCTCCAGCAGGTCGTTTGTGCGCAGCCACGCCAGCTGCTCCAGATAATCCGCCAGGGTTGTCCAGGGCGTGAATGCCACCAGTGAAATGCGCAGCGCAATGCCGGCAGCGTCCAGCGTGCGCAGCGCAAGCTCCAGCTCGGTGCGCGTATGGCCCTTGTGCAGCGCCTGCAAAACGGCGGGAGCCAGCGACTCAACCGCCGCCACAACAAACAAGCAGCCCAGCGCTGCAAACTCTGCAAACAAGCCGGCCTGCGCTGCAATGTGCGAAACCTTGGCGGTGAAATCAAAAGTGATGTGCGGCAGCTGCTGGTGCAGCGCACGCGCAATGCGCAGCGCATGCGCCGGCCCGTTCAAAAAGTCCGGGTCTCCAAAAGTGATGTGGCGCGCGCCGGCCGCCACTTGCGCATGCACATCAGCCAGCACGGCCGCCACCGGCACCACCACAAAGCGCCCGCTGTACACGGGCGGTATCGGGCAATGCGCGCACATGTGCTTGCAGCCGCGCGTGGCTTCGGTGTAGCCGGCAAGCTGCAGCCGGCCGTTGTTGCGCAGCTGCGCGTAGTGCTGCAGCGGCTGCAGGCCGGCGCGCTGCGGCTGCAAATTTGCAGCGGGGCGCAGTATGGGCACGGCTGCGTTGGGGTGTAGTGCCGTGCGCACGCCGGGCGGCGGCGCTTTGGCGTCCCATGTGCCCTGCAGCACTGCGTGCGCCAGCTGCGGCAGCGCGGTTTGCAGCTCGCCGGCCAGCACGCTGTCTGCATCCGCGCGCAGCAACTGCGGCGCATTCAGCGCTGCGTAATGCCCGTAAAAGCTGATGTGCGCTGCCGGGTTTATGGCGCGCACTTCACGCGCAGCCTGCACGCCCACGCGCAATGCGGTATGCATGGGCGTGGAGATGCCCACCCAGCGCGCATTGCGCAGCGCTTGCGCATGCTGCGCCAGCGACTCTTGCGCCAGGTCCACGGCGTGCGCTGCAATGCCGGCAGCGGCCAGCCACGCCAGCGGTGCGGCAATACCCAGCGGCTGGTGTCCAAGCTCGTAACCGGACAGCAGCAGCACCGGCGCAGCGCTGCTGTCAGCGCAGTGCGCCGCACTCACGATGCCACCTCCAACCGCAGCAGCTCGCTCGCTGCCCCGTTTACCAGCGTGCCCGCACAGGCACTGCGATCCGCAGCGCAGCCGAAGATTGCAAACAGCGGCGCATCAGAAAGCAGGTCCGATCCGTTGCTGGCAGCAATAATATTTTGCCAGACGGCGTACAACACGCGCAGCGCACCGCCCGCGCGCGCGTGCCGCGGCGTGAGGTCGCCAATGCCAACCATGGGTTCAAAGTGCGACCACACATAGCCCTGCTTGGCGCCCGCAGCCACCGAATCTTGATTGGCCAGCAAAATCACAAGCTGGTTTAGGTGAATGAAGGCCACGCTCTCCAGCCAGCCGCTTTCACAAAGCGTCAGCTCCGCGCAAGTGCGGTACGGGATGCCGGCCTGCTGCAAGTAAGCGCTGGCGGATGCCAGCTCCCCGCGCGTGGCCTGCACCAGCCGCAATGCGCGGATCTCCTGCAGCGCACCAGCCGGCTCTGCAGCCGCGCCCGCTACGGCGCGCGAGCCCTTGAAGCGGTCATCAAAGAAGAATGGTGCGCCACGCATGAGGCGCGCCGTGGCGGTCTTCATTACAAGCGGCCACTGGGCGGGTTGCGGCGTGCGCAGCAGCGCTGCCGGGTTTGCGCCAAAATCCTGGGCATACAGCGGCGCGTAGCGCACCGCATCGCCCCACTCCGGCACAAGCTGCTGCGCAGCCAGCAGGCCCAGCAGCAATGCGCCCGTTTGCTGCAGGGCGCGCGGCGCCATGCGCACGCGCGTAATGCCAGTGGGCTGCAGCAGCGCAGCACTAAACTGCAGCTTCACGCGCAGCGCAACTGCGCCGCTGGAGCGCAGCACTTCTGTCTCAGACGTCAGCTGCTTGGGCAGTTCCAGGCCCAGCGCATCAGCCCAGAATGCATCAAAGGCTGCACTTGCGTTCAGCGCCTGCGCCACATCCACCCATAAGTCTTCCGTTGCGCGCGGGTCAATTTGAAATTGCGGCACCATGCCGTCCGCTGATATTTGCAGCAGCAGGCAGCCGCCATGCAAGGCTGCGTAGGCTGGCGCTGCACCGGGCGGGAACGGCAGCAGCTGGAGCGGGCCGGCATACTCCGGGCGCAATTGGAAGCGGCGCGCAGCCGCATCCCACGGCCAAAGAATTTGCCCGGCTGCATCTTGCGCAATGATGGCCCACTGCGTGCCACTGCGCAGCACCGTCAGCAAGCCGCCATCCGGCAGGCGCGCTTGCAGCGCTTGCTGCATTTCCGCAAACCCAGGCGCAACCTGTTGCGCCTGCCAGTCCGCGCCATCGGCCGCAAGTTCGGCTGCCGTTGGCAGCATGCGCTCCATTACCCGGTCAAACACATTGCCAGCGCAGCCCAGCGGATTGGCAGCGGAGGGCACAAGCGTAGGCACCGGAACGGGCGTGGGCGCCGGCGGCGGCAGTGTGGCCCCATTTACCTGGGCACCGACGGCAGCGGCAGCCGTGCTGCCCGGGGGCACCGCCAGCCGCGCCCCGGAAGCTGCCAGTGCTGCCGCACGCGACTTTACCGCCGCTGTGCCACAGCCGGCGAGCAGCGCAGCCGCCAACAAACACGCACCCAGCAGCGCGCGGCTGCCAAAAATCCGGCCAATTTGCGTGGGAGTCGGGCACATGCAACCAAATTGCGGGGGCACGGGCCACTCCGGCAACTGCTGCGATTATATCCAGCCAGCTTGCGTGCGCTGCTTGCTACAATCATGGCCGGCTTCCCAAACCGCAATAAACAAATGCCTGCCGGTAAATCACTGAAGCACATACCAAGCCAGCCGATTGGCCGGGCTGCCGGAGCGGGCACGCTGCGCCTGCCCGCCCGCCGCTGCTTTATAATGCCCCGCTAGGGGGACCTTCCGGGCTGTGCGCGCATTGCAGCGCGCCCGCCGCAATCTTGCTTGTTATCTAGTTTCATCATCGTAGCGCTGCTGACGGGGTTGACCGCGCTGTATGTGGGTGCGGAGTTTGCCGTTGTAAAGTCGCGGCGCACGCGCATCAGCCAGCTGGCAGCTTCCGGCAACCGTTTTGCGCGCCAGCTGCTGCCCATCCTCGAAGATCCGCGCAAGCTTGACCAGTTTGTGGCAGCCTGCCAGGTGGGCATCTCGCTCACCGGCCTGCTGCTGGGCGCCTATGGCGAGGCCGTACTGGCAGCGCGCCTGGCTCCGCTGCTGGGCGGCGTGCAAGCGCATTCGCTGGCAGCCACGGCTGTGCTGCTGCTGCTCACCATTCTGCTGGTGCTGCTGGGGGAGCTGGTGCCAAAGTCCATCGCGCTGCAATACCCGCATCGCACGGCGCTCGCCAGTATGCTGCCGATGCGCGCCTCGCAAATTTTGTTTGCGCCGCTGATCTGGCTGCTGAACGGCAGCGCGCTGCTGCTGCTGCGCCTGCTGGGGCGCAGCAGTGCACCGGTGCGCGGCAGCCTGCACTCTGCCGAAGAAATTGAGCAGCTGGTTGAAGACAGCCATGCCGGCGGCGTGCTGGATGCAGACGAGCGCCAAATGCTGCGCAACACGCTGCGCCTGCGCGACCACGTGGCGCGCCAGGTAATGACCCCGCGCACGCGCTTGTACGCTGCGCCGGCGGAAAGCACGGTGCACGCGCTGCTGCAAGGCGCGTGCGAAGCCGGCTATAGTCGCATCCCGCTCTACCGCAACACCATCGACCAAATCATCGGCTTTGTGCACATCAAGGATGTGCTGCGCCTGCAGGTGCAAGGCCGCGAAAACCTGGCCGAAATTTTGCGCGAGGCGGTGTTTGTGCCGGAGACGCTGGCGCTCGATGCGGTGTGGACCGCGCTTGAAGCCAAGCATCAATACATGGCCACCGTCTTCGACGAATACGGCGGCACAGCCGGCATCATCACCATCGAAGATTTGCTCGAAGAAATATTTGGCGAACTGCAGGATGAGTTCGACTCCAAAGAAAATGCGCTGGTCTCGGCGGACAAAACCGGGCGCCTCTTTTTGCGCGGCGAACTTTTGGTGGAAGACGTGAACGAGTACCTGACGCTCGGCCTGCCCGAGCAAGAGATGGACACGCTCGGCGGGCTGGTGTTTGAGGCGCTCGGGCGGCGCCCCCGCGTGGGCGATGAAGTGACGCTTGGCGTGCCCGGCATCTCCGTGCGCGTGGAAAGTATTGACGAGCTGGCCGTGCTGGAGGTCTCGCTGCTGCTGGGGCCAAAGGTGCAAACGCAAGTGGGCGAGTGGGCGGTGGCAGTGCGTGACTAGCCTGGCTGCAGCCCTCCCGCCGGCAGCTGCCGTGTTGCCGGCTGCACCGCAACTGCTGCTGGCACTGCTGGTGGTGGCAGCGCTGGTCGCACTCAATGGCCTGCTGGTCGCCGCCGAGTTTGCCATCATCGGCGTGCGCCCCACACAAATGGAAGAGCTGGCCGGCCAGGGCAACGCCGTGGCGCGCTCAGTGCTGGCTGTGCTGGAGCAACCGCGCTTGCAGGATGAATATATTGCCACAGCGCAACTGGGCATCACGATTGCATCACTGGGGCTGGGCGTGTACAGCGAGCCGCAGCTGGCGGACTTTGCGGCGGCTTACCTGCAACTGCTGCCCGACATGCCGGTGGCAGCAGCCCAAACTGCCGGGCATGTGCTTAGCCTGGCCCTGCTCACCTATCTGCACATTGTGTTGGGGGAGATGGTGCCCAAGGCGCTGGCGCTGGAAAACCCGCGCACCATGGCGCTGAATGTGGCGCGCCCGATGCAGGCGCTGCGGGTGCTGCTGCTCTGGCCCACGCGCACCCTGAACGCCATCGGCGCGTGGCTGCTGCGCGCTGTTGGCGTGCCGCCGGCTTCCGGGCATGCCAGCCTGCACTCCACTGAAGAGCTGGAGCAGATTGTGGCCGAAAGCAAACAAGGCGGCCTGCTGCGCGAGTCAGAGGAAGAGATCCTGCTTAACATATTTAATTTCAGCGAGCGCCAGGTAAACCAGGTGATGACCCCGCGCATCAAAATTCAGGGCATCCCCGCCACAATGCCGCTGGCAGAAATTCTCAATCTTGTCACCACCAGCCGCTTCAGCCGCTTCCCGGTATACGAAGGGGACATTGACAGTGTGATTGGCGTGCTGCATGTGCGCGACCTGGCGCATCACCGCCTGCGCGCGCGCGGCGATGCGTTTGATATCCGGCTGCTGATGCGCGCAGCGCCCATGGTGCCCGAGAGCTACTCGGTTGGCAAGCTGATGGCGGCCTTCAAGCGCCAGCGCCTGCACATGGCGCTGGTGGTGGATGAGTTTGGCGGCACGGCCGGAGTGGTGACACTTGAGGACCTCGTGGAGCAGGTGGTTGGTGAAGTGCGCGATGAGTTTGACCAGGAGCACGAGCCCTTGACAGAGCTGGCGCCGGGAGTACTGGAACTGAATGGCACCTGCCTGGTGCAGGAGCTGCAAGCATATGTGGACCTCGGTGAAGCCGGCGCGCTGCCAGAAGTGGAGACAGTGGGCGGCTTGATGATTACATGGCTGGGGCGCCCCGCCCAAGTGGGCGACCGCCATACACACAAAGACAGCGTGCACTTTTCCGTGCTGGCGGTGGACGGGCTGGCGGTGGCCCGCGTGCGCGTTGAGTTTCCCGCGCCCGTGCGTCCCGCGCCCGCTGCCGGCCGCGCGTAAAGCCGGGCATGGCGGCGGCCAGCAAACGCACCAATGGCGCACTGCTAAAATCGCGCCATGATCAACACTCCCGCAATTGTTTTTGTGGGTGGGCTTATGCTCAGCAACGGGTTCAAGACCTTCGCCTTGTACTGGCACCGCAAGTCACTCGGTGGCACGCCTTGGTTTGTGGCTGCCATCACCAGCTGGGGCATTGCCTTCTTCGATTACATGATCCAAGTTCCGGCCAACCGCGCGGGACACTTCCTATTTAATGTTGCGCAGCTAAAGATTGTGCAGAAGGTAATCTCGCTTACGGTCTTTGTGCCGTTTGCCATTTTCTACATGCGCGAGAAGCCATCCCTGAATTATTTGTACGCGGGTTTCTGCCTGCTGGGCGCAGAGTTCTTTATCTTCCGCGCGCCGGCGCAATAGCGAGCGGCAACCTGTGCTGCACCATTTGGATTTGAATGCGGATGCAGCGCGCACCGTGCTGCTGGTGCATGGCCTTGGCTCCAACAATGCCGGTTGGCAAGGGCAAACCGGCGCGCTGCGCAGCGCCGGCTGGCGTGTGCTGGTGCCGGACATGCCTGGCTTTGGCGATTCGCCATTTGCCGGCGGCCGCTGGCGGATTGCCGATGCCGCTGCTGAATTGGCTGCGCTGCTGCACGCGCTGCAGCCGGCGGGCGCATGTGTGGCCGGCATTTCCATGGGCGGCACCGTGGCGTTGCAGCTTGCGCTGGACTACCCGCAGCTGGTGCAGCGCCTGGTGCTCGTGAGCACATTTGCGCGCCTGCGCGCGCGCGGCCCGCGCCAGCTGCTTTACTTTGCGCGCCGCTACTTGCTGCTGCACCTGCGCGGCCTGCCCAGCCAGGCGCGCGCCGTGGCGCAGCATGTGTTTCCACTGCCCGCGCAAGAAAACTGGCGCGCCGCGTTTTACCGGCAGATATTGCAATCCGATGTGCGCGCCTACCGCAGCGCCATGCTGGCGCTCGCGCGCTTTGATGTGCAATCGCGGCTGGCCGCGGTGCGCGTGCCAACCCTGGTAATCACCGGCAGCCAAGACGCAACTGTGCTGCCAGAAAACCAGGCCGGGCTTGTGCACGGCATTGCCGGCGCGCGCCAGCTGATATTAAATGGCGGGCATGCGATCATGGTGGAGCAGCCGCAGGCCTTCAACGCGGCGCTCTTGCAGTTTCTCAGCGACTCGCACCCCGCACCTTTATAATCAAATAGCGGGAGCATAAGCAAGTATGAGCAAGTTTTTTGATGAGATGTGCCAGCAACCAGCAGCGCTGCGCGCGCTGGCTGCTTACTACCAGCAGCCCGCAGCGCGCAAACTGCTGCTGGCGCAGCCAGCCGGCGCACAGCCGCTGTTTTTAGGCATGGGCGCATCGCACCACGCCGGGCTGCTGGCCGCGCGCCATTTGCAGCGCAACGGCATTGCGGCCCTGGCATTGGAAGCTGCAGACCTGCTGCAGCCCGGCAATGTCTGGCTGGCGCGCGCAGAAACAGTTGTGTTCGTTTCACAATCCGGCGCCAGTGCAGAGGTGCAGCCGGTGTGCGCCCAGCTGCGCCCCGCCAGCGCGCTGCTGGCCATTACCAATGATCCGCAGAGTGTGCTGGCGCACAGCGCGCGCAGCGTGCTTGCGCTCCACGCCGGCGCGGAAGAGACGGTGTCCAGCAAGACTTATGTGAATTCGCTCGCGCTGCTGTGGCTGCTGGCACGCGCGTGGCAGGGCCGGCTGGATGCAGCCGCGTTTGACGAGCTGGCGCGCGTGGCCGACCACATTGAGCAAATGCTGCAGAATTGCGCCAGCATTGCAGCGCGCTGGCTGGCAGCCGTGGGCAGCGCGGACTGGCAGGTGTTTGTGGGCCAGGGCGCGCCCGCCGTCAGTGCGCGCCAGGGTGCAATGATGGTGAACGAGTGGGCCAAAGGCCACGCACTGGCGCACAGCGTCGGCCCGTGCCGGCCCGGGCCAATGGAAAGCGGCGC
>QWRL01000068.1 GCA_003670425.1 Chloroflexota bacterium
TACTGCTTCCGGAATTTGCAGATGCAAGTGAGCTGCGGCTTGCGCTGCGCGCAGCGCAGATCTTCGGGCGGCGTTCCAGTTTGGCCGTGCACCTTGCATCCAGCTGGGCGTCATTGCGCAGCCACGCCGGTGGTAAACTCTGAAGCACGTCTCCGTAGCTCAGTGGATAGAGCGCTTGCCTCCGGAGCAAGAAGTCGCAGGTTCAAGTCCTGCCGGGGACACTCGCCACTCTTTGTCACCGAGTTAATGGCTGCGCGGCACAGTCTGCGGCGCACTTAAGCGCCACACCAAACCACACCTAACCTAAGGCGCCCGCGTGCGCACGGGCATCAGCGTCAATTGCACAGCCGGCTTTGGGGCAAGGCGCGTGGCCAAAATACTGCCCGGCGGCTTGGGGAAACTACATTCCACGCGCATGCGTCCGTTGCTTTGGCGCACCGGCCGGCACAACGCCCGCCCGCTTGCCAAAAACGGCGTAGGAGTTATTGTGGCCGTGCCCGCTGCCGCAATCTGCCGACCAGTGCGTGCGGCCGATGCAGCCCCAGCCACAAAGACCTGGCTACTCAACCACAGCGCGATTAGCAACCCGGCCAGCACTGCGTTCTTGCAGCGCACCGCACTAAGGCTGCGCATCCATTTTGACATTGCTGCTCTATTTTAGTTGCAAGCATTCACTTTTGTACGCCGTTGCCGCGGCCTTTGGGAAATTAAGTTGCGCTGCTAAAATGGAGGCGCGCCTCCGATGGAAACAAGCAGTCGTCTGAACCCGCAGCAGCTGCGCGCTGTCACCGCGCCCGCTGGCCCGGTGCTCGTGCTGGCCGGGCCGGGCTCGGGCAAGACGGCCGTGCTCACGGAGCGCGTGGCGCATCTTGTGCAGCACGGCACACCCGCGCATCGCGTGATGGCCGTCACCTTCACCAACAAAGCAGCCAAGCAAATGCGCGAGCGCATCGGCACGCAGTTGGGCGTGCCGCTCGCGGGCAACTGGGTGGGCACATTTCACGCCACCTGTGCGCGCATTTTGCGGCGCGAAGCGGATGCGCTGCAGGCAGCCACCGGGCTTGAGCTCACGCGCGACTTTGCCATCTACGACACCGCCGACCAGGTGGCTTTGCTCAAGCAGGCCAGCCAGCACCTGAACATAGACGAGAAGCGCTTCCCGCCGCAGCGCCTGCTGGGCGCCATCTCGCGCGCCAAAAATGAAATGGTGCTGGCTGCGGACTTTCTGCCCGACAGCTACCTGAACGAGGTTGTGGCGCGCGTTTACGTGCGCTATCAGCAATTGCTTGGCGAAAACAACGCAGCCGACTTTGATGACTTGTTGCTGCATACTGCGCAGTTGTTCCAGCGGGTGCCGGAAGCGCTCGAGCGCTGCCAGCGCCAGTTTGAGCATGTGCTGGTAGACGAATTTCAGGACACGAATCTTGTGCAGTACCGCGTTGTGCAGCTGCTGTCTGCCATTCACGATTGCCTGTATGTGGTGGGCGACCCGGATCAATCCATTTACAGCTGGCGCGGTGCGGACCACCGCAACGTGCTCCGCTTTGAAAAAGATCATCCAGGTGCGCTTGTGATTCTGCTTGAGCAAAACTACCGCTCCCCGCAAAACATTCTCGACGCGGCAATGGCGGTCATCGACCGCAATCCGCAGCGCACACGCAAGCAGCTCTTTACCGAGCGGCGCGATGGAACGCCAATTGTGCTGCACGAGGCCTACGATCCGGCGGATGAGGCGAAGTGGGTGCTCGAACGCATCGCAACGCTGACCGCCGGTGGCACGCCGCCCGGCGATTGTGCCATCATGTACCGCACGAATGCACAGTCACGCGCACTGGAAGACGAGTTTGTGCGTGCGCGCCTGCCATACCGCCTCGTGGGCGCCACGCGCTTCTACCAGCGCCGCGAGGTAAAGGACTTGCTCGCCTTTCTGCGCCTGGTGCAAAATCCGCGCGACAGCGTGAGCCTGATGCGTGTGATTAATACGCCGCCGCGCGGCGTGGGCGCAAAGGCGGTTGAAACGCTGCAACAGTGCGCGGCGGCTGCCGGCAGCACACCTGCGCTGGTGCTGCTGGAACTGGGCGCTGATGGCGACGCAAGCCCGCATCAGGCAGCCATAGCCGGCCGCGCCGCCCGTGCGCTCACAGATTTTGGGCGCCTGCTTGTGCGCTGGATTGCAGAGAGCCAGCAGCTCACCCTGCCCAAGCTTATAAATTTAATTACTGAGTCCAGCGGTTATGCTGCGTTCATCAATGACGGCTCGGTGGAAGGCGACGAACGCTGGGCCAACGTACTCGAGTTGCGCAGCGTGGCCACCGAGAGCCCGGCGGAAAGCTTGACGCAATTCTTGCAGGATGTGGCGCTGGTGTCCGAAGTGGACGACCTGCCCGAAGGCTCGGGCGGTGCGCCCACGCTGCTCACGCTGCACGCCGCCAAGGGACTGGAGTTTGGTGTGGTGTTCCTGGTGGGGCTGGAGGACGGCTTGCTGCCGCACAGCCGCTCACTGGAAGACCCCACGGGCATGGAAGAAGAGCGGCGCCTCATGTATGTTGGCCTCACACGCGCCAAGCATCGGCTGCTGCTCTCCTACACTTTTCGGCGCAACAACTTTGGCGAGTTTAGTGGCAGCCTGCCCTCGCGCTTCCTGAAAGATATTCCCGCTGCGCTGCTTGAGGGCCGCGTGCCGGCCCGCGAAGGCGAACGGCGCAGTGCTGCCCAAGCCACTGCCTGGGCCAGCACACCCGCGGCAGTGCGCTCCGCCCCCAGCGCAGTTTTTCAAACCGGGCAGCGTGTCTCACATCCTGATTTTGGCGCGGGCGTGGTAATTGAAAGCAAGCCAATGGGCGGGGATGAAATGACAACCGTGGCATTTGAAAAAGCCGGCCTGCGCAAGATCATGGCGCGCGTGGGCAAGCTCAAAGCGCTGCCGGCGTGAAGCGCTTGCGAATGCACCAGTCAGCAATCACCCGCCGCCAGCCGGCTCGCTGCCTTTTGGCAGCTGCTGCCCGCGTGCGCAGCGCCAGCTAACGCATGCGCATCTTTCTCACCGGCGGCGCGGGCTACATTGGCGGCACCACGTGTGCAGCGCTGCTGCAAGCCGGCCACCAAGTCACGGTCTACGACAACCTCTCGCGCGGGCACCGCACTGCAATCCCGGCCGGCGCGCATTTCATTCAAGGGGATCTGGAGGACCGGGCGGCACTTGCAGCCGCACTGGGCAGCGCCAACTTTGAAGCCGTGCTGCACTTTGCCGCGCTGATCGAAGCCGGCGAATCAATGCAGCAGCCCGCGCGCTATTTTCGCAACAACACCAGCGGATCACTCAATCTCATCGAAGCCGCCATAAATGCCGGCAGCTTGAAGTTTGTATTTTCATCCACCGCTGCGGTCTATGCCAGCAGTCCGGATCCACTGACGGAAGACAGCCCGTTGCAGCCCGCAAACGTTTATGGCGAAACCAAGTTGATGATTGAGCGCATGCTGCACTGGCACAATCAAGTGCACGGCCTGCGCTACGCCGCCTTGCGCTACTTCAACGCCTGTGGCGCGCTGCCCGGCCGCGGCGAAGCGCACCAGCCGGAGACGCACCTCATTCCGCGCCTGATGCAGGTGGCACTCGGGCAGCAGGCAGCCTTCTCCATCCACGGCACAGATTACGCCACACCGGACGGCACTTGCATTCGCGACTACATTCATATTGCAGACCTCGCCGCTGCGCATCTAATGGCACTGCAGGCGCTTGGCACTCAGCCGGCGCTCACCTATAACCTTGGCAGCGGACACGGCTATTCGGTGCGCCAGCTGCTGGAGCGGGCGCGCGCCATCACCGGCCACACCATTCCCGCAGTAGAGGCGCCGCGCCGCGCCGGCGATGCAGCGCGGCTGGTTGCACAACCTGACAAAATTGGGCGCGAGCTGGGCTGGCACGCGCAACACTCGGATCTGGATGGCATTCTCACCACCGCGTGGGACTGGCATCGCAGCCACCCGCACGGCTACCCCGCTGCCTGATTCTGCAATGGAAGCAAACCAACCGCCGCGCAGCGGCGCGTCGATGAATGTGCAGGTATTGGTGGCAACTGCCGCACGGCTTGTGCTCAATACTGCGCTGCGCATGCCCTACCCATATTTGCCGGTGTTCAGCCGCGGCCTCGGTGTGCCCGTGCCGCGCCTGATCGAGCTGCTGAGTATTCGATCCGCACTGGCAGTGGGCGCGCCATTGCTTGCGCAGCTGCCGGACCGCTTTGGCCGGCGGCGCATGATGTACCTTGCACTTGCCGTGTTCAGCGGGGCAATGGCGTTCATTGCGCTGTGGCCGGGCTTGATTGCGCTGGCTGTTGGATCAGTGCTTGGGCTCGCAGCCAAAATTCTCTTCGACACCTCTGTTCAAAGCTATATTGGCGAGCGGGTGCCCTACGCGCACCGTGGCCGGGTGATGGCTTTCCTTGAGCTCAGTTGGTCGGGCGCCTTCTTTTTTGGTTTGCCGGTGGTTGGCTGGCTGCTGGTCAATGCAGCTTCACCGGCCGATGCGTGGCGGGCACCTTTCGGCCCGCTGGCAGTGCTGGGTCTGCTGGCAGCTGCCGTGCTGTGGCTGGTGATGCCGCACGACCCGCCCCGAGCGCATGCCAGTGCACGCACTGCCGGCCCGGGCTGGGCACAGGTGCTGCGCAACCCACGCGTACTTGGCGGCCTTGCCGTGGGCGTGCTGATATCTGGTGCCAACGAGAATCTCAGTGTGGTGTTTGGAACGTGGCTCGAGGGCAGCTTTGCGCTGGCGCTGACGGCCATCGGCCTGGCCACCGCGGTGATTGGGGTTGCCGAGCTGCTCGGTGAGGGCGGCGTAATGGTGCTCTCTGACCGCCTGGGCAAGCGCCGGGCGGGCATTTGGGGTCTTGTGGCCAGCATTGGGGCTTACGCTGTCTTGCCGGCCTTAGGCCGCACCCTGCCCGGCGCACTCAGCGGTCTCTTTCTTGTCTATCTCTCATTCGAGTTCACGCTCGTCACCCTTATCCCACTCATGAGCGAAACCATGCCAGATGCTCGTGCGCATGTCATGAGCGCATTTATGGCATCGCATGCGGTGGGGCGCATGCTGGGCGCGCTGGTGGGCGGCCGGCTGCTGGCTGCGGGTATCAGCAGCACCGGTCTTGTTTCAGCTGCCTTAAACGTGGTGGCTTTGGGAATACTGCTGGCGTGGGTTCGGGAGGACAGCGACCCGCGCGAACTTGTGCCGATCGACTTCCCCCGGAAATAAAAAAGCCCTCCGAATACGGAGGGCTTTTTGCGATTGAACGCGGCTTAGTAATCCATTCCGCCGCCGCCGCCACCGGGCGGCATCATCGGCGACTTCTTGTCCTCTGGCGCATCGGTGATCAGCGCCTCAGTAGTGAGGATCATGGCGGCAATCGAAGCGGCATTCTCAAGCGCGCCGCGCGTTACCTTGGCCGGATCAATGATGCCGGCGGCTACCATGTCCAAGTACTGCTCGCTAATCACGTCATAGCCAATGTTCTTGCCATGCTTCTTGTCCGCAGCCTGATGCCGGCGCACAGTGTCAATGATCACAGAGCCATCCTGGCCGGCATTCGACGCGATCTTGCGGATCGGCGCCTCAAGTGCACGCTTCAGGATCCTGACGCCCGCCTGCGCATCCTCGTGCTCCATGGTCACCTTGTCCAGTGCCGGAATTGCATTCAGCAATGCCACACCGCCGCCTGGAACGATGCCCTCTTCCACCGCAGCGCGCGTGGCCGAAAGCGCATCTTCAACGCGGTGCTTCTTTTCCTTCAGCTCAACTTCGGTGGCTGCGCCGACGCGGATGACTGCCACGCCGCCGCTCAGTTTGGCGAGGCGCTCCTGCAGCTTCTCTTTGTCGTAGTCAGAAGTGCTCTTGTCGATCTCAACCTTGATCTCCTCGATGCGGCCCTTGATCTTCTTCTCGGCGCCCTTGCCGTCAATGACGGTGGTGTCATCCTTGGTGGAAACAACCTTCGACGCGCGGCCGAGGTCTGCAACGGTTGTGCTCTCCAGTTTGCGGCC
Organism: Chloroflexota bacterium; assembly: GCA_003670425.1. Lineage (GTDB taxonomy): Bacteria > Chloroflexota > Anaerolineae > Anaerolineales > UBA11657 > BD1. The sequence goes on from QWRL01000068.1 coordinate 6,037, forward strand.
CAGCTCATCGGTGATGACGGTTCCGCCGGTCAGCACTGCAATGTCCTGCAGCATGGCCTTGCGGCGATCACCAAAGCCCGGCGCCTTCACTGCCAGCGCGTTCAGCATGCCGCGCATCTTGTTGAGCACCAGTGTGGCCAGCGCTTCGCCGTCCACATCCTCGCAGATGATGACCAGATCGCGCTTGCCAATCTGCACCAGCTTCTCCAGCAACGGCACAATGTCCGCAGCCGCAGAGATCTTCTTGTCGTGAATCAGGATGTAGGGGTCGTTGATTACCGCCTCCATCGACTCAGGCGCGGTGACGAAGTAAGGCGAGATGTAGCCGCGGTCAAACTCCATGCCGTCCACGTACTCGGTCTCAAAAGCCAAGCCCTTGGACTCTTCAACCGTGATCACGCCGTCCTTGCCCACCTTGTCCATCACTTCAGAAATCAAACGGCCGATCTCGGTGTCCGCCGCGGAAATCGAAGCCACGGAGGCAATCTCTTCCTTGGTTGTGATTTTCTTGGCCTGCGCCTTGATGCTCGCAACCACAGCAGCGGTTCCAGCCTGCAGACCGCGCTTGACCATCATCGGGTTGAGGCCGGCCGAGGCCAGCTTCAAGCCTTCGGTCACAATCGCCTGCGCCAGGACCGTGGAAGTGGTGGTGCCGTCACCAGCAATGTCATTCGTCTTGGTTGCGGCCTGCGCCAGCAGCTGCGCGCCCATATTCTCAAATGGATCCTCGAGGGTGATGTCCTTGGCAACCGTCACACCGTCATGTGTCACTGTCGGCGCGCCGAACTTCTTGTCCAGCGCTACGTTGCGGCCTTTCGGGCCCAGCGTCGTCGCCACTGCATTTGCAAGCTGGTCGATGCCAGACTTCAGTTTGCGTCGCGCGTCTTCGTCAAATATCAAAATTTTTGCAGCCATTGTTCAAATCCTTTCTTGTTGATTGATTATGCGCCTGATCTGTATCAGGACAGAACGATCGCCAAAACATCCGCTTCCTTCAGAATCAGAAGCTTCTTGTCGTCGATCTTGATTTCGGTGCCGGCGTACTTTGCAAAAAGCACCGTGTCACCCACCGCCACATCCATCGGGACGCGGCTGCCCTTCTCATCACGCGAGCCCGGGCCAGCAGCCAGCACTTTGCCCTTCTGCGGCTTCTCCTTTGCCGTCTCCGGCAGCACGATACCGCTCAGGGTCACATCGTCCTGCTCGATCGGTTCAATAATCAAGCGCTCGCCCAACGGTTTCAAATTCACGGACTGTTTCTTCGACATTTGTTTGCCTCCATCAAATTTTTGACTTTATTGAATAATTAGCACTCCCGTCACTTGAGTGCTAACGACCTGATGATATTCTCGGAATATGGCGCTGTCAATGGCTCGGAAATATTTCTTACAAAGCTCTAATATTTGCGCGCCGCCCGCCATCAGGTGCCGTCAGCCACAGCCGCCAACATCAAAGCGATAATCTCCGCCGCAGGCTTGGCGCCCAAGTCCTCGCCCGAGCGCAGTCGAACCGCTGCCCCGCCCTGCTCTTCCTCCCGGTCGCCAACCACTAGAATATAGGGTATTTTGGAGAGTTGGGCTTTGCGGATTTTGGCGTTCATGCGCTCAGTTCCGCCATCCCAATCAACCCGCAAACCGGCATCGGTCAAGCTTGCTGCCAGCTTCTGGCAATAGGCGTGATTGCGATCCGTAATCGGCACCAGCATTGCCTGCACGGGCGCCAGCCAGGCCGGGAATGCGCCTGCAAAATGCTCAATCAGCACCCCCAAAAAGCGCTCCGTGCTGCCCGTCACTGCGCGATGGAGCACAACCGGCACATGTTCTTGGCCATCCTCCCCGATATAACCAAGCCCAAGGCGCGCTGGCTGAATGAAGTCCACTTGAATTGTAGATAGCTGCCACTCCCGCCCGAGCACATCGCGCGCCATGAAGTCTGCTTTGGGGCCATAGAAAGCCGCCTCACCTTCGGCCTCGTAGTAGTCCACCCCGCTTACTTCGAGCGCCGCGCGCAGTGCCGCTTCCGCCTGCTCCCACTTTTCCGGATCCTGCACATACTTGCCAGCCGTGCCGCGCAGCGACAGCCGCACCCGGTAATCTGCAAAGCGGTAGCGGTTGAGGATTTCGGTAATCAGCCGCAGCGCAAGTGCAAACTCGCTGCCCACTTGCGCGGGCGTGCAGAAGATGTGGCAGTCATCTTGCGTGAGTGAGCGCACACGCGTCAGCCCGCTCAGCTCACCGGATTTTTCATAGCGGTACAGCGTTGCAAACTCGGCAAAGCGCATGGGCAGCTCGCGGTAAGAGTGCAAGCCCATCTCCCGGTAAAGCGTCATGTGGCTCGGGCAGTTCATCGGCTTCAAGCGAAAGGTAATGTTGTCGTCCACCATCGGCGGAAACATGGCGTCTTTATAATTTTCGTAATGGCCAGAGCGCTTGTACAAATCCTCTTTAACAATGTGCCCGGTCCACACATGCTGGTACCCATGGCGCGTCTGGGTCTCGCGCACATACGTCTCCATCTGGTGGCGCAGCAGCTCGCCCTTGGGCGTAAAGAGCGGCAGGCCCGGCCCGATGTCTTCAGAGAAGTGAAACAAGCCCAGCTCTTTGCCAAGCTTGCGATGGTCGCGCTTGCGCGCCTCCTCCAGTCGCCACAAATAATCCTTCAACTCTTGCGGCGTGCGCCACGCGGTTCCGTACACGCGCTGCAACATTGTGTTCTTCTCATCGCCCCGCCAGTACGCACCCGCCACGCTCAGCAGCTTGAAGGACTGCGCATTCAACTGGCCGGTGTGCTCAAGGTGCGGCCCGCGGCACAAATCCGTAAAAGTGTCCTGGGTGTAAAACGTGATTGCCGGTGCATCGGCCGCGGGCTTGCCAGAATCGTCTTGGCCGCCGCGCACAAGGCCGTCAATCAACTCCAGCTTATAGGGCTGCGCAGCAAATTCCGCGCGCGCGTCGGCAGCGCTTACCTCGCGCCGCACAAAGGCATGCTTGCCCAGGACAATGCGCCGCATGCCGGTTTCAATCGCCTGCAGGTCGTCAGGTGTAAGTGACCGCGGCAGCTCAAAGTCGTAGTAGAAGCCATCTTCAATCGGCGGACCGATTGCAAGGCGTGCGTCGCCTCCGAACAGCTGCAGCACCGCTTGCGCCATCACATGCGCAGCCGAATGGCGCACCCGGTACAGCTCGGTCTCCTCGTATCGTTCAACAGTTTGTTTAGCCATCGCATCCTCGCTCGCTCATGCGCAAAATCTCAAAAATATAAAAACAAAAAGCTCCCGCCCCGCACTGGGGCGAGAGCTAGGCTCTCGCGGTTCCACCCAGATTAGCCGCATCGCGCGGCCATCTCTTCAACCGTTAACGGGGTTACCCGGTTCCCTTACTGCAGTTCAGGGTTCAGCTCGCGGGGGGTAAACCGCAGCGCAGTGCTGAAGAAGGGTTGCAGCCTTGCCCTCCTATCTCTGTCAGCTCGCGTCCGCGGCGGTTCCCGGTCAGCGCCTTTGCTATGAAGTTGTGGGCGGTATAGGACTCGAACCTACGACCTTTGCGATGTCAACGCAATGCTCTAACCAGCTGAGCTAACCGCCCTTGCATGCAAGTATAACAAACCGGTCAGCCAAGGCACATGCCAGCCAGATTACTTTGCGACCGCAATGCATTCGATCTCGATGGCTGCGCCCAGCGGCAGCTTGGACACTTGCACCGTACTGCGCGCCGGCGGCTTGTCGCTAAAGTAGCCGGCGTACACCGCGTTCATGCGCTGAAAGTCATTCAGGTCTGCAAGGAACACCGTAGTCTTTACAACATGGTGCAGGCTGCTGCCCGCAGCTTCAAGGACTGCCGCAAGATTGCCGAGCACCTGGTGCGTTTGCTCCTCAATCGTGCCGGTGTTGAGTACTCCCGTTGCCGGGTTGAGCGGAATTTGACCGGCGGTGAACACCAGCTCCCCGCTGCGCACGCCCTGCGAGTATGGCCCCAATGCCTTGGGGGCTCTCTCAGTTGAAATTACGATCCGTTCACTAGTCATCGTTGAAACCTCCGCCACTAAAACATTCTAGGCATAGCGGCATTTTACACCGCAGCACTTCTGGCGAACTTAATCCAGGTTCGTCTGGCACTTGCAGTGATTGCACGATCGCACCTAAATAAAAATCGCGGTGTCAGGTGATGCGAGTGCGCGGCGCAGAATGTCTTCGTGCACCCAAAACATTGGGGGCAGCGCCGTGGCTGCAAAGAATGCCGCATCCAGCGCTTCAACTCCGTCCGGCCGCATGCTGCCGCCCACCCACTCACACTCAAACAAGACCGATGTGACCTGCACCTCGTTCCCGTCCGGATACTTCAACTGATACTGTGGGCCGGAGAACACGCCAAGCAATCGCGTTGGGCGCACCTCAATCCCAAGCTCTTCACGAGCCTCGCGCACAACCGTGCCAGCCGGAGTCTCACCAAGTTCCATTACGCCGGCGGGCAATCCCCACAGCCCGGAGTCCGCCCGCTTGGTGAGCAAAATATGGCCAGCAGCATTGCGCACAATTCCGCCCACTCCCACAGTCAGCATGCGGCTGGTGCCCACAAGTTTGCGCACCACTTGCCACTCATCATCTGGCGAGTCACTGCCGCTGGGCGCCTCGAAACCACATTTCCCAGAATCTAAATCTCGAACCATGTTGGTACAGGATGGCAGTGTGTTTTCGGGGATTGTGCCGCGCTCCCAAAACCGCAGCTCGCTCACCTCGTTTGGATCTGGTTGCAAAATGCCACCAAGCATCCGGCATTCAAGCGCAAAGGTAAACGCCTGAACTTCATCGCCATTTGGATACGACACTTCAAATCTTGGCCCGGCATAAATCCCTATCAATTTTACGGGTACTACTTGCGCCCCGGTCTCCTCCAAAGCCTCGCGTTGCACACTACTGACAATGGACTCCCCCAACTCCATGTAACCGCCGGGGACAACCCAGCAGTCAAAATCCTTGCTATATCCCCACAACAAGGCTCCCGCTTCATTGCGCACGAGCGCTGCCGTGCACGGCAGCAGCACCTTGCGCGGCCCGATGCGGGCGCGCAGCCACGACACATAAG
>QWRL01000069.1:0-8728 GCA_003670425.1 Chloroflexota bacterium
CAGGACTATCACGAGAAAGTCTACATTGAGATCAATAAATATTCTGCATAGTTCTGAATCAAGGTGTGCCAAGATGCTCACTCCACTACATAACAAACACAACTTAAGCTTTGCGAAGTTACCTAGAGTACAAGCTCTATTGCCTTAGCGCTCCAAAAACTCTGGCACTGCTGCTTGCTGGGGATTGAAGCGCACCAGCAGCGAAAGACCGGCCAGCACAATCAGCACAGCACCAATCACCGAACTAATGCCGGGCACCTCGTGCCACACCACATAACCCCACAACGTGCCCCAAATTAGTGCGGTGTACTCAAACGATGTAACAAAGTTCACCTCAGTGAGGCGATAGGCCTGGCCGAGCATTGTCATCCCGATTGCAGCAATTGGGCCGCACAGCGCAATCAGAATCAAGTCTTGCAGGTCCGGCATAACCCATTGCCGCACCAAAAACTCGATGCTGGGGTGGCCCGAATATCCGCCGCCCCAGCCGGTAACAACCGCAGCCAGAATTGCAGCGCCACCCAGGTAAATGAAGTTCTGGTAAAACGACATCACTGCAGCCGAGTACGCCAACCCAATGCGCCGCGCCAAAATTTGCGCCGTGGCATAAGCGAGCGCTGAAAGAATTGGCAGCAGCGACGCAAGCTCAAATACCGTTGCGCCGGGCCGCACCATAATCAGCACGCCCACAAAGCCAACGGCGACCGCAGCCCAGCGCTGCGCGGTAATCTTCTCGCCAAGAAACGGGCCGGCCAGCGCCGTCACAAATAACGGCACAGTGGCATACAAAGCATTGATGTCAGCCAGCTTCATCACCGGAAATGCAAGAAAATAAGTTGTGTACGCCAGCAGCATCATCACGCTGCGCAGCAACAGGGCCCCAGCGCGCGGAGAGCGGGCGGCACGCAAGCCGCCCGCCTGCCAAACCAACACAAATAGAAAAGGAATCGCAGCCACACTGCGGATCACAATTACCTCGTGTACCGGATACAAGCCGCTGACAGACTTGACCACCAGATCCTGCAGCGAGAAAACAAAGATGCCGGCGCACAACCAGCCCACAGACTGAAAAACTTTGGGGTGTTGCATTGGCACGCGGGTTAAAGATGTGCGCGAAGTGCGCCAGGAGTGGGTGGCAGCACACTGGCCCTAATGCACAAGTGCGTTACACCCATGGCTAAGCCAGCGCAGGATGCCCTGCGCCACACGCTACTGGAGACTTCTGTGGCTTGTTAGTGCCTGGCCCAGCAATCGCATGCGCTTGCGCAGCAAGCACTAATGCCCAAAACAGGAAGTTCGGCCAAGACTATGCCGGCCGGAACTAGCCGGCGCCGTGCACAATGCGGCCATCCACAACAGTCATCACCGGCCGCACATTTTTTACCAGCTCCGGTGCAGTCTGCTCCAGATCCGCATCCAGCAGCACAAGGTCCGCCAGCAAACCGCTGCAGACGCGGCCCTTCTCATGTTCTTTGAACTCAGCCCAGGCTGCATCGCGCGTGTAGCCCGGCAGCAGCTGATAAAGCGTGAGGTGGTCGTTGGGCTGGCCGGGCGCCCACGGCATGCGGTTGAGGCCGGCATCCAGCCCCAGCATGGGATTGAACGACGCAACCGACCAGTCACTGCCGTTTACAAAATGTGCGCCACATGTGCGCACCGCACGCCATGCAAACGACAGCGGCCAGCGGTCATGCCCGGCGCGCGCGGGCCACACATCGTTGGCCAGCATATCGGGCGGACAGTGCGCAGTTTGCATGGACGCAATCACATCCAGTTTGCGGAAGCGCTGCAAGTCTGAAGGCGCTATCAGCTCTATGTGCTCAATGCGGTGGCGGCTGTCACGCGGGCCGTTCAGGCGGCGCATCTCTGCGAAGCCATCTAGTGCACGCCGCACCGCGCCATCACCACAGCAGTGCACCGCCACCTGCAAGCCCATGCGGTCACAAGCACCTGCCATGCGAATGAAGTGGTCGAGGCTGAAGAGCGCATCCCCGCGCGTGTGCAGCGCGTCTGCATAAGGCGTCACCAGCAGCGCGGTGTAGCTCTCCAGCACGCCATCCATAAAGAACTTGGCAGCGCCGCCGCGCACAAACGCGCCGCGCACGGACTGCATCTCGGCCGCCTCGGCCAGCATCTCCAGCGTAGCGGCCGGCGTCACATGGTACGGCACATAAACGCGCAGGCTCATTTCGTGCGCCTGTTCCATGGCCTGGTAGAGCTGCATTTGCTCCAAGTCGCCATCCATGTTGTGCACACTGGTGACGCCGGCAGCGTTGAGCAGCTGCACGGCATGCTGCACAAGCTGGCGCTGGCGCGCAGTGGAAGGGTCCGGGAAGAGCTTGCGCACCGGCTCCATGGCCCCGGCCTCGCGCAGTTCGCCAGTGGCCACGCCGGCTGCATCCCGCACAATCACACTGTTGGGGCCGGTGGGCTCGCCGCCATTCAGGATGCCCGCCTGTTGCAATGCGCAGGTGTTGGCCCAGGCCGTGTGCCCGTCGTAGGCTGTCACCAGCAGCGGCCGGTCCGCAGCCACCGCATCCAGCTGCGCGCGCTGGCTGATGATGTTGTAGCGCAGCCCAAGCCCGCGCAGCCCCGGCTGGCCCGCGTGCGCGTGGTCGTGCTCGCGCAGCAAGCGCTGCACATCTGCGGCAGAACCGGCTGCCTGCAGCTGTGCATGGCCAAGCCCAATTGCGCCGGAAAGCAAATGCAGGTGGCTGTCAATGAAGCCCGGCAGCAGCGTGCATTGCTGCGCATCCACCATGCGCGTGGCCGGCCCCTTGAACTCCGCGCAATCTTCCACGCTGCCCACGCCCACAATGCGCGTACCACGCACCGCAACCGCCGCCGCCCGCGGCAGCAGCAGATCTTGGGTGAGCACGCGCGCGTTTGAAATAATCAGATCGGCAGGTTGCGGCATTGCAGTTTCCCCTGCCAAATCAGGCATAGGCGCAGCAAAGTATAACGGAAACACGGCCCCAATCGCGTGTGTTTAGTGCCGCAATTTAGCAGGTAGACTCACACTGTGCGCGCGTTGGAATGGGCTTTGGTAATGACGCAGCTGGCGGCCGCTGCCGGGCTGGCGTGGCCAGCGCAGCGCGATGCGCGCTTGCGGCTGGGCTGGGCCGCGCTGTTGGCGGGCTTGCTGGTGCTGCAGCCTGTGCTGGAGGGCTACCGCTGGCAGCTGTGGGGCTTGTATGCGGGCAGCGTGCTGCTGGCGGGCAGCCAGCTGTTGCGCGGCCGCCGCCTGCTGGCCGGCAGCAGCCTGGCACTGCTTGCGCTGCTATCCGCCGCGCCGCCACTTTTGTTTCCCGTGCCACAACTCATGCCACCCACCGGCCGCTATGCAGTGGGCGTCACCAGCTTTGCAGTAACCGATCCGGTGCGCAAAGAAATTTATTCCAACAACGCGCTGGATGCGCGCGCGGTGCTGGTGCAGGTATGGTATCCGGCCGTGCCCGCGCCCGGCGCACAGCGCGGCCCGTGGCTGGAAAACGTGGAGCAGCTGGCGCCCATGATCTCGCGCGCGATCAAGATGCCGGACTTTCTGCTGGACCACCTAAAGTATGGCACGGCAAACTCCTACCCCAATGCACCCATCATCAGCACACCCGCGCTGCTGCCGGTGGTGCACTTCTCACACGGGTGGGACAGCTTCCGCACACAAAGCACATTCCTGATGGAAGAACTTGCCAGCCACGGCTATGTGGTTGTAAGCACGGAGCATCCGTATGGCGCGGTGGGCACCATCATGCCGGACGGGCGCGTACTGCAGCACAACCGCGCAATCCTGCCACGCGGTGCGCCGGCGGATGTGTACCACGCCGCGGCAATGCGCCAGGCCGGGCAATGGGTGGGTGACACCCAACTGGTGCTTGGGTACCTGCGCGCGCTGCCGCAAACAGAACCCGCAAACCAGCTGGCCGGCCGCCTCGCACTGGACCGCGTGGGCATCACCGGCCACTCCAATGGCGGCGGAGCGGCGCTGGAGTTTTGCAGCCGCAGCCCGCAATGCGGTGCTTATCTTGGCTTTGACCCGTGGATTAATCCCGTGTCTGAGCAGGCGCGCAGCGCCGGGCTCGCGCAGCCCGCATTGTTCCTCTTCAGCGACCGGCAATCTTTGACGGGCTGGAACCCGCAGGAGAACCAGGAGCAATTTGCGCAGGTGCGGCCCAACTTGCGCGGGCGCACGCTGCTGCTCACAATGCGCAACAGCGGCCACTATGATTTTTCAGACCTGCCAATGCTGAGCCCGCTGGCGCCGCTGCTGGGATTGAAGGGGTCGATTGACGGGGAGCGCGCGTTAATAATAGTGCGCGCGATGAGCGTGGCATTTTTTGATGAATACCTGCGCGGCCAGCCGCAGCTGCTGCTGCAAAACCCAACCGCTGCCTTCCCCGAGCTGGTTAACAGCAGCAGCTAGCTGCGCAGCGCCCAGACTACACCCGCCCAATTTAAACTTTTAGAGGAAGGAACAACATGGCTTTACACCCCGGCCGCATTGCACGCATCCAAAAACAATTGCAACCGGCAGACTTGGCAGCGCTGGCTGTACTGCCCGGCCCCAACATGCACTACCTTACCGGGCTGGAGTTTCACCTTAGCGAAAGGGCCACGCTGTGCTTTGTGCCAGCCAGCGGCGCCGCCCTGCTGATGGTGCCGGCGCTGGAGCAAACCAAAGCGCAAAGCGCGGGCTGCGAACTTTTTACCTACACAGATGAAGCCGGCCCGCTGCAGGCAGCCACAGCTGCGCTGCACGCGCTGGCATTGCGCGGAGCACGCCTGGGCATCGAAGGGCGGCGCATGCGCTTTTTGGAGCTGGACCTGCTGGCGCGCGCCGGCCTGCAGGCGCAGCCCACGGATGCGGACGCGGTGCTGGCAACGCTGCGCATGTGCAAGGACGCCGGCGAACTGCAAGCCATGCGTGCAGCCATTGATGTGGCGCAGCGCGCCATGCTGGCAACGCAGCCCGCCATCCGCCCCGGCATCAGTGAGCGCGAGCTGGCGAGCGAGTTGACGGTGCAGCTGCTGCGCGCCGGCGCAGACGCCAGCATCCCGTTCAGCCCGATTGTGGCCAGCGGCCCGAACGGCGCAAACCCGCACGCGTTCCCCACCGCGCGCACGCTGCAAGCCGGCGACTTTGTAACGCTGGATTGGGGCTGCACGCATGAAAATTATGTTGCGGACCTGACGCGCACTTATGCGCTGGCCGGCGCCAAGCTGCAGCCGCAGCTGGAGCAGGCTTACGCCGCCGTGCTGGCAGCCAACACCGCCGGGCGGGCTGCCGCCCGCCCCGGTACCACCGGCCATGCCGTAGACCGCGCAGCCCGCGCCGAAATCGAAGCCGCCGGCCTGGGCGATTACTTCATTCACCGCACCGGCCACGGGCTGGGGCTGGAGGTGCACGAGGAGCCGGACATGAAGATGGGCAACCACCTGCTGCTGGAGCCGGGCATGACTTTTACAATAGAGCCCGGCGTATACCTGCCCGGGATTGGCGGCGTGCGCATTGAAGACAACATGGTGATCACGGCTGCGGGCGCGGAAAGCCTTTCGTCGCTGGCGCGCGAGCTGGTACCGCTGGCGTGACTTTCAGCGCCAACCGCGCAGCGCCGCGCGTAATGCCGGGCGCCGAGCCGTTTTACTTTAAGGGCACGGCCGCCGGCTGCCTGCTGCTGCACGGCTTCACCGCCACGCCGCAAGAGCTGCGCGGCCTCGGCGAACATCTGGCGGCGTGCGGCTACACGGTGCACGCGCCGCGCCTGCCGCATCACGGCACGCAGCCGGCAGACTTAACGCGCTCCCGCTGGTGGGACTGGCAGCTCGCAGCGCAGGACGCCCTGCTGCTGCCGCGCGCGCACTGCACGCATGTTGCCGTCATCGGCCTATCGCCGGGCGACATGCTTGCGCTGCAGCTGGCCGCGGAGCAAAGCGTGGCCGCCGTGGTTGCGCTCAGCACGCCGTACACAATTCCGGCCGACTGGCGCGTTGCGCTGCTGCGCCAGATCTCACACGTGCATCCTTATATGAAAAAGACCAGCGCCACGGCTTCATGGGTGGACCCGCAGGCGCTGCAGCGGCGCGTGCAGTACGGCGTGCGCCCGCTGCGCGCAATGGCCGAGGTTGTGGACTATTTGCGCGTGCTGCCGGAACTGCTGCCCGCAGTAACTGCGCCGGCGCTGTTGATCCATTCCAATGCAGACCGCGCCGTAACGCCGGCCGACATGCAGCGCATTTGCGACCGGCTGGGCTCGCAGCACAAAGAGATGCTGCTGCTGGCGCGCGGCGACCATGTCATCACTGAAGATGTGGAGCGCGCGCAGGTGTTTGCCGCCGTCGAAAAGTTTTTGGCGCAGCAGATGCCGGCATGATGCGCACCGTCACGGGCTGGGTGACCGGCGTGTTTGCGGGCCTTAGCCGCAATCTGCAGCTGGTGTCGCTGAGCTTGTTTTTTTGGGGATTTGGCGAGGGCTTGTTCTACGACTTTGTGCCGCTGCACCTGCGCGACATGGGTGCCGATGCAGTGCAGACCGGTTATGTCATCGCCCTCTCTTCCTTTGGCCTGGCAATCACCATGCTGCCGGCCGGCATTACCGCCGACCGCTACGGGCCGCATATTTCTCTGCTGATCAGCTGGCCGCTGGGCATTTTTGCCATGGCGATTATTGCCTTCACAAACACGCTGGCGTGGTTCACGCTGGGCTGGTTTCTATTTGGCTGCAGCGGCTTTGTAATTCCACCGCTCACACGCTACATCATGGACGGACGCGGCGAGCTGACTCCGCAGCGCGCATTGACGCTGGTGTTCTCTGCATTTTCCGCGGGCTTCATGATTTCCCCCACCATCGGCGGCTGGATGGCGCAAACCTTCGGCTTGCGCAGCGCGTTTTATTTGGGGCTGGTGCTGGTGGTGGCGTCCACAGTGGTGATTGTCTTTACGCGGCCACTGCCGCACACACCGACAGAAATAAACCGCGGCTACCTGAGCTTGATGCACAACCGGCGCTTCATGGGCTTTATGCTGCTCGTGTTCTTTGGAATGTTCTCGCTGCAGCTGGGGGTGCCGCTTGCTTCGCGATACTTGCAAGAGACTTGGCAGGTGAGCCTGGCACATATCGGCATACTTGGGTCCGTGCTTGCCTTTGGTGAATTCGCGCTTGGGTTTGCGCTGGGCGGACTGCCACCCCGGCGCGTGTTTGCAGTGCTGCAGGCCGCCGGCATTGTGTATGCGCTGGTGCTGCTGAACACGGGCAGCCTTCCGCTGCTCGCAATTGCGTTCTTCCTGCGGGCCGGCGTGGGCATTTCACGCCGTTTTGTGGATGCAATCTCGATGCGCGTGGTGGCGGTGCAGCAGCATGGGCTGGCTTTCGGGCTGAGCGCCACAGTTACCTTTGCAGCCGGCATGCTGGCGCCGGCAGCTGCGGGCTGGCTGTATGCCATTAACCCCGGCTGGCCGCTGCGCGCCAGCATTCTATTGCTGCCAGTGGCAGCGGTGCTCACCTACTTGCTTGCACCGCGCCCGGTGGATGGGCTCCCCGCGCCGGCACCCCATCCAAGATTAATCGGCTAAGCGCCCGGGCCAGCTACAACGGCCGCTTGGCGGGCAGGCCGGCCCGGCGCGGATATTTGGCAGGCGCTGCGGCCTGCTTTGCCACCAACACCAGAAAGCGCGGCTCCACCACACCCGGCAGCTCCACCGGCAGCAACTGCGCCAGACGCCCGCCCAACACGGCCAGCGCTGCGCCAGCTTGCTGGGCTTCGGCCGCTGCAGTGCTGCCCTTTTGCGCCAGGCAAAATCCGCCAATGCGCACCAGCGGCAGCAGGTATTCCAGCAGCGCGGGCAGCGGTGCAACAGCACGCGCAATTGCCCAGTCGTAGCGCTCACGGTGCGCCGCTGTACGCCCGATTTCTTCCGCCCGCGCATGCAGCACAGTGACGCCTTTTAGCTGCAGCAGCTGCACCACATGCTCAATGAACTCACACTTTTTGCGCGTGGCCTCCACCATTGTCATGTGCAGCGCCGGAAAAACAATCTTAAGCGGCAGGCCCGGAAAGCCGGCACCGCTGCCCACATCCACTACCTTCAGGTTCGGCAGCGCAGCGCCGGCAGCCCGCAAAGCCAGCACGCAGCACAGCGAGTCCAAAAAATGCTTGATGCGGATGCCCGCCGGATCAATGATGGTGGTGAGGTTGCGCTGCTGATTCCAGCTGGTGAGCTCAATCGCAAGCTGCTCGAACGCGTTCATCTGCCCGCCGTCAAGTTCAAGGCCCAGCAGTGCATGCGCTTCAGCTGCGAGCGCTTTCATTCGGCAGTGCCCGGCGCCGTACGCCGCTGCAAGGCGGCCGCAATTGGCAGGGCCAGTGCGCACACCAGCGCTGCAATCAGCGCCATCTCATCAATCACCTGCGTTGTGGAATTCACCAGCACCTGCACCTGCGCGGCAAAGTCCGCCAACTGCATGCCGGCAGTGCCGGCCAGCAGCAGCGCATGCGAGCGCTCCAGCCCGTACGTCGTCATGGCCGAGACGCTCACGCTCATGCCAATCAAGCGCATAATGATTACCAGCGCCGCGGCCGAGCCGCGCTCGCCCTCGGGCACGGCGTCAACAACGGTTGTGGTGATGGGCGCGAGCGTGAGCCCCAGCCCGCTGCCGGCAAGCAGCAGGCTGCCCGCCACAAAGGCAGCGCCCTGCTGCAATTGGGCCTGGCCCCGCAGGCCCCGCAGCCACTG
>QWRL01000069.1:8738-11109 GCA_003670425.1 Chloroflexota bacterium
CGGGGCAGAGCACGCCGGCCGGGCGCCTGCCCGCGCCGCATCGCCAGCAGGCGAGCCGCACCCAGCGCGCAGCCCAGCAGCGCTGCAGCGCGGCTGCCGGCGCGCTGGGCCACCCATCCGCCGCCAATTGCAGCCAGTGCCATCGGCAGTGTAAATGCAGACAGCAAATAACCGGTAAGCAGCGCCGCCCGCTGCGGCTCCAGGCGCTGCATGATGGTGGTGACTGTATTGATGTAGAGTGGCACGCTCACAAGGCCCACCATCAGGCAGAAGCCCAGCAGCAAGTTCAGCAATGTGGCAGCACTGAACGCCCGATTGCGAAATGCGCCCAGATTAAGCAATGGCTGCGCGCTGCGCCACTCCACCAGCACAAAGGCCAGCAGTGCGCCGCCTGCCACCAGCAGCCAGCCGGGCGAGAATGCTGCCGCAACAGTGGGCATTGGACTGCCGGGCGCTGCGTCAGCGCCGGTGTTGAGCGCCAGATTGAGCGCCACGAGCATCAGGCTCACCAGCAGCGCACCACCCCAATCAAAACGCATGCCGCGCGGCTGCGGCCGGACCGCCGGCAGCCAGCGTGCCAGCACCAGCAGCGCAGCGCCGGCCAGCGGCACATTCAACCAAAACAAAACCGGCCACGCAAAGTACTGCACCATCACGCCGCCATACAAATGCCCCAACACCCAGCCGGCTGTGTCCACGCCAGCGATGATGCCAAGTGGCACGGCGCGCTGCTGCGCGGGAAACACATCGCCGATCAGCGCCATGCTCACCGGCACAAGCGCACCGGCACCAAACGCCTGCACCACACGGCCGGCAATCAATACGTACAGCTTCAGAAAACCAGAGTCAGGGCGCAAGTGCAGCGTGCGCCGCAACAGCCATTGCACCAGCTGCGCCGGCCAGCCGGGCGCCAGTGCCACCCATATAGAACCGAGCATAAAAATGGCAAGGCCAAGCAGCAGTACGCGCTGCCGGCCCCAGATATCTGATACGCGGCCCATGAACGTCATAGAGATGGTGTACGCCAGCAGGTAGCCGCTTACCATCCACGCGGCATCGTTGAGGCCGGTCTGCGCCGGAATGCCAAGGTCCGCCATCAATGCCGGCAGCACAGCAGAGATAACCGTCAAGTCCAGTGCGCCAATAAATATGGGCACGCTCACCAGCGCCAATATCGCGTTCGGACTCAGGCGCCCCGCACCCGGCGCTGTTTGCTTAGTGTTCATGAAAAGGTAAATTTACCGCAGGGTCGATGCGAATGAGCAAGTTTGGAGCGTAGTTGCTTGACACTTGTTGGCGCGCAAAACTATAATCCACAAATATTCCTCGGTAGCTCAATTGGCAGAGCGATCGGCTGTTAACCGGTTGGTTCCTGGTTCGAGTCCAGGCCGAGGAGCTGAAGGCCGCGCACTTGCGCAAGAGTGCGCTCCGCTTCCCGGTTACGGTCCCCGCAATCCGCAGCCATCAAACTGCCCGGCGCGCGGTGCGCCAAAACGCATGCGAGCCGGAAAGTTTTATACAACAACCGGTGCACTGCGGGACGACGGCAATCACGCAGTTTCCAATTAGTCCACCAGCGCAGCCCGCACCCGCGGGCCGCAATCGGATTTGCTCACCAATAGTTTGACATCAGTTCGCCAGCCCAGGCCGGCTCCTTGATTTCACCGCGTGCTTCAAAGGCGCGCATGTATGGTTTGAGATCCAGCACCGGCGTTCCATCAATCGCGTCCAATCCCTGCACATGGATGCGGGTGCTGTCCACCTTGAGAATTTGGCAGGCAGAAACGCCTAAATGGTTGGGGCGGTTTTTGCCGCGCTGGGCAAAGATGCCGGCCTTGGGCCAGGCGGGATTGTTGCGCGGATGCCGGGCGGAGAGCTCAATCTTGGCGGGATCAGCTGCGTGAAAATAAAAGATGACGACGAGGTGCGAGAAAGATTCCAGCCCGGCCAGCGCTGCTGCGCCAAAGCGCGCGCTGTCCAGCTCGATCACAGCGCACACGTCTCCCCAATTGTCATCCACGGCTTGCGCGCGCCCACCACGCACGTAGCCCACCGCTTCAAGTGAGATGGTCATCGCGCGCCTGCTGTTGAGGGTTTATTGCTTGCTTCGCCGCACAGCGTCAAACAACTTTTTGGGTTCGCAAATTGGTGTGCGCAATGCAAGCCGCTGCAGCCGTGCACTTATTTTGCGGCGGGCTCAACGCGCATCAAGATCAAACGCCCGGCAGCACCGCCAGCAGTTCGCCCAGCTCCACAATGCGCAAACAATTCACAACCGGAAAAACTTCATGGCGGTCGATGAGCACCCCGCGCCGGCCCCCGGGGGGCGCCCCCCCCCCCCCCCCCCGCGTGGTGTTGCCCCCGCACACCC
>QWRL01000007.1:0-13411 GCA_003670425.1 Chloroflexota bacterium
ACCAGCGACGAGTCCAGCCAAACTTCGGCTCGGGGCTTTGCGCAGCGCCCCTCACTTTCTCAGCTGCGGGTCAACTTCCGGCCGGCGCCGCGTGCATTTCGAGCTTTACTAAAGCTAAAAATTCAATTCGGCCTCTGCATCACCCCGCCGACCCCACGCCTTGGATGCCGCCCTCGGTCAGGCGCCGCAAATCGCCCAGCACCGCGTCCACTTCTTGCGCCGTTACCTTGGCGCCGCTCTGCTTGTTTAGCAGCGTGCCCGCGCCCATGCGCTCCAGCGCCGCCTCGCGAATGCTGATGTTGCGCTGCAGCGCAGCCTTCACCAGTTCCGCTGCCGCTGCGTAGCCAATCAGCGGGTTAAGCGCCGTCGCCACAATCGCGTTGCGCCCCAGCCAGCCCGCCGCCTTTTCGCGGTTGGCCGTAATGCCGCGCACGCACTTCTCGTCAAAGGCGCGCACCGCCCCAATCAGCACCTGCATCATCTCAAACAAATTGTGCGCAATCACCGGCATCATCACGTTCAATTCCAGCTGGCCGGCCTGCGCGGCCAGCGCCACAGTGTGGTCGCAGCCCTGCACATGGAACATCGCCTGGTTGAGCATTTCTGCCAGCACCGGATTCACCTTGCCCGGCATGATGGATGAGCCCGGCTGCACCGCCGGCAGGCGAATCTCATCCAGCCCGGTGGACGGGCCCGAAGACAGCAAACGAAAATCATTTGCGATGCGCGTGAGCGTCACCGCTGCTGTGCGCAGCGCGCCGGAAAAATCGGCCGCATCCGCCTGCGATTGCATGCTCTCAAACAAATTCTCGGCGCGCTGCAGGCGCAGCCCGGTCAGTTCGCCCAGGCGCACCACCATGCGCGCGCTGTACTCCGGGTGGGCGTTGAGGCCGGTGCCCGTGGCCGTGCCGCCAATGCCCAATTGGCGCAGGCCGTCTGCGCTGCGCGCAATGCGCTCGCGGTCGCGGCGCACAGCCAGCGCATAGCCGCCAAACTCCTGCCCCATGCGCACCGGCACCGCATCCTGCAAATGCGTGCGGCCGGACTTCAGCACATCGTCAAACTCAGCCGCCTTGCCCGCCAGCGAGTCCGCCAGCGCAGCCAGCACGCCCAGCAGTTCCTCCAACCGCCACAAGCAGCCCAGCCGGATGGCCGTGGGAATCGTGTCATTGGTGCTCTGCGCCATGTTCACATGGTCGTTCGGGCTCACCAGCTGGTAGTCGCCCTTCTTTCCGCCCAGCAGTTCAATTGCACGGTTGGCGAGTACCTCGTTCATATTCATGTTGTGCGACGTGCCCGCCCCGGCTTGAAACGGATCCACCACAAACTCCGCTTGCAGCCCGCCAGCCAGCACCTCTGCAGCCGCGCTGCTGATGGCGCCGGCAATGCGCCCGTCCAGCAGCCCCAGCGCGCAGTTCACATCAGCAGCCGCATGCTTGATGGCCGCCATCGACCAGACAAACGCGCGCCACGGCCGCAGCCCGCTCACCGGAAAGTTTTCCACCGCGCGCAGCGTTTGAATGCCGTAGTAGCGCTCGTCCGCCACTTGTTTCTCCCCCAGCGAGTCGCGCTCAATGCGATGTGTCATGGTATCCCCCTCAAATAAAACGGGCGAGCCGTGCGGCTCGCCCGTTGCAATCATTGTTGCTCACCGCTGCAGACGCTTACTTTTCGAGCGCCTTATAGCCGGGGCCTTCCTTGAAGTACGCGTAGTTCGGTGCAATGTCCGGGCGCAGGTCCACAATCTCGCCCGCCTCCAGCATGCGGGTGCACTCCAGCACTACCGCTTCGCCCTTGTCGTTCTTGCCTTCGTAGTGCCCGGTGAGCCCGCTGCGCGCAATGTACTCAGTGCCTTTTGCCGCGTAATCAGCCGGCACCTCTTCCTCGGTAAAGATGGCCTCGTACGGGCACTCGGGGATGCAGGCGCCGCAGTCAATGCAGGTGTCCGGGTCAATGTAAAACCACGGCCACTCGCTGCTGGGCTTGCCCGGGATGATGCACTCCACCGGGCACACCTCCACGCATGAGCTGTCGCGCAGGCAAAGGCTGGTAATAATATGAGTCATGTATTGCTCTCCTGAGTTTTTCTGGCTGGCGCTGCTTCGGTCTTACTTCTTGGCGGCCGCAAAGCGCGCGCCCACAACATCCCATGCCACCACATTCCAGAACGCATCAATGTAATCCGGCCGGCGGTTCTGGTAGTGCAAGTAGTACGCGTGCTCCCACACATCCATGCCCAGCACCGGGTGCAGGCCATCGGCCAGCGGTGTGTCCTGGTTGGCAGTGGACGTAACAACCAGCTTGCCGCCCTTGTCCACACTGAGCCATGCCCAGCCGCTGCCAAAGCGCCCGACGCCCGCCTTCTTGAACGCATCCTTAAACTTGGCGAAGTCGCCAAACGCGCTATTGATGGCGTCCGCCAGCGCGCCCTTCGGCTCGCCGCCGCCCGTGGCGCTGAGCGACTCCCAAAACATGCTGTGGTTGTAGTGGCCGCCGCCGTTATTGCGCACCGCAGCCCGGATGGGCTCGGGCACGGCGTCCAGCTTTGAGACCAGCGCCTCAATGCTCAGCTTCTGCAGCTCGGCATTTCCGTCGAGTGCGGTGTTAAGGTTGGTCACGTAGGCATTGTGATGCTTTCCGTGATGGATCTCCATTGTGCGCGCATCGATATGCGGCTCAAGGGCGTTGTGCGGGTACGGCAGCGTTGGCAGTGAGTGCGACATAATGAACCGCTCCTTTGGGTTTGCTTGCTCCGGGCTTGTTGTGAGGTCGGCCGGCAGATGCTAATTTTATGCCTGCGCCGTGGGCTTGTCAAATGTAAATGCACAACCCTGCGCGCCCGCCTGGCGCTGCCAAATCCATAACGGATGCCTGCGCAGCGCACAGCACCTGCGCTCATTGGTGCGCGGCTCTGCTAGCAGCCGCTCTCCGCTGGCTAACAGCTAAAGCAATTAGCAGCGCTGCACCGCGTCGCGAAAACCGGCCGCAACCAATTGCTGTATAATATCAGCATCTGCTGATATTTAGCGTTGGTTCACAATAATTCCATGCTTAAACTGCCCAGCCCCAAAACTATAGATCTGCAAGCAAAATTGTTCCGTGGCTTCTCCGACCCCTCGCGCCTCTCCATTATGGAGGCGCTGCGCGACGGGCCGCAAACGGTGACGGAGATTGTGCACACCACCGGGCTCACGCAACCGAACGTCTCCAACCATCTTGCCTGCCTGCGTGATTGCGGCCTGGTCAGCGCGGAGCAGCACGGCCGCTTTGTGCATTATGAGTTGAGCGATGCGCGCGTGGCGCAGCTGCTGGGCCTGGCGGATGCCCTGCTGGCCGATGTGGCCAAAGGCGTTTACGAGTGCACGCGCTATCGCCGGCCGGCGGCGGAACAGCATGCCAAAGACTGAAACGCTCGAACTCCAGATTACGGGAATGGACTGTGGCGAGTGCACGCAAGCGGTGCAGCACGCCATCGCCCGCCTGCCCGGGGTTGAGTCGGTGCAGGTTTTTCTATCCTCGGAAAAAGCGGTCATCCGGCTGGATCCCGCGCGCGTGGAAATGCACACACTGCATGCAGCCATTGAGGGCGCGGGCTATCGTGTGCCGGCGCGCATGCCGATGCCAGCCGCAGCACAAGCGCCGCTGCTCAACAATCTTGCGCGCCGCATCAGCACGCAGCTGGGTTTTGCGTTTGGGGTGACGCTGTTCATCGTTGTGGTTGGCGAATGGTTTGGCTTCATTCGCAAGCTGACCGGGTTCGTGCCGTTTTGGGCCGGGCTTGCAATTGTGGTTGTAGGTGGCTGGCCCATCTTCAGCAAGGTGGTGCGCGCCAGCATTCGGCGCCAGGTTATCTCGCATACGCTGATGACCGTGGGCGTGCTGGCCGCGCTGGCGATTGGCGAGTGGGCAACCGCCACTGTGATTGTTTTCTTCATGCGCATGGGCGCCTACGCCGAGACATTTACCACGGAAGGTGCGCGCCGGGCGGTAAAAGAACTTGGCGCGCTGGCGCCGCAGACCGCCCGGGTGGAACGCAATGGCGTGGAGCAGGAAGTTCCCATTGGCGCGCTGCAAGTTGGCGAAACGGTAATCATCCGGCCCGGCGACAAGATTCCAGTGGACGGGCTGGTGCTCGCCGGGCAGGCGACTATCGACCAGGCTGCCATCACCGGCGAAGCCCTGCCGGTTGAGGCAGCCGCCGGCACGCACGTGTATGCCGCAACCATTGCGCGCGTCGGCGCATTGCGCGTGCAAGTTACGCGCATTGGCGCCGACACAACTTTTGGGCGCGTGGTAAAGCTGGTGGAAGAAGCCGAGGCGCACCGCGCCGTCGTGCAGCGCTTCGCAGACAAGTTCAGCGCGTACTATCTGCCGGTGGTGGCCAGCCTCGCTGCGCTCACCTTCATCGTCCGCCGTGACCCGCTGGCAGCCGCCGCTGTGCTGGTTGTGGCCTGCTCATGCTCCATCGCACTCGCCACGCCAATTGCCATGCTGGCCTCCGTGGGCGCAGCCGCCAAACGCGGCGTGCTCATTAAGGGCGGCAAGTATCTGGAGACACTGGCGCGCGCCGACGTGCTGCTGCTGGACAAGACCGGCACCCTGACGCTTGGGGAGCCGCAAATTACTGATGTCATTCCGCTGAACGGCTGCCTGCCGGCGGACATTTTGGCGCTGGCCGCTGCCGCCGAGCGCTACTCAGAGCACCCGCTGGCCGAAGCGGTGCGCAGCGCTGCGCGCCGCAGCAATGCGCAGTTGTGCGCAGCCGAGGCGTTTGAAGCCGTGCCCGGCATGGGTATCAGCGCCATGGTTGGCGGCCACCGCATCACGGTTGGCAATCGGCGCATGCTGGCTGCGGCGGATGTGCCGGCCAGTGCAGCCGGGCTGGAGGCGCAGGGCAAGACGCTGCTGTTTGTGCGGCGCGATGCCGAACTGCTGGGCGTGCTGGCAGCTGCCGACACGCTGCGCCCGGAGGTGCCCGCCGCGCTGGCGGCCGTGCGCAGCCTCGGCGTGCGCCAGATTGAATTGTTAACCGGCGACAACGAACATGCCGGCGCAGACCTTGCTGCAAAACTGGGGGTGCGCTACCGTGCCGGCCTGCTGCCGGAAGACAAAATTGCAGTGGTGCGCGACTATCAGGCACGCGGCCACACCGTTGTAATGGTGGGCGATGGCGTCAATGATGCCCCCGCACTGGCGCAGGCCGATGTGGGCATTGCCATGGGCGTAGCCGGCACAGACATCGCAATTGAGGCAGCCCATATTGTCCTGATGCGTGCGGATTGGCTGCTGGTGCCGGAAGTATTTGCACTTGCGCGGCGCACGATGGGTGTGGTCAAGGCCAACCTGGCGTTCACCGCGCTCTACAATGTGACCGGCCTGGCGCTGGCGGCCATGGGATTTCTGCCGCCGATCCTGGCGGCAGCCGCGCAGTCGCTGCCGGACCTGGGCATCATGGCCAACTCATCGCGCCTGCTGCGCCCGAAAAAACTTTAAGCACCCGCATGGCCCACAGCCACTCACATTTCGGGGATCTGGCGCGCCAGACCACCACGCGCATTGCGCTGGCTCTCGGGTGCACGCTGGCCTTCGTTGTCATCGAAGCCGTGGCCGGCTACTGGTCCAACAGTCTCGCATTGTTGTCGGACGCGGTGCACAATGTCACGGATGCCATTGCACTGGGCTTGAGCTGGTATGCATTGCGCCTCACGGCACGGCCGGCCAACTCGCAAAAAACCTTTGGCTACCATCGCGCCGGCATTCTGGTGGCGCTGGCCAACTCAGCAACGCTGGTGCTGATTGCGCTTGGAATATTGCGCGAGGCCTACCTGCGCTTCCTCTCCCCGGCTGCGGTTGAAGCCAACATTCTGATTGGCGTCGGGCTGCTGGCGGTGGCCATCAACCTCGGCACGGCGTGGCTGGTTAAGCAGGGCAGTGACCACGACCTGAATTTGCGCAGCGCCTTCACGCACTTGATGGGCGATGTGGCAAGCACCATTGGCGCTGTGATCGCCGGCATTGTTATCGCGTTCACCGGCCTGAACTGGTTTGACCCACTGGTAAGCGTTTTGATTAGCGCATTGATTTTGCGGACGGCCTGGGGCATCCTGCAAGAAGCCGTAAATATTTTGCTGGAAGGCACCCCGCAAGATTTGGACATGCCCGTGCTGGTGCGCGACTTGCAGGCAGTAAGCGGTGTGCGCGGCGTGCATGACCTGCACGCCTGGAGCATCACGCAAAATCTGCGCGCCCTGTCGGCCCATATCGTCACGGGTGAAGTTTCACCCGGCACCCACGTTCAAATCCGGCGCGCGGTAAACGAAGTACTGAGCCACAATTACAACATCACGCATGTCACGCTGCAGCTGGAGAGTGAAGGCTGCGACCCGGCCGGCCTGTACTGCGACATGGCAAATGCCGCACCGCAGCGCCAGCATTCGCACTAGCCTGGCAAGCGCGGTTACGAGTTGCGCCGAAGTCGTTGCGCTACGCAGCGTGCCGCACTCACGCGGCGCCGCAAGCGGGCAGCCAGCCCTGCTACAGCTTGCGCATGCGCACTAGTGTGCGCTTCATTTCAACTAGTTTCTCTCCGTGCAACGGATACAACTGCAGCACCAGAAACGCGCCGGTGCATCCCGCAAACGGCAGAAACGTCATGAAGATCCGAAAGCCTTGCGCCACACTGGCAGGCTGCTCCGCAAGCGTGGCGTCGTATCCGTAAATCTGCGCAATTGCGCCAAACGCAATCGATACAATCGCGGTGCTGAGCGTGATCACCATGCCGTTCATGCCAAAGTACATGCCCTCGCGCCGGGCGCCGGTCTGCGTCTCGTCTTCGTCAATCACATCTGAGAGCAGAATGTTGTCCATCAGGAAGATGCCGGCGAAGCCCACACCGATGAAGGTTGCAGCCACAAGCATGCCCGTCAGGTCGGTCACAAACCACAAAGGCAACATGCCCAGTGCCACCACCACGTAGGCCAGCAGCGCAGTGGTGCGCGGCTCAAAACGGTTTGCCACCAGCTGGCGCCACGGATACAGCATCAGCGCCGAAACAATGAAGGCCGTCGCAAGTATCAGCCCCGTCTGCGCGCCGTCTATTTTCAGCGAGTACTTCACAAAAAAGAGCATGCCCGTGGCCATGCTGTTTGTGGTGACAAAGCGCAGCGTCTGCGCCACCGTCAGCGTCATAAAGCTGCGGTTTGCAACGATGTACTTCAATGCCTGGGGGAAGGTCATGTCCGGCTCGACGGCCACGCCCGTCTCCACCATGCCAGACTGGCCAATCAGAATTGCCACGAGGCCGACGCCGGCAAACAGGATGCCCATCAGGCCCCAGCCCAGCTGGTCGGCAATCACCGGCGGCAGCGCCACGCCCAGCAGCAGTGCCACGGTCAGAAAGATCATCATCTTCGCAGCCACATCTGTGCGCTCGCGGTAATTCACAAACATTTCCGGCAGCAGCGCGTAATAGGCGTTGCTCACCGCACTGTTAATCGCGTCGTACACAACAATTACAAAAACAAAATAAGCCAGCAGCGCATAGGGCTGCGTTGCGCCGTCAAACGGCGCCAGCCACAAAACCGCAAACATAATCATGAACGGGAACGCGCCATAGCGCAGCCAGGGAATGCGCCGGCCCAGCCGGAAGCGTGTGCGGTCCTGCCAGTAGCCGATCAGCGGGTTGTTGACCGCATTGTAGAAGGCGTAGATTGTCAGCGCCAGCGCTGCCCACGCCGGCGGCAGATGTTTGACGTCCGTGTAGAAAAATAGCAGCGACACGCCGAAGACCTGGCCGGGCATGGTGACGCCCATCATGGCCACGCCAAAAAGCCAGCGCTGCGCCTGCGATGTGGTGGCCTGCGGTTCGATCGGGCTCGCCGCGTACGGGGTGTCGTTGCTTGTGGTTGCGCTCACATTGACGGGGTTGGAATTTCTTTGCATGGGTAGAAGTATGCCATACCCTGCTGCCTGTCAAACTCGGTGGCCGGCAGCAGTGGTGCGCGGTAGCGCGCACCCGCGTTGGTTTCACGCTTGCCGCCGGCGGGGCCGGCATGCACACTAAATCAGCTCCGGCACTTCCATCACCCCGGCGCCCGGCAGCCGGCCCGCGCCGTCGTTAGCAATTAGTTGCGCGCCGTCTCAATGTTTCCATCCACACTCAGTGCCTGCCCGGAGATGCGCTCGCCCGCTTCTGAACACAAAAACAGAACCATGTTTGCAATATCTTGAGCGCGCACAAAAGTGCGCAGCGATGCCTGCCGCTGATAGCCATCCCGCACCGTGTCCTCCGCAATATTGCGCGCCTTGGCCTCTGCCGCAATCACGCGGTCCATGCGCGGCCCCTCCACCGAGCCGGGGCACACAGCATTCACTCGAATATTAAATTCGCCCAACTCCATGGCCAGCGTCTTGGTTAAACCAATCAGCGCCCATTTAGATGCCGCGTATGGGGCGCGCATGGGATAGCCCATCAAGCCCGCCGTGGACGAGATGCTGACGATGGAACCGCCGCCCGCCGCCTTCAAGAGCGGCACGGCTTTGCGCATGCAGTAAAAATGGCTGTTGAGGTTGACGGCCAGTGTGGACTGCCAGTCCGCAATTGATACCTCGTCCACCGCAGCGGTCGGGCCGGAAACGCCAACATTGTTGACCAGAATATCCAAGCCCCCCATCTGCGCTTCAACTTCTTGAAAGAGCCGCTCCACCTGCGCCGGATCCGACACGTCTGCCCGGGTAACACCGAGGCCGGAGTGCGCGGCTTTGAAATCAACCAGCAGTGCCTCGGACAAGTCACAAACGTGCACGCTTGCGCCGCTGTGCATGAATGCCGCTGCGATGGCACGGCCAATGCCGGCAGCCGCAGCTGTAACCAAGACCCGAAATGGCGCGCTGGATTGACCCATGTTTACATCCTTTTTCTAAATGAGCAACGAATTATCAAACGCGTGCAGCACGCTGCCGCAACCAATGCCTGCCCGCATTTGGCGCATGAACTGAGGGGTGCCCCCAGCTCTTGCGGCAGCATTGCACCGGGCAGATAAAACTGGCGCTGCGTTCCACAGCCACACTGGCAGCCTGCGGCCGCAGCGCGCCGAATTAACCGCCGCCAACCGCTGAAAAGCTGGCCAGCTCAAAATCGGGCATGTGCTCAAAAGTCGGCTGGTCAATTTCAGTCGGGAACCGCCGCGTATTTGCCACAAGCTTGTTTTGAAAGTCGGAGCGGCGCACATACGTCACCTCAAGCAATTCCGGCAGCACCAAATCGCCAACCCACAATCGATCACAGTTGGTGTTGGCGTGCACATGCACACATTGATGAGTCTGGTTGATTTTCTTGAGCACATTTACAAGCAGCAAGTACTGCGGGTCTGGCGCTGCCGGGCACAACCCGTGCAACTCCACCACAATCTGCGCAAACCGCCCGATGACATCTGCCGGGGCCGCGCCAAACACATCCCATTCGCACCCCTCAATATCCATCTTCATAATCAGGTTGTTGCTCGCCGCATGCGCATTCTTTTTGAGCAAGCCGCCCAATGTTTCCAGATTTTCCCCGCGCTGATATCCGGTCACCCCCAGTTTGGCAAAATGAAACTGCGGGTGTTGCCTTGGCAATCCATCGATCGTATGGTCAAACAGAAACACACTAATTCCGCGCGCGGCAATTGCTTCGTCCCAAGACACATCATTGCTGATGCCAAAACTGTAGGCCGCAGCCACATTGTCCTTGGAAAAATTGTCCAGCATCACATAGCCGCCGTCAAACTTCCGGCCAACGCGCACGTAACTGCCGCCGGCAACGTCCATGGGCATAAGCAGGGAAATAATCTCGGCACAGCGCTGGTAGACGGCAGACCCGCGCACTTTTTCCGGATCTACGAGAGAATATTTCAGGAGCGAGTTCGCCCTGAGCAGTTGCTGCCGCAGCTCTCCAAACATTTGCCGTTGATACTCAAGCTGTTGGCGCTGGGCTTGCAGAATCTGTTCAGTTCCCAGCAAACGCCTGCCAAAGCGCAGCAGCGCACGCAACATTGCTTTCATAAACCAATTACGCTGAGATTGTGGGCGGTGCCGCAAACACCGGGCGGCAGACATGCAGTGCACGCCCTGCACACCAAATGCCTGGCGCGGCCGTGGTGGTGGTGGGGCGAAGCTGCTGCGGCGCGCCAGCGTGCCCACGCAAACCATCGGGGCTCACATGCTTTCATGCGCTGAAGTATGCCTCACAATGCCCGCCCACAAGCAACGCGCGCGCGGCGGCCACACAGTGCCCGCCGACGCCACTAGCACCCGAAATTCAAAACGCGCTCTCCGTGTCACCGTACCAGAATTTGCCGGTGGCCGTAAACGGCAGCGTGGCCACTTGCAGCATGCGCACGGCTCCGTCCGGTGGCTCGCCGGGGGCATTCGGACCGCCAAGGTCCGTTTTCAACCAGCCCGGATCCATCACATTCACGGCCACTTTGCCTTTGAGGTCGGCGGCATACAAGATGCTCATGCCATTCAGTGCAAATTTGGTGAGGCGATACGCCGGCATGCTGGGGTCTTGCAGCGCGGAAAAGGTGCCCGCGCCCGAAGTAACGTTGATGATGCGTGGCTCGCGGCCTTTCAGCAGCATGGGCAGTAGCGCGTGGGTCAGCCAGTGCGCCGCAAGCACATTGATTTTGAAGTGCGCCTCAAGCATGTCAAGCGGCTCGGCGTGAAAGCCCTGGTTCCACTGCTGCACAGCCGCGTTGTTGATCAGCAAATCGCACGCACCCCAGCGGGCCGCAACCGCTCCGGCCAGCGTCGCTCCCAGATTTTTGTCTGTGATGTCACCGGCAATGCCCTGAAAGCCTTTGTACTGCGCTGCAAGTGCCTTGAGCTTGGCGGCATCGCGCGCAACGCCAATAATCTCGGCTCCTTCATTGCTAAAAAGCTTAACCGTCTCATAGCCCACGCCGCGGCTGGCCCCGGTCAAAACGATTCTGCGGCCGTCGAGTTTATTCACGGCAATGCTTGCGAGTCACTTCAATGCCAACCGATATTCGGGCGGTGAAACATAGATGGATACTTAAAGCGGAAAGGAGCAACATCAACTACAGCGATTGATACACGCGCTACAAGCGCAGCGCCACGAGCCGCCAGTGGGCGCGCCGCAGGTGGTTATTGCGGCGTTTCCGGCCAGCGCGCCACAGCCGTCTGGCCGCCGTACACTTGGCGCCCCACCGCAACCAGCGCAAGCGAGTCCGGCGGCAAATACATATCCACCCGGCTGCCAAACTTGATCAGGCCAAAGCGTTCGCCCGCCAGAAGCGCATCGCCCACTTTAGACCAGCACACAATGCGGCGGGCCAGAATGCCGGTCATTTGCGTGACGGCAATCGGCCCGTGCGCTGTCTGCAATCCCACAAGATTAGATTCGTTTTCGTCGGCCGCCGGGCTGAACGCCGGCACAAAGCGCCCGGGCACATAATGCAGGGCGCGCACTTCGGCTGCGCACGGGCTGCGCTGCACATGCACATCAAGCACGCTGAGGAAGATGCTGATGCGCAGCGCCTTGCCGCCCAGAAAGAGCGGCTCGTCCACCACATCTATTTTGCGGATGCGCCCGTCGGCCGGCGCCAGCAGCAAGTTTGCGCCGGCGGTTTCCGGCTGCCGGTCCGGGTCACGGAAAAAGTTGCCCACCAGCAGCAGCAGCAGCGCACCGCTGGCTGCCAGCCAGTACCACTGCAGCCACGCGCCGGCCACAATCAGCACGGCCAGCCCGCCCACAATTGCCGGAACTTCGCGCAGCGAGATAATTGCCGCGCGCGTCATCCAACCATATGCAGCAGCTTGCGCCGTGCCGGCGCCCCCAGCAGCAGCAGCAGCGGGCCGCTGGCGGCATACATCACGGCCACGCCAAAGGGCAGCGCCTGCCAGCCGAGGGCAGCGCCACACACAGCCAGCAGTCCAGCCGGCAGCAGCCACGCAGCAGCCGGCACCTGCCGCAATGTGGAATGCTTGGGGTAGCCAAACGGGCTCACCATCAGAAACGCCACCAACATCACCACCGGTGCCCAGCCCCACGCCATTAACCATTGCTGCCAAAAGCCGGCCGATACAATGAACATGGCCGCCGCCGGAATCGGAATGCCTTCAAACCAGCCGGGGCGCTTGGCGCTGCCGGCGGCAAAACGCGCCAGGCGCAAAGCACCGCAGACGGAATACACCAGCGCTGCGGCTGCAGCAATTGGCAGCGGCACGCCCCCCAGCAGCAGCAAGTGATGCGCCAGCAATGCCGGCGCAACGCCAAACGTGACCACGTCCGCAAGGTTGTCCAGCTGCTTTCCAAACGCCGTGCGTATGTTCAGTTTGCCAGCCAGCCCGCCATCCAGCACATCCAGCGCCGAGCCCAGCCAGATGAGCAGGCCCGCCACCAAAAAGTCCTGCGAGTCCAGCAAGATGATGGCCACTACGCCCACCACCAGCGAACCAAGCGACATGGAGTTGGGCGCCAGCCGCAGCAGCCGGCGGGCCATGGCGTCTTCGGACTGCACCATGCGCTGCGCTCGCTATCCGCCGCTGGGCAGCGGCCGGCGCAGGGATTGCAAGCGCGCGGGCGGCATATTCAACATTACAATCCGGCTGGCAAACTCAAACTTGGCGCCAAACTCATTGATCACAGACAGCGAACCATTAATTTGGCCGGCTTTTTGCGCATCTCCGAACAGGCGATTCATGCGATACCAAAACAGATATTTGACGTAGCTAAAAGCGCCGCCGGGCTTGAGCAGGTCCATTAACAGCTGCAGTATGGCCCGCGTCTTGGCAGCGGGAAAGCAGGTGAACGGCAGGGTTGAGAGGATGTAGTCGTAGTGCGCGTCGTAGTGATGCATCAGCAGGTCCGCGTTTATCAGCCGGATCTTAATGCCGGGCCGGTCCAACAGCCCATCGCGCTCCAAGCGCAGCCGGAGATCGTGCGCCAGCCGGCCGTTAATTTCAATCACATCCAGGCAGTCGCCCGGCTGCAACATGGCAGCAATCTGGTGCGTAATTGCGCCGTTGCCGGCACCCACCTCCAACACATGCATCGGTCCGCGCGGATGCGCCAGCGGAGCGCCAAATGCACGCCCCAGAAAGCGCGAGCTAGGCCACACGGCACCCACCTCAAAAAAGTTGTCCCGCACTTCCCGCAGAAAATTAATGTAATTCATCATGATTGCTAAAGAACCTGGATCTTGTTTTTCATTATATCCGAACCAGCCGCAGCACCCGGTTGAGAGCGCGGCGCAGGAACTGATCCACCATAAATAATCTGCGGCGAGTTTAGCACACAGCAAACAGCCGGCGCTGCGGCTTGGGTGGGCTCAGCGGACGGAAAATAATTCGGCAGAAGCGGATGCTGCAGCCGCGCAGCCCAAAACCGCCACCCACCAAACTGTGGTAC
>QWRL01000007.1:13421-33168 GCA_003670425.1 Chloroflexota bacterium
TTGTTGTATATCGGGCCAATAGTAATTTTCTACGTACGCTGTAATCATGATTTGTGCTTGTTTCGCGGCGCTTTGACCTCTTCAGCACGGCCGCAGCCCCGCAGCACAAAACCGCCAAACCTAAAACTGTGGTACGCTTGCGGCGTGGCAATCGTAACCTGCGCGCACCATCATCGGCAATATTCAACCGCACCCCGGATTTGACGGACTAGTTTCGCGCACCAACTAAAGCAGAAACCCACCCCGCCGCCGGGGTGGGTTTTTTTATTCAGGAGCAATTATGCAACGCACCGACATCCGCCTGGGCCTGCCCAGCAAGGGCCGCCTCGAAACCGCCAGCCTCGACTTTTTGGAGCGCTGCGGGCTGCGCGTGGTCAAGCCCAACCCGCGCCAGTATCAAGCCGGCTTGCCGGCCATCCCCGCGCTCAATGTTTTGTTCCAGCGCCCCGGCGACATTGTTGCCGGCGTGCGCAGCGGCAGCCTGGATTTTGGCATTACGGGGCTGGACAGCATTCAAGAGCACAGCGGCGAAAACGGCGCGGTAATTACCCTGCATGATGCGCTGGGCTTCGGGCAGTGCAGCCTGGAGCTGGCCGTGCCGGAAGAGTGGGCGGCCGTGCAGAATGTGGCCGGCCTGGCGCAGCACGCAGCGCACATGCGCCGCGCACTGCGCGTGGCCACAAAATATCCGCTGCTCACAGGCGCCTTCCTCAGTGCCCGCGGCCTGCCCGCTTGCGAGCTGATCAGCGCCGAAGGCACGCTGGAGGTGGCGCCCAGCATTGGCTACGCTGACCTGATTGCAGACCTGGTGGCCTCCGGCCTCACCCTGCACGACAACCGCCTGCGCGCACTGCCGGATGGCTGCATCCTGCGCTCGCAAGCAGCGCTGATTGGCAACCGCAATGCGCTGCAGCAGCGCCCGGCAGTGCTGGCGGTTGCACACCAGCTGCTGGAGTTTGTGGAGGCGCACTTGCGCGCTGACGGCTATCACCTGCTGATTGCCAACATCCGCGGCGAATCAGAGGCGGCGATTGCAGCGCGCATGTTTGCCGAAACCAGCCTGGGCGGGCTGCAGGGGCCCACCATCTCACGCGTGGCCGGGCGCGACCCGCAAGCCGGCCTGTTTGCCGTGCAGATTGTTGTGGCGCGCGAGCGCATCGGCGCCGCGGTCAACGAGCTGCGCGCCATCGGCGGCCGCGGGGCGCGTGGTGGTCTCGCCGGTCACGTACATCTTTGAAGAGGAGCC
Organism: Chloroflexota bacterium; assembly: GCA_003670425.1. Lineage (GTDB taxonomy): Bacteria > Chloroflexota > Anaerolineae > Anaerolineales > UBA11657 > BD1. The sequence continues at coordinate 14,668 of QWRL01000007.1, forward strand.
GGCGCGCTTTGCAGCCCTGCAGCGCGCGCTGGCCGGGCGCGCCTGAGCAGCGCCAACATGCTCACCATTTACACCGATGTAGACGAGGCGCGGCGCACCGTGCTAAACCGCGCGGCTGCCGCCAGCGCGTACCCCGCAGAACTGCTGGAGCGCATTGCCGTGCTGTTTGGCGCAGCGCTAACGCCCGCCGCAGCCGTGGCGCGCATACTGCAGGAGGTGAGCCGCGACGGCGATGCCGCAGCCGCAGCCTGGAGCCTGCGCCTCGATGGCGTGGCCGCCGCGCCGCTGGCGGTTCCAGCAGCGCAGCTGGCCGCAGCAGCCAGCCAGCTGCCCGCAGAATTAAACGCCGCACTGCAGCTTGCAGCGCAGCGCATCCGCGCCTTTCATGAGCACCAGCAGCCGCGCAGCTGGAGCAGCACTGCGCTGGGCGGGCAGCTGGGCCAGCGCGTGGTGGCGCTGCGGCGCGTGGGCATTTACGTGCCGGGCGGCAGCGCGCCGCTGGCTTCTTCGCTGCTGATGGCCGCGCTGCCTGCGCGTGTGGCCGGCGTTGAAGAGATTGTGGTGTGCACCCCGCCCGCGCCGGCGGGCCAAGGCGTGGCCAGCGCCATCTTGGCTGCGGCGCAGCTGGCCGGCGTGCAGCATGTGTTCCAGCTGGGCGGCGCGCAAGCAATTGCGGCCATGGCCTACGGTACGCAATCCATTGCGCGCGTGGACAAGATTGTGGGGCCGGGCGGATTGTTTGTGACGCTTGCGAAGCAGCAGCTGTATGGCACAGTGGGCCTTGATGGGCTGGCGGGCCCCACTGAAACCGTGGTGGTGGCCGATGCGGCTGCCAACCCGGAGTGGGTGGCTGCCGACATGCTGGCACAAGCCGAGCATGATGTGCTTGCCACCGCCATCCTGCTCACCGACTCCGCAGCGCTGGCGGCACAAGTGCTCGCCGCGCTGCAGCGCCGCATGCAAACACTGCCGCGCCAGGCAGTGATCGCGCAATCGCTGGCGCAGCGCGGCGGCATTGTGGTCACGCCGGATGTAGCCACAGCCGTGGCACTGGCCGATGAGTTTGCGCCCGAGCACTTGTGCCTGTGCGTTGCCAACGCCGCGGACTGGGCGGCGCGCGTGCGCAATGCCGGCGGCATATTTATTGGCGAGCGCTCCTTTGAAGTGCTGGGTGATTACGTGGCCGGGCCCAGCCACATCATGCCCACCGGCGGCAGCGCGCGCTTTGCATCGCCCTGCAATGTGCTGGATTTTGTGCGCATCATGAGCATCATTGAGCTGGACGCGCAAACCGCCGCCAGCCTGGCGCCGGCTGCGGCGCTGCTGGCCCAAGCCGAGCAGCTGGATGCCCACGCCGCAGCTGCGCTCTGCCGCAGCAACTGAGACATCCACCTATGAAAAATAATACCAGCCAGCCGGGAGGCACAAGCGTGTGGACACCCGCACAGTTGGTGCGGACTGCTGTCTTGGAGATGCGCGCATATACGCCCATCCTGCCGTATGAAGTGCTCTCTGCCCAACTGGGCTGTGCGCCAGAAGATATTTTGAAGCTGGACGCAAACGAAAACTTGTACGGAGCAGTGCCCGCCGTGCGCGCCGCACTGGGCGCGCTGCCCTACCCGCACATTTATCCGGATCCGGAAAGCCGCGCGCTGCGCAGCTTGCTGGCGCAGCACACCGGCGTGCCGGCCGCGCAGCTGGTGGCCGGCGCGGGCGCCGACGAGCTGATTGACCTGACGATGCGCATGCTGCTGGATGCCGGCGATGTGCTGCTGGACTGCCCGCCGACATTTGGCATGTATGCAAACTGCGCGCACATACAGGGCGCGCAGGTGCTGGCCGTGCCGCGCCGCGCGGATTTTTCCCTGGACATGCCGGCGCTGCGCGCTGCGGTTGCGCAGCACAAGCCCAAGCTGCTGTGCCTTGGCTCGCCCAACAACCCGGACGGCAGCCAGCTGGCCGATGCGGAACTGCTGCAGCTGCTGCAACTGCCGCTGGTGCTGTTGCTGGATGAAGCCTACATCGATTTTGCCGGCGCGGGTGCCAGCCGCATCACATGGCCGCTGCGCCACGCAAACCTGGTGGTGCTGCGCACCTTTAGCAAGAGCGCCGGGCTGGCCGGGCTGCGCGCGGGCTACGGCGCATTTCCCGCAGCGCTGGTGGAGCATGTTTGGAAGATTAAGCCGCCCTATAACCTGAGCGTGGCCGCTGATGCAGCCGCGCGCGCAGCCCTCGCAGCAATGCCGGCGGTGCAGGCGCATGTTGATGCAATTGTTGCGGAGCGCGCGCGCCTGGCTGCCGGGCTGGCACAGGTGCCATACCTGCAGCCCATTCCCAGCGCGGCAAACTTTGTGCTGTGCCGCGTAACGGGCCGGCCGGCGCAGCAGCTGCAGGCGCAGCTGGCGCAGCAGCGCATCCTGGTGCGCTACTTTGACAAGCCCGCACTGCGTGACTGCGTGCGCATTTCGGTGGGGCAGCCCGCCCACACAGACCGGCTGCTGCAGGCCTTGCACGCGCTGCCGGCTGCCTAAGCGCGCCTGCCGTCACACCGCGCCATATTTACAGCCGCACCAACCAATTCATCAGGGAGCACAGCATGCGCACAGCCACCATCACCCGCACCACCAACGAAACTGAAATCACCGTCACGGTAAACCTGGACGGCAGCGGCCGGCATGAGATTGCCACCGGCATCGGTTTTCTGGACCACATGCTGGCGCAGGTTGCGCTGCATGGAATTGTGGACATCACTCTGCAGGCGCGCGGCGACCTGCACATTGATGTGCATCACACGCTGGAGGATTGCGCACTGGCGCTGGGGCAGGCGCTGGATGCGGCGCTGGGCGCGCGCACCGGCATCAACCGCATGGGCGCGGCTTGGGTGCCGATGGATGAAGCGCTGGCGCAGGTGGTGCTGGATTTGTCCGGGCGGCCGTATGCTGTGGTGCATGCGGAGTGGCACACGCCAACAATTGGCGCAGTGCCCACCAGTTTGCTGGCGCACTTTCTGGAGTCGCTGGCGGTGACGCTGCGCGCCAACCTGCATGCGCGCGTTGCCTACGGCCGCGACGACCATCATCAGGCCGAGGCGCTCTTCAAGGCGCTGGGGCGCGCGCTGCTGCAGGCGGTACAGCTGGAGCCGCGCCGGCAGGGCGTGCTGCCCAGCAGCAAAGGCAAGCTGTGACCACGATTGCGCTGGTGGATTACGGCAGCGGCAATCTGCGCAGCGTGGAGAAGGCATTGTGCGCCGTGGGTGCCAGCGTGCAGCTGGCGCGCAGCGCAGCAGAGCTGCAAACAGCGGACAAGATTGTGCTGCCCGGCGTCGGCGCGTTTGGCGATTGCATGCGCGGCCTGATGGCTGCCGGCCTCGGCCAGGCGCTGCTGGCACTGGCGCACAAGCGCCCGCTGCTGGGCATTTGCGTGGGCATGCAGCTGCTGTTTGAGCGCAGCAGCGAGCACGGCGAGCACGCCGGGCTGGGCCTGCTGCCGGGCGTGGTGCGGCGCTTTGAGTTTGCTGCCGGCGCGCCGGAGCGCGTGCCGCACACGGGCTGGAATGTGGTGCAGCCCGCACTTGAGAGCCCGCTGCTGCACGGCCTGCCGGCTGGCAGCCACGCATACTTTAATCATGGCTACTACTGTGATGCACTGCCCGCCGATACGCTGGCGTGGTGCGAGCACGGCTTGCGCTTTAGCGCGGTGGTGGGCCGCGCTGCCATCTACGGCATTCAGTGCCACCCGGAGAAGAGCCAGGCTGTGGGGCTGCAGATGCTGCGCAACTTTGTGGAGCGCGGATGAACGCGGGCGCCGCCTTTACCGTGTATCCGGCAATTGACCTGCGCGCCGGGCGCGTGGTGCGCCTGCAGCAGGGCGATCCGCTGCGCGAGACCGGCTACAGCGGCACGCCGCTGCAGATTGCGCAGCAATGGCTGGCGGCCGGTGCGGCATGGCTGCATGTGGTTAATTTGGACGGTGCATTTGGCGATGACGGCGCTGCCAACGCGCTGGCACTGGCTAGCATCCTGCGCAGCGGCGCGCGCGTGCAGTTTGGCGGCGGGCTGCGCACGCTGCCGGCCATCGAGCAGGCGCTGCAGTTGGGCGTGGAGCGCGTGGTGCTGGGCACTGTTGCCGCCACAGAGCCCGCGCTGGTGGCAGCGGCGCTGGCGCAGTTTGGCGCGCACCGCATTGCTGCGGGCATCGACGCGCGCGGCGGCGAAGTGCGCATCAAGGGCTGGGCTGCGGGCCCCGGCGGCAGCGCATCAGCTTTGGCTGCCACGCTGCAGGCGCAGGGCGTGCGCACCATCATCTTTACGGATGTGGAGCGGGACGGCATGCAGCAGGGGCTCAACCTTTTAGAAACCTGCGCGCTGGCGCGCAGCAGTGGCTTGCAGGTGATTGCATCCGGCGGCGTGCAGGCCGCAAGCGATGTGCACGCTGCGCGCGCAGCCGGCCTCGCCGGCGTGATTGTGGGGCGCGCGTTGTACGAAGGCCAGGTGCAGCTGCCGGCGCTGTTGCGCGAGCTGGCTGCGGATGATGCGCGCGGGGTGCGCACCTGATGCTGGCGCGGCGCATCATCGCCTGCCTGGACATTGACCGCGGGCGCGTGGTGAAAGGCGTGCGCTTTGAGCAGCTGCGCGATGCCGGCGACCCGGTGGAGCAGGCGCGCTGCTATGACGCATGGGGCGCGGACGAGCTTGTGTTTCTGGACATCTCCGCCACCCACGAGGGGCGGCAGACAACGCTGGAAACCGTGCGGCGCGTGGCGGACTGCGTGTTCATTCCGCTGACGGTGGGTGGCGGCGTGCGCAGCGTGGCAGACATGCGCGCATTGCTGCTGGCCGGTGCCGACAAGGTGAGCATCAACTCCGCCGCCGTGCGCGAGCCGCAGCTGCTGACGGCCGGCGCTGCGCGCTTTGGCAGCCAATGCATGGTGCTGGCAATCGATGCGCGGCGCGTGCCGCAAGCGCAGCCGCTGCGCTGGGAGGTGGTGGTGAACGGCGGGCGTGTTGCCACGGGCCGCGATGCGTGCGCGTGGGCGGTGCAGGGTGTGGCTGCCGGCGCCGGCGAAATTTTGCTGACCAGCATGGATGCCGATGGCACGCGCGCCGGCTTCGACCTGGAGCTGACGCGCGCAATTGTGGCCGCCGTGCCGGTGCCCGTGATTGCCAGTGGCGGCGCCGGCAGCCCGCAGCATTTTTGTGCGGTGCTGAAAGACGCAGGCGCTGCAGCGGCGCTGGGCGCATCAGTTTTCCATGACCGGCAGCTCACCATTGCGGATGTAAAGCAAGCCTTGCAAAGTGCGGGACTGCCCGTTCGGAGCCAAGTAAATGAACCCTGAACCAGAATTAAAGTTTGACGAGCATGGGCTGCTGGCTGCGGTGGCGCAAGATGCCGCCAGCGGGCTGGTGTTGACGGTGGCGTGGATGAATGCCGAAGCGCTGCGCCTCACGCGCCAGACGCGCGAGGCGCATTTTTGGAGCCGCAGCCGCCAGTGCCTGTGGCACAAAGGCGCCACCTCCGGCAATGTGCTGCATGTGGTGGCGCTGCATGCCGACTGTGACGGGGACACATTGCTGCTGCGCGTAAACCCGAGCGGCCCCGCCTGCCATACCGGCCGGCCATCATGCTTCTTTCAAGAGCTGCAGATTGGACAAGAACTGCGCTGAGCCTGTGGAATTGCTAAACTAATCTGACTGAAGCGTGCGCTCACAGTGCTTCCCACTGTGCGCACGCGCTCGGCCCCCGGCCGCCAAAACTAAAACATGCCCGCGCCAAAAACCGAAGTAGTCCGGCTCGAAAAGCTATCCAAACACTATGTTGAAGGTGGCCAGCTGCGCCCCATTCTGGATGCGGCCGATGCAACCTTCTGCACCGGCGAGCTGGTGGCCATCCGCGGCCGCAGCGGCACCGGCAAAAGCACGCTGCTCAACCTGATTGCCGGCATCGACGAGCCGGACTCCGGCCGCATTTTTGTGGAGGGCCAGTGCGTCACTGACTTGTCGGCGCGCCGCCGCACCGAGTTCCGCCGCGACCACATCGGCTTTGTGTTCCAGTTCTTCAACCTCATTCCCACGCTGACCGTGTATGAGAACGTGGCGCTGCCCGCCGAGCTGGCAGGCGGTGCGCACGCACGCGCCGTCACAACGCGCGCGCTGCAGCTGCTGGAAGAAGTGGGCCTGGCGGCGCGGCGCGATGCATTCCCGGACAAACTTTCCGGTGGCGAGCAGCAGCGCGTGGCAATTGCGCGCGCGCTGGTGTGCGACCCGCGCCTGGTGCTGGCGGACGAGCCCACTGGCAATTTGGATGAAGCCAACAGCCAGCTGGTGATGGACCTGCTTGACCGCGTGACGCGCCGCGACGGGCGCAGCCTTTTGATTGTCACTCACAGCCGGCGCGTGGCGGCGCTGGCCGACCGCGTATTTAATATTACCCACGGCCGCCTCGAGCCGGACGCGGGTTAAGGTGCTGACCCGCACTCTGCTGCTCACTGGCGTGCGCGACATGCAGCGCCGGCCCGCGCAACTGGTGCCGATGCTGCTCGGTGTGGCGCTTGGCGTGGACGTTGTGGTGGCCCTCGACCTTGCCAACACCAGCGCCAGCCGCGGCTTTGCGCTCAGCGCCGAAACAATTGTGGGGCGCGCCACGCATCAAATTCGCGGCAACTCCGGCGTGGTGCCGGAAGGCATTTATCGCCAGCTGCGCACAGAGCTTGGCCTGCGCGCAGCCGCACCGGTAATTTCCGGCACGGTGCTGGCGCCAGACTTGGACGGGCAGCCGCTGCGCATCATGGGCATTGACCCATCCGCCGAGGCGCCCTTCCGCAACTTCCTCGGCACAGGCGGCGCGCTGCCGGTGGACTTCACCGGCTTTTACACGCAGCCCAACAGCGTTGTGGTGCCCATTGGGCTGGCGCAGCGCTACGGCCTGACACCCGGCGGCCAGTTGCGGCTGCTGGCCAATGACCGCGAAGTGCGCGTCAATGTTTGGGCGGTGCTTGACCCCGGCACGGACGGCTTGCGCCGCGCACTGGATGGCATGCTGCTGATGGATGTGTCCACGGCACAAGAGCTGCTGGGCATGCAAGGCAGCCTGTCCTATGTGGATTTGATTGCGGCGCAGCCCGAGCTGCTGCTGCTGCAAAAGTGGCTGCCCGCCACCGTGCGCCTGGCGCCGGCCACAGAGCAAACCAAAACCATCGGCAACCTGGCCGACGCCTTCCAACTAAACCTGTCTGCGCTCAGCCTGCTGGCTTTGGTGGTGGGCATGTTTCTCATTTACAACACGGTGATGTTTTCGGTGGTGCAGCGCCGGGCGGTGCTTGGCACGCTGCGCGCCCTGGGCGCCACCGGCCAGCAGCTGTTTGCGCTTGTGATGCTGGAAGCAGCTGTCATTTCCGCCGTGGGCGCAGCCGCCGGTGTGGGCTTGGGCTGGGTGCTGGGGCAGAGTGCGGTGCGCCTTGTAACGCAAACCATCAACGACTTGTACTACGTGAGCACCGTGCGCGATGCGCCGCTGGCCGCCTTCACTGTTGCCAAAGGCGTGCTGCTGGGCATTGGCGCAAGCTTGTTTGCCGCTGCGCTGCCGGCTTATGAGGCGGCGCGCGTTGCGCCCGTCACCGCCATGCGCCGCAGCTCGCTGGAAGACCGCGTGCGCGGGCAAATTCCGCTGCTAAGCCTGATCGGCGCACTGCTAATTGGCTGCGGTGCGGGCGTGCTGTTTGGCGTTCCCACTTCGCTGGTAGCCGGCTTTGCGGGCATGTTTATGATTGTGCTGGGTGCGGCGCTGCTGGTGCCGGGCACCACACTGCTGCTGATGCATGTGGCGGGCTTTGCGCTCGGGCGCATTGTGGGCACGCTGGGGCGCATGGCCGCCCGCTCGGTAAGCAAGTCGCTCAGCCGCACGGCTGTGGCAATTGCCGCACTGATGGTGGCCGTAAGCGTCACACTGGCTGTGAGCATCATGACGCGCAGCTTCCGTGACACCGTCATCAACTGGCTGGAGCTCACCCTCAGCGCAGATCTCTTCATTACCGCGCCGGTCATCGGCACCACCGGGCCGGCATCCACGCTGTCTGCAGCGGTGCTGCCCAGCGTGCGCGCGGTGCCCGGCGTGCAAAGCGTGGAGACCATCCGCGCCACAACCGCTTTCAGCCAGTTTGGCGAGGTGCGCCTGGCAGTGTTTGATGCGCGCATGCAGCGCGACCGGCGTGTGTACCGCTTTGAAGCCGGCACGCCGGAGCAGATTTGGGATGCGGTGCAGGCCGGCAGCGTGCTGGTGAGCGAGCCGTTTGCCTACCGCCACGCGCTGCCGCGCACTGGCGCCAGCGTAACACTGCACACCGATCACGGCGAGCAAACTTTTCCGGTGGCAGCCGTGGTGTATGACTACGCCTCCGACCAAGGCGTGGTGTTCATGGCGCGCGCCGTGTATGACCAGTATTGGGATGACCGCGGCGTGACTTCGCTGGCGGTGTCCGTTGCGCCCGGCTACACGCCGGATGGCGTGGCTGCCAGCCTGCGCACTGCACTGGCGGGCAGTGCGCTCAGTGTTGTATCCAACCGCGCGCTGCGCGAGCAGGCGCTGCTGGTGTTTGACCGCACCTTTGCCATTACGGATGCGCTGCGCGTGCTGGCGGTGCTGGTGGCATTCATTGGCGTGTTGAGCGCATTGATGGCGCTGCAGCTGGAGCGCACGCGTGAGCTGGCCACCATGCAGGCCGTGGGCCTCGGGCGTGCGCAGCTCAACGGCCTGGCACTGATGGAGACGGGCCTGATGGGCGCGGCTGCCGGCCTGTTCTCGCTGCCCACCGGCTATGTGCTTTCCTACGTGCTCATTTATGTCATCAACCTGCGCTCGTTTGGCTGGACCATTCAAATGCAAGTGCCGGCGCTGCCGTTTGCGCAGGCGCTGCTGCTCAGCATTCTGGCTGCGCTGCTGGCAGCCGTGTACCCGCTCTGGCGCCAGCACCACATGCCGGTGGCAGCCGGCTTGCGCCAGGAGTAGGCAGCCGCCAACCCGCCAATGCGCGCCACAATTTCAATCGGGTTTGCCGTGCTGCTGGCTGCGGGCGCTGCGTGGCTGTGGGCCGCGCCGCCGCCAGCCGCCGCCGTACCGCAGCTGCAGCTAGCCAGCGCACCGGTTACGGGCTTTGCCAAGGCCTACGCGCCGCGCAGCTTTCAGCTGCCGCTGGACAACGGACCGCATGCGGACTTTCAAACCGAGTGGTGGTATTACACCGGTAATCTGCAAGACGCAGCCGGCCGGCACTTTGGCTACCAGCTTACATTTTTCCGGCGCGGGCTGACACCCGGCGCAGCCCCGCCGCGCACATCCGGCTTTGCCACCAACCAAATTTATTTTGCGCACTTTGCCATAACGGATGTCGCCGGCGACAAGCATCATTTTGCAGAGCGCTTTAGCCGCGGCGCTGCGGACCTGGCCGGCGCCAGTGGTGCGCCCTACCAGGTGTGGCTGGAAGACTGGCGCGCAGACAGCCTGAATGCAGACGGCACACGCCTGCAGCTGCACGCCAAGGAAGGCGACTTTGCGCTGGACTTGACGCTTGAAACGCGCAAGCCGATTGTGGCGCATGGCAACAGCGGCCTCAGCCCCAAGAGCGCGGAAGCCGGCAACGCATCTTACTACCTTAGCTATACGCGCATGGACACAGCCGGCACTATCACCCTCAACGGCGCAGCCAGCGCCGTGGCTGGCACCAGCTGGTTTGACCACGAGTGGAGCACCAGCGCCCTCGGACCCAAAGCCGTGGGCTGGGATTGGTTCAGCCTGCAGTTGGATGACGAGCGCGAGATCATGTTCTTTCAGATGCGGCGCGCAGACGGCACGCTTGAGCCAGTGTCCGGCGGCACCCTGGTGGCGGCCGATGGCAGCACACGCCGGCTGGCAGCCGCCGATGTGCAGCTGAGTGTGGCGGATACCTGGCGCAGCGCAGCAACCGGCGCCACCTATCCCGCCGCGTGGCGCGTTGTCATTCCGTCGGCACAGCTGGACTTGCGCGTGCAGCCCTGGCTGGCGCAGCAAGAGATGCTGGTGAGCTTTGCGTATTGGGAGGGCGCCGTGCAAGTCAGCGGCACAAGCGCGGGGCAAGCCATCACCGGCAATGGCTATGTGGAACTGACCGGCTACGCCGGCAGCCTGCAGGGCCAGTTTTAATCCAGCGCGCTGCTGCGCAGCGCGCGGCCTTGCCCTACAATTAGCGCGGCTGCCCGCACCCCGGCAGCTGCCAGCCCGGAGGCCCCATGAGCACTGTTCTCGCAGATTTGTTTGCCACCATCGTGTCACGGCGCACGCAGCCAACGCCCGGCTCGTACACCGCCGGCTTGTTTGCCGCCGGCGAAGATGAGATTGTGAAGAAGGTGGGCGAGGAGGCGATTGAGGTAGTGCTGGCCGCCAAGGCGCAGGGCAACGAACGCCTTGTGTCCGAGCTGGCTGACTTGCTGTATCACGCGTTTGTGCTGCTGGCTGCGCGCGGCCTTACGCTTGCCCAGGTGGAAGCCGAGCTGCAGCGCCGCGCTGCGCACTAGCGCGCAGCCGCAACCGATCTGCCAATGGACGTTTATCTTTTTGATGTGGATGCAGTGCTGCTGCATCCCGGCGGCTATCGCGCTGCATTGCATGCCACACTGCGCCACTTTGCGCAGCAGCTGGGGCTGTCCACTCCATTGCTGACGGCCGGGGAAGTGGAGGTCTTCGAGGCGCACAGCATCATCAGCGAGTGGGACATCTCCGCAATCTGCATGGCTGCGGTTGTACTGGAGGGGCTGCTGGCTGCACCGGCACTGGCAGTGCCCGCCACATTGGCAGCCGCGCTTGCCGCGCTGCGCAGCCACGGCGCACTGCAGCCAACCATCAACCATGCGCTGCTGGCGCGCCGCACGGCAGCCGCCCTGCGCCCCGGCGAGTATGCCGCACAGGCCGCCGCCCGCATTCTCGCCGGCGACTTGCGCGTGGCAGCTGATGCGCGCAGCGCTGCCCTATGCGCGCTGCTGGACCACATCCTGCTGCACACCCGCGACCCGCAGCAATCGCTGACCTTTAGAATTTTTCAGAATTACACACTGGGCTCCAGCGCATACAGTGCGTGCTACGGCTTGCCGGCAGCATTCACAGCACCCGGCACGCTTGCCGTGGAAGACCGGCCGGCGTTGGATGCCAAATGGGCGGATGAAATACTTGCTGCCGTGCAGACGGACGCACTGCACGCCGTGATCTACACTGCACGCCCATCTCTGCCGCCAAGCGCAACCGCTGCCGGCGCCGGCCACTATTCTGCAGAGGCGGAGCTGGGCGCGCGCATGGTGGGGCTGCAGGCACTGCCCGTGGTGGGCGTTGGCTCCATGCAGTGGCTGGCTGCCACAATCGGCGGCGATGCTGCGGAGTTTTCCAAGCCGGCACCGCTGCATGCGCTGGCTGCCATTGCGTGCGCATTGTTTGCCCCGGCAGCGGATGCACTGCGCGCAGCGCACGAGCTGCTGCACACGCGCCGCCTGCCGCCATTGATGCAGGCACTGCGCGGGCAGGCGCTGCGCGTGGTGGTGTTTGAAGACTCAGCGCGCAGCATCCAAGGCACGCAAGCGGCGGGAGCCATACTGCAAGCCGCCGGCGTGCCCGCCAGCGTGCTGGGCTGCGGCATTGCGCAGAGTGCCGCCAAACGGCAGCAGCTTGCTGCCGTCGGCGCGCAGCTCTATCCGGATGTGAATGCAGCGCTGGCCGCCGTGCACCGCGCGCCGCGCGCCTGAGCAGCGCCTACCGGCCCAGATCCAGCTGGCGCACCACGCCCACAACGGCGTTGGCCGTCAGGTCCAAAGCGCCAGTGTCAATCACCTGTGGCGTATCGTACTGCGTGTGATACGCAAGCTCGGCTTCGGCGCTGCCGCTGGTCTGCAGGCCGCTGGCGGCAATGCCGCGCTGCAAAAACGGAAGGTAGTCCGCGCTGCGCAGCGTATACCAAATTCCATTTGCGGCGGAGTGCGCTATGCGGATGGCCTTGTTCAGGCGCACACTGGTGGCGTACTGCCACAACACGCCGTCACGCGTGATGAAGCGCAGCGCACTGCCCGCGCCCACCATGTCCAGGTTGAGCATCAGCACCTGCGGTGCGCCGCGCGGCAGCTGCGCTGCGCGCGCAGCCGCCCCGTGCATGCCGGTTTCCTCCGCGCCGGTAAGGCAAAACTCAAGCTGCGTGCCGCGCGGCGGATGCTTGGCAAAGTGCTCGGCCACCGCCAGCAGCACACCCACGCCAGAGGCATTGTCATTGGCGCCCGGCGAATGCGTGGCTTGCTGCGGCCGCAACGAATACAGCTCCATGCCCAGCCGCCAGCCCGCCAGCAGTGTGCCCGCCAATATTGTTGCGGCAAGCACCACTTTGGGCAGTGGGATCACCAGCCGATCTGCAACCGCCAGCAGCGCCAAAAAAATTGCGTAGCGCTGCGTGTAAAACGTTGTCTGCGCCGCGTAGCCGCGCCACACGCCGGACTGAAACACGCCGTTGCGCGCGCTGTCCAGATGCGCACATACAATTAGCAGCGGGCTGCCGTCCGGCGCTGCCTGCGCCGGATGCGCGCACAAGTTTGCACTGGCGGCCGTGCAGCGCTGCCAGCGCGTGCGCAGCCGCTCTATGTCCGGCAGCACTGCCACCAGCAGCGGCATGAGCAGCGCCAGCCACGGCAGCGCCTGCCACAACGCCGATGCCAGCAGCAGCGCGGCACTGACCACCGGCTCCAGCAGGTTCACCCGCACGGGCGGCGCAAACAGCACCGCCTGCCGCTCCACGCGATAGCCCCAATTTTCCAGCTGCGCGGCGGCATACATCCGCGCTTGCTCCTCTGCTGCGCTGCCCGCCGGGCGCGGCCCAATCTGTTCGCAAAGGTGGCGGATGTGGCGCATGGCTGCGACCGACAATGCCGGCTCCTTTTTTGAAAATGCGAGCATGCTAGCCGGCCGGCTTGGCGCAGACGGTAACAAAACGCGCCACAGCATATGTAAACAATGGCGACTGGTGCTGAAAGGCTGCCAGCGGGCGGGCGGGCAGCTGCGCCAGCAGCTGCTGCTGCTGTGCGTGCTCGGCTGCGCCCTGGTTGGCAATGATCAACAGCCCGCCGGGCCGCAGGCTTGCCCATACGCTGCGCAGCAGCGCATCCGGCAAAAACGCCGGGCGCGGCAATCCCCAACGCAGATGGTCGCCGCAAAACAAAAACGGAAACAGCAGCGTTATCAAATCGTACTCGTGCGGCTGTGCGCCAAATGCATGCGGCACATATTCCAAATCCGCCAGCGCCCGCATGTTTGCCAGCGCATGGTCATAGCGCGAGTAGAAGTCTGCATACACGCGATATGCGTCGGCTTCAAAGCCACGCAGCTGTACGGCGCGCCCGTCCGGCGCGTGCCAGTAGCGCAGCAGCGCGTGCAGCGCTGGCACATAGTTCCACGCGGCACAGCCCACATCCGCTGCGCGCACTAACGCCGGCAGCGGCGCGGCGGCGCAATCTAGCGCGCGCTCCAGCAGCTCAAGGTAAAAAAGATTTTCACGGTAGTTGTCTGCACGGCTGTCCGCATGCAGCTGCTGCAGCGCATACGCATGCAGCAGGCGCGCGGCCGTGCCCTCAGCCTGCACGCGGTCCGCCAGCAGCAGGCCGGCAAAGAGCGCCTGCTTGGACTCATTCGGCACGCGCAAGCCGTTGCGCCGCCAGCGAACCCACTCGCGCAACGGATAGTCAATGGAATTGCGCAGCGCATCCAGCATCTGCAGCGATTATAATGGGCATGCTCAGCAAGCGCGCTGCGCCAGCCGATCACGGCCATGCGCCTGCACGCCTTGCGAAGCGCCAAACTTTAGCCGCCTACCGGCGCCGCCACTGCCCGTTGCCAACAAAGCCAGTCCAGCTCTCTGCACGCGATGCGCGCCAACTTGCACTTGCCGCGCAAGGCTTTGGTGCTGCCCGCCCCAAAGGCGCGGTGACGCAGCGCCACCTGCAGCAATTGTTCGATCGCGTCGGCGTCATCCAAATCGACTCGGTGAATGTGCTTGTGCGCAGCCAGGAGCTGCCGGTATTTGCACGCCTCGGCCCGCACAACCGCAGCCTGCTGCCGCGTGCCGTGGAATCCGGCGCGCTCTTTGAGTATTGGGCACATGCGGCCGCGCTGGTGCCCACCAAGCATCAGCATCTGTTTCGCTGGCGCATGGAACAGGGTCGCTCGCCCTCGATGGGAGGACCCCTTACCAGAATGCATCGTGGCAAAAAGACATACGTTGACTTCGTGCATCAGTACATTGTGGAAAACGGGCCGGTTGTGGCGGGGGATCTTTCACAGCGCACCACGCCCAAAGGAAAATGGTGGGACTGGGACGCGGCCAAGCTTGCGCTCGAGTATTTATTTTTGGTTGGCCGCTTAAGTGCGCGGCGGCAGGCAAATAACTTTGCGCGCGTGTACGACCTGCCCGAACGCATTTTACCCGCCAGCGTTTTGGCAGCACCCACACCCAGCCCGCACGCTGCCCAAACGCAATTAATTACGCTCGCAGCCCACAGCATGGGCGTTGCCACCGCCAGCGATCTCGCTGACTATTACCGCCAAAAACTCACCCCCGTAAAGCCAATCATTGCAGAGCTGGTGGAAGCCGGAACCCTGCTGCCCGCCACAGTTGAGGGCTGGAAAGAGCCGGCATATTTGCACTGCGCGGCCGCGCCAATAAAACCAGTGGAAGCTTGTGCGCTCCTTTCGCCCTTCGACTCGCTGGTGTGGAACCGGCAGCGTTCGGAGCGGCTTTTTAATTTTCGGTATCGCATTGAAATCTACACACCCCAGCCGCAGCGCAAGTTTGGCTATTACGTGCTGCCCTTTTTGCTTGGGGACACGCTGGTTGGCCGCATGGATCTCAAAGCGGACCGGGCAACTGGTGCACTGCGCGTGCAGGCCGCGCACCTCGAGCCCGGATGCAAGGCGGGCAGTGCGGCCGCGCAGCTGGCGCACTTGCTGCCGGAGATGGCTGCATGGCTGGGGCTCGAGCGTGTGATCGTGGCGGCGCGCGGCAATCTGGCGCACGCGCTCAGGCAGGCACTGTAAGCCATGCGTGCAATGCGACCGGCCAGCCAACTTCAACGCAGCTGCCCGCGCCGCTGCTGCTGCACCAACCAAATTTATTTGCACTCGCGGCCGGCCGCATCACGTGCGCACCGGTTGCGCCGTTGCGTACGCAATTGACGGCGCAAGGCAACCGCATGCGCGGCATGCTGCTGGTGGCGCTGGCCGCTGCCAGCTGGGGCACCATCGGCGTGGCCGTGGCACTGCTCAACCGCATCACAACCGCAGACGCATTCTCCACGGGATTTTGGCGCATGGCCATCAGTGCGCCCGCACTGGTGCTGCTCAGCCGCTGGCTTGCCGGCGCAAACTTCTGGCGCGTGCAAGCGCGTGATTGGCTGCACATCGGCAGCATCGCCACCGCGTTCGCCGCGTATCAGGTTTGCTACTTTGCTGCCATTGAACGGATTGGTTTGTCCAGCGCCGTCATGCTCAACATTTGCAGCGCACCGATTTTTGTGGCGCTGCTCGCAGCGCTGCTGCTGCACGAGCGGCCGGGTTGGGCAGAGGCGGCACTGCTGCCACTGGCGCTCTGCGGTGTGTGGCTGCTGGTGCGCGCCAGCCCGGCCGCCGGCCCGCCCGCTGCCCGCATTGCCGGCGCACTGCTGGCTCTGGCTGCCGGCCTGTGCTACAGCGTGGTTGCGGTAAGTGCGCGCGCGCTGGCACCGCGCTATCACCCGCTGCAACCAGTGGCCCTCGCGTTTCCGCTGGGCGCACTGCTGCTGCTGCCCTTTGCGCTGCAGCGCGGCCTGCAGTTTGCATACCCGGCCAATGGCTGGCTGCTGCTGCTGTACATCGGATTAATTCCCACCGTGGGCGGCTATGGCCTTTACTTGTGGGGGCTGCAAACCACACCCGCCGCCGTTGCAGCCATCATTGCGCTGATTGAACCACTGCTGGGCGCCGGCCTTGCGCTGGGCTTGCTGGGCGAGACTCTCAGTCCCGCTGCGGCAGCTGGTGGCGCACTGCTGCTAGCCAGTATTTGCGCGCTGCTGCTCTTGCATGCGCGCGCAAGCACGCGCCCTGCGCCGCCGTAATCTACAGCGCCCGCATTTGCGCACTGCTTGCCGGCGCAAATGCCCGGGCAGCTCCCAAATAGCGGTGCGGTAAACTTTGCCCGGCAAGGCAGACTGCTGCTGCCAAACAATCATGAAAACCATTATCAAAGGCGGCACCGTGATCACAGCCGCGGACACTTTTGCAGCAGACCTGCTGCTGGAAGGCGGGCGCATTGTGCAGATGGGCGCCAATTTGCCGGCAGCTGGCGCGCGCGTGGTTGACGCCGGCGGAATGCTGCTGCTGCCCGGCGGCATTGATGTGCACACGCACCTCGAGCTGCCCTTTTTTGGCACTGTGGCCGCTGATGATTTTTACACCGGCCAGCGCGCTGCGGCTTTCGGCGGCACCACCTCGCACATCGACTTTGCCATCCAGCACAAGGGCGAGAGCCTGCACCAGGCAGTGGAAAACTGGCAGCGCAAGGCGCAGGACAAAGCCGTAATTGACTACGGCCTGCATGTTGCCATTACAGACCTGACCGACACCGTGATGGCCGAGATCCCGTCATTGGTGAGCGCCGGCGTAACCACCCTTAAGTTGTTCACAGCGTACAAGGGCGTGTACCAGGTGGACGATGCCACGCTCTTCCGCGCCATGCTGAAGGCGGCCGAGGCCGGCATGCTGGTGATGGTGCACTGCGAAAACGGCGATGTGATTGATTTACTGATTCGCGACAATGTGGCGCATGGCAATCTGGCCACCGAATACCACGCGCGCAGCCATCCCGCATGGGCCGAGGCTGAGGCATCGCTGCGCGCGATTGCACTCGCGGGTATCGCCAAGGCACCCCTGTACATCGTGCACATGACCTGCGCTGAGTCGGTGGACCAGCTGCGCTACGGGCGCGCGCACGGGCTGCCGGTTATGGGCGAAACCTGCCCGCAGTATTTGTTCTTCACAACCGACAACCTGCGCCAGCCGGACGGCGCAAAGTATGTGTGCTCGCCGCCGGTGCGCACGGCTGCGGACAATGAGTATCTATGGCAGGCGTTGGGCGCCGGCCACTTGCAAGTGGTGGCCACGGACCATTGCCCGTTCCTCTTTGATGGCACGCGCGCCATCACATATGAAGGCGAAAGCTACCAGAAGCCCGGCAAGGAACTTGGCGCCGGCGACTTCTCAAAGATTCCCAATGGCATGCATGGCATTGAAGACCGCCTGCTGCTGCTGTGGACTTATGGCGTGAACACTGGCCGCATCACGGCCAACCGCTTTGTGGAGATAACTGCAACCAACCCGGCCAAAATTTTTGGCTTGTACCCGCGCAAAGGTACGCTTGCGCCCGGCTCTGATGCGGATGTGGTGGTGTGGGACCCGGCTGCCGAGCTGACGGTTGACTGGCGGCAAATGCACATGCGCGTGGACCACAACGTATACGACGGGCGCCGGCTGCGCGGCCGGCCGCGCCAGGTGTTTGTGCGCGGCGAGCTGCTTGTGGATGGCAGCGCCTGGCATGGGCGGCGCGGCTCCGGTGCTTTTCTGCAGCGCAGCAGCCACGCCCCGGTAATTTAATTCTGTGGTGGGCAGCCAGCCGCATGGCGGCAGCGCGCCCGCATAATCATCCAGCCAGCTTGGCAAAAGGTTGCATCCATGAATCAGTCTGAAATCATCGCAAAACAAAAAGAGTACCTGTGGCCCAATCACATTTTGTACTACACCGAACCGCTGCCGCTTGACCATGGCGAAGGGCTGTACGTGTGGGATGTGGAAGGCAACCGCTACCTGGATTTTTTTGGCGGCATCCTGACTACCAGCGTGGGCCACAACCATCCGCTGGTGGTGGAGCGTGTGCGCGAACAAGTGGGGCGCATCATCCACTCATCCACGCTCTACCCGCACCAAAACCATGTGGCGCTGGCGGAGAAGCTGGCGGCGCTGGCGCCCGGCGCTTTGCAGACCTCGTACTTTACAAACTCCGGCACCGAGGCAAACGAGACGGCAGTGATGGCGGCGCGCACGCATACCGGCAACCAGGAGATTGTGGCGCTGCGCCACGGATACAGCGGGCGCTCTGCGCTGGCAATGTCGCTTACGGCGCAATCCACTTGGCGCGTGGGCGGCGCGCAAATGCCGGGCATCACACACGCGCTCAACGCCTACTGCTATCGCTGCCCGCTGAAGCTGCATCCGGACACATGCGGCACGGCCTGCGCGCAGGACATTGAAGATGTGATCAAGACCTCCACCAGCGGGCGCATTGCTGCGTTCATGGCCGAGCCCATCCAGGGCGTGGGCGGCTTTATAACACCGCCACCGGACTACTTCAAAATTGCAGCACAGGTGGCGCACCATTACGGCGGCCTGTTTATTTGTGATGAAGTTCAAACCGCTTTCGGCCGCACC
>QWRL01000070.1:0-10453 GCA_003670425.1 Chloroflexota bacterium
CAGGTCAAAGAGATTGTCAGCCAGATGGTATGTGATCGCTTGGGCCGCCGAACCCGGCAGCAGCGCCATTGCGCGCGAAAAATAGCCCGCCAGCCGCAGCTGGACTACGCGCGCGCGGTCAATGCCTGGCTCAACGCGCGAATATATTGAAGTGATAAAGCGCTGCAGGTAACCACCGGACTGGGCACCGCGCGCCAGGTGGTAAGCGTGGAAGACACCCGCGCTCGAGACCACAACCCGCGCGCGGCTCATCCGCTGCAAGCGTAGACCGTAGTTTGCTGCGCAAGCTGGCTGATGCTCTTGCCCGCATCGCCAAGCCATGCGCCCGCAACCGTGCCCACCGGCCGGCAGCGCGTGCGCACCAGCTGCTGCAGCGCCAGCGCCTGCTCGCCCGGACCGTCCTGGCATGCAAGCGCATTATCAAGCGCCACATAGTCCGGCCGGAGCAAATCCAAAGTGCGCGCCAACGCCGGCGTTGTTTGCAGCTGGCTGCCTATGCCCAGAAAATCGCGCACTGCGGCATGCTGCGTTTGCAGCAACACAATGAAATATTCTTCGGAGAGAAAAGTGCGCCCATCGCGCAGCGCCCACCACCACACCGGGTCAGCCAGCACGCGCGCACCTGCTGGCACCAGAGTGCGCAGACTTGCTTCCAGCTGGCGGTAGTTGCCGCCGCGATAGCGATACGACAGCCAACCCGCAGCAAACAACTGCGCCAGCAATAGCGTGACGACCAGTGCAGTTCCTGCCAGCATGCGCAGCGCGCTTGAAAAACGCCCGCCTCCAATGTTGACTGCAGCCACTACCGCCCCAACGCCAAGTAAATACCAAAATGGAGACCACAGCACGCCGTACTGCACCAGCCGCTGCGAAACCGCCAAACCGTAAGCCAGCAGTGCCACCACTGCAGTTGTTGCCAACATGCGCGGCGCCGCCAAGCCACTACGCCAAGCCCAAACCAAACCAAACCCTGCTAATGCCGCCTCCATCAGTGAAATGGGTCCGGCGGAAGTCCAAAAAATATTTTTGCCCCACACCGCAAACATGGAATAGAGATTTGCGATCCAGCCAGTCATTGCGCCGCCAGCCGCAGCGGGTGTGTAGTTGAATGCCGTAAACTGCTGCAAGAAGCGTGCGTCGCTGCCGGGCCAATGCAGCCAGCCCCACATTGCCAGCCCGCTTGCCAACCCGGCGGCGTAAATACTTGCGGAACGCCATGCGTGCCGGCGCACGCCCATCTCACCTGTTACTGCCACTCCAAAGCCGAGCGTAAACACCAAAGCCAAACCATGAAAGTCAGCCGGCCATGCAGCCAGCGCACCAGCCAGCCAAATGGCACCGGCGTGTGGCGCGCGGGCGCGCAGCAACCAGAGCGCTGCACAGGCCGCAAGCAATATGCTCGCGGCCGTCCAAGACTCGGGGCGCGCCAGGTGCGCGGTGAGAAACACCTTTGTGTTTGACGCAAAGAGCAGCGCCACAGCGAGTCCCGCCCAACGCCCGTGCAGCTGCACCCCCAGCCACGCGGCCAAACCGGCCGCCAAGAGCCAACCGAGCATGGCGTGCGTGCGTGCCGAAAGCCACGCAATCCCGCCCATGCGCATTACCGCAGCCAACGAAACAATG
Source organism: Chloroflexota bacterium (assembly GCA_003670425.1). Classification (GTDB taxonomy): domain Bacteria; phylum Chloroflexota; class Anaerolineae; order Anaerolineales; family UBA11657; genus BD1. The sequence continues at coordinate 1,624 of QWRL01000070.1, forward strand.
TAGGAGCGCCCAAACTGCACCATGTTTTTGTCACGCAAGAATGGGTCGCCGGCGGGGAAGAGGGTGACGCCAAAATTGCCTTGCTCCAGCAGCGCCACCGCGCTGCTCGCATAAATCGCCTCGTCACAAGTGGGGGGCGGATAGGTACCGATGGTTGCGGCGAACAGCGCCACAGTGCATGCAGCAAACGCCAGCGCACCGGTGCCTAGCAGCATTGGGCCCGCGGCAAAGAGTTTCACGCTGGCGCCGCCGGATCATTGCGGCGCTCCGCCTGCCACACAAGCGCGAACACTGCCACAAGCGGCAGTGCACATCCCAACAACAGCCAGCCAAGCTCGATGCGCGCATAGCCGAAGTAAGCAACAGAAAGCAGCCCGAGCCAGCCAGTTCCCAAAAGATAAAGGCCGGTAGTCTGCGCATGGCTCCAGCCCGCGCGCACCAAGCGCTGATAGAAGTGCGTGCGGTGCGCATCCAGAATGCGTTCGCGGCGGCGAATGCGCAGCAGCAGCGTAGCTCCAACATCAGCCAGAAACATGCCGAGCACAACCACGCTGGCAGCAAAAGGCACACCACGATCCATATTCAGAACCGCCAGTGATGCAAAACTGTAACCCAGCCACACACTGCCAACATCGCCCATGAAAACGCGCGCTGGCGGAAAGTTGTGCACCAAAAATCCCAGCGCACCACCGGAAACTGCCGCGGCCAACACAGGCAGCCACGCATGCTCGCGCAGCAAACCCAGCCCGGCAAGCGTGGCAATGCCAAGCAGCGCCTGCCCGGCAGCCAGCGCATCAACCCCATCCATAAAGTTATAAGCGTTGGACGCACCCACCAGCCACAGCACCAGCAGCAGCGCGCGCCATGGTGGCATCCATGTACCGGTTGCGGCCAGGAAAGCAGCCGCGACCGCAAGCTGCACCGCCAGCCGCAGCACAGCCGGCAGGCCGCGCCAATCATCGTACAGGCTCACCGCAGCCAGCAGCCAACTGGTAGCCCACCAGGCTGCAACACCGTGTGGCAAGCCGCCCGTAACCAGCAGCTGCGCTGCCGCAAACACCACCGGCGCCACAATTACAAACACCACGCCCGCCGCACGCGGCACAGGAACAGAATGCGAACTGCGCGCATTGGGCACGTCCAGCCAGCCGGCGTGCTGCGCCAACACGCGAAAAGCCGCCACGCCGGCAGCCGTCAGCAGCGCAGCTGCCACAAATGCTGCCAGCGCTACGACCACCAAATGCACCACCAGCGATTTTCAAGCGGGCACGCATACCATGGCAGCTGCGCGCCAAAAAACATAATCAGATTGGCAGCAAACAATCCCAGCAGCAGGCCACCCACCAGCCGGCGATGCCACAGCGGCGGGCACAAATTAAACAAACCCAACAGCAGCAGGCCCGTCACAGCCGGCAGCGCGGGCAGCAAAAAGCGCGCCGTGGCATAAAAAAATGGCTGCGCAAGATTTGGAAAAATATCAATCCGCAACACCACAACTGCAAGGCTCGAAAGCACAAAGAACGCCAGCAATGCAATCGCGCTCTGCTGCCGGCCGCGCGCCACTTTGAAGAACCATGCGCCGCGCAGCAACCCGCGCCCGATGCCAGCCAACGCCAGCCATACCAGCAGCGCCATGCCGCCAATCACACTCGTTGGCAGGCCCGGGTAGTCACCCGCAAACGCACCCCAGAGCGTTGCAAAAATTGCGCGCAAGCCGGTGAAGTATGCGGGCAGCGTGCGCTCTTGGTCTAGCAGGCTGTACAGGCGGCGATTAAATCCGCGGTCTGAAAATCCGGTGATCATTGGCCAGCCCGCACTTCCGTCCGGGTTGTCTACCAGATTGATAAACGGCAGCCCGTCCCATGTGCCAGTTGCGTGACGCCCATCTGCAAACACCGGCACCCCTCCGCCCGCAAACTGGCCCTGCGCCAGCACCACACCGGAATAACTTACAGTGCCGAGCGCCGCGATTGCGCCGCTTGCAGAGAACGGCGTACTTGATACCAGTACGGACCATTTGGGCAATTCGTCCTGCACCCGAATTGGCATGAACATCAGCCCGCGAACGGGCTGCACCTTTCCAAAGTCCAGCTCTAGCCAGCGGTTGCCGTCTGAATTGACTCCGGTCGCCACAAGTTCTGCCGGCATTCCAACACTGCGCGCAGCATCGCCATGCACGGGCCAGACCTGCAGCGCTGCATTGTTTGCCGCAGGCTCCGGCGGCTGCACAACCCGCACATGCCTGACGCGCGTATTTTTCATAAACGCAATGCTGTTTGTTACCGCGGTGCTGCCCGGCAGGGTAAGGCGCAAGTCTTGCGCAGCTTGGTCGACACGCACGGCATAGGATCCAAACTGCCATTCGCCACTCGCAGTGAATCCGGCTCGTTGAAAATCCGGCCCGCCGCTGAGCAGTGGAAGATGCACAAATTGTCCGGCGGGCGCACGCACCCACGCCCCAACCGTCGCCCATTCCCCGCGCAACGCTTTTATCCTAGCGGGCGCAATGTATTGGAAAGGCGCCCGGTCACCAACTAGCGGATCCACCCGGATAGCGCTCAGTACCGGTCCGCCCTTTGCGCGCTCGCGCAGCGGCAGCACAATGTCATCATGCGGAATGCCCGAAGGGTAGTACCAATACGCAGCCCGGCAGCAAACCACCGGCAGTAACTGCACCCCCGCCGCCGCTGCGACAACAAGCACCGCAGCAAATCCAACCTGCAACTCCCAAGGCAGGCGCGGCAGGTTGCGCCACAAGCCTCTGATTATTGGCGGCACCCCAAAGAAAAATGCGCCGCTCAGCAGCGCTGCCCACACAGCCTGCTTGGCCACAAGCGCCACAAAGACCGTCAGTCCGAGCAAATCCACACGCAGCCGGTTCCATCCATGCGCCCAGCCCCACGCCGCACTAGCGAGCAATGCGCACATCACAACAATGGCGCCGGCATCCGTGCTCAGCGTCACCATAAAAATGACAAATGACGGCATGAGAACAGTTGCAGCAGTTGCAGCCAGCGCCAGCAAACGCGGCCCAAACAACATGCGGTTGGTCACATAAATTACGGGGATCAGCGCAATGCCAAACAACAGCAAAAACAAACGCGCAGCCAAAAAGCGCCCGGCCAGCGTGGTGCCGGCCGGCAGCAACATTTGCGGAACACCATAAACAAAGTACAGGTCGCTTAGCCACCAGGCACTGCGCGAATAACGCTCATATGCGCGGGCCTCTGCATCCACGCTGAGGTCCGGCCGTGTGATCAGCGCCTGCAATTGATAATCGTAAACTTGAAGCGGCGCCCAACCAATTGCGCGCGTCATGTAGCGCGCCGCCCCCACCGTGCGCGCAAAGTGGCGCGTCTCATCCACAAATGCACCCGTGCGATCTCCGAGGGGCACAGTCAGCGCCTGCAATGTGCCAAGCGCCGCCAGCGCCACTGCCAACGCCAGCAAAAACCAGCGCGTGCGCACGCGGCTAGCGGCCGCGGAAACCAAACATCACCCCAATTGTGCGAAAGAGAATTACGAGGTCCAGCAGCGGGCCGCGCTGCTTGATGTAGTACAGATCATATTGCAGCTTCTTCTCAGAATCTTCCACCGAAGCACCGTAGCCAAAATTAATCTGCGCCCAGCCGGTGAGCCCGGGCTTTACGCGCAGGCGCAAGCGATACAAGGGAATTTTTTGCTCAAGTTCGGCAACAAACTCCGGGCGCTCCGGGCGCGGCCCCACGAGCGCCATTTCGCCGCGCAATACATTCCAAAATTGCGGAAACTCATCAAGGCGTGTCCGCCGCAAAAACCGGCCAACGCGTGTCACGCGCGGATCGCGCAGCTCAGCCCAGCGCGGCGCACCGTCGCTTTCCGCACCAACCCGCATGCTGCGAAACTTAAAGATGGTGAACAGGCGCCCTCCCTGCCCGATGCGCAGCTGCCGGAAAATAATCGGCGAACCAGACTCCAAATATATGCCGGGCGCCAGCAGCGGAAGCAGCAGCGCCAAGAGAGTTAACCCCAGCAGCGCGCCCAGCACATCTGCCACGCGCCGCACCATCCGCGCCAGATTGTTCAGGCGCGCCGCATCTACAAATGATGTCATCACCCAATCCGGCGGAAGATGGCGCACTGGCACCTGCGCACTAATCTGCTCGTACAGCACCTGCGCGCGCACAATGTCTATGCCTTTTTCCTGGCAGCGCATCAGCTCACGGAAGAGCAGCGGCGGCAGCTCGCCCGGCACGGCAAGAATTAATTCAGCCACATCATTTTGCTGCACTGCAGCCCACAGCCCGGCAGCAGTACCCACAACTGGCAGCCCGCCCACAGCCGATGCAGGCGGGCCGTCATCCACAAATCCCGCAATGTCATATTGCTGCTCGGAAAACTCATCCAGCGCTGCAACAATCATGTGCGCCAGCGGGCCTGTGCCCACCACCAACGCGCGCCGGCGAAACAAGCCGCGCACCAAAATGTTGATGTATGCCAGCCGCCATAAAAGATCGATTGAGAAGGCACCACCGATGAAATAGACAAAAACCAAACGGGGCAGCAACCCGCGTGGCGCAAAGAAAAACACACCAAGGTAGAGCACCAAGGCAATGCCAGCCGATCCCAGCAGTGCCGGCAGCATGCGCGCCGCTGCGGCCGCGCGCTGCAGTTCATACAAGCCGCTGTTATATAAAAGCAGCAGCCAGAGCGGAATCAGAACCGCAAACCAGCTGATATTTCGCTGCAGATATTGCTGGTAGCCCAGATCATCGGCGGTGGTGGACCACAACCAAAGTGCCCGCGCAGTTGCCCGCCCCGCAGCCAGCACATCGCCCACGAGCAAAATTACACGGCGCTCCGAGATCTGCAGGCCCCAGCGCGGCAACCGGATTGGAGAGACAGTCATTTGTGGTTTGTTCAGTTCAACAAAAGGTTGTGGCAAAACAAAAAGGCCACTTGCGTGGCCCGCTGCGCCCAGCCTTGCACCTGCACTTATGAAATGCAGTATAGCATCGCATAAGCGCGCAATTCTTCAGCGTGCCTGCTTAGCGCCCGGCACGCGCCCACGCGCGGTTGCCACTGCGGCGCACGCTGCGCCAAAAGCCCAGCAGTGTTGCCAGATTTGAGCCGGCAAAGAAGTACGGGAAAGTAAGCCAGCCGGGCAGGCGCATATACGGCTCCAGTGCGTATCCGGCGAGTGCTGCCAGATACGCGGCAATCTGCAGCGCCAGCACCGCCTGATAAAACGCTTGGCGCCACAGGGCGCTGCTGGCCGCCAGCAGCAACATCAGCAGCACAGGCACAGCCCAGCGCAAAACTTTGTGCGACCACAGCATCCAGGCAACGCTGCCGCGATGCGGCAACAGCAAAGGCCAGAGATCCGCCATGGCATTGAAGCCGGCTTCACCAACGCGCACACGGCGGCGCAGCTCCTCACGGATGGTGCTGTTGGCGGCCTCGCGCGCAATTGCTTGCGGTGCAAAAACCATCCGGCGGTCCTGCTGCAGCACGCGCGCGCCAATCAATAAATCATCCGAAGTAAGGCGCTGCACTGGCAAGGCGCAGTACAGTTCGCGCCGGATGGCGTAGATGGCGCCGTTGGCTGCCGCCAAAATTCCCAGGCGGCCCTCCAAACTCTTAATAAATGTTTCGTAGCGCCAGTAGAGCGACTCGTTGGCAACCGCTGCGCTCGGCTCAGTTTTGGGGCGCTCCAGCCGCAGCGCGCCGCACACGCCGCCGACTGCTGCCGACGCAAACGGCCGCACCAGTTCACGCAGCGCATTCGCATCGAACATGCTGTTTGCATCCGAAAATACAAGCAGCGCACCGCGCGCGGCCAGTACAAGATCATTCAGCACCGCCGGCTTGCCGCGGCGCTCCGCAAAACTAATGATGCGCATGTGCGCAGGCAAGCCGGCACTTTGCAGAATGTCGGCTGTGCCGTCATCTGAACCATCGGAGCCAAAAATAATCTCGAGCTGCGCCGCCGGATAGTCCAGCAGTTCGCAGTTGCGCAGCTTGCGCAAGATTACGGGCGCCTCGTTGTAAGCTGCTACCAACAGCGACACGGACGGCGGCAGCTCAGGTGCGGGATCTTCAACCGGCGCCCGCGGCTGCAGCCACGCAAGCACAAACAAAAGCGCGGGGTACACCGCGTAGGTGTACGCCATCGCGCCGGCGGCGCACCAAAACACAATTTCCATCAGGCACGAAGCGCCGCACGCGCACTGGCATACTCTGCGCGCAGCAGCGGCATCCAGTTGCCCGCAGCCAAAATCACACCGCCCAGCAGCAGCTTGGGGCCCAGCGCCACAACATAAAGCACAATCGCGTATCCAGTCGCGGCATTCCAATCAATGCCAAGCAAGCTGAGCGCGGTGACGGTGAGCAGCTGATGCATGCCCATCTTTGCCGGCAAGGCCGGCAAGGCGTCACCCACTTGATGCCACACAAGTATCAGCAGTGCAGCGCTCCACCCCAAAGGAAATCCGAATGCCTTCAGCAGCAAGTAGTTGGTGCCCATCGAAAGCGCCAGCACCAGCAGCGAAATGCCGGCAATTGCCAGCGCCATTCCAGCATGGCGCAACGCCGCCAATCCCGCCAAAGTGGTGCGCACTGATTCACCAACCCACGCTGCCCAACTCTGCGGCAGGAAGAATGCGCGGCGCTCCAGCCAGCGCCATAACGGCGGCCCGGCCACGGCGGCCACAAGCACCAGCGTGAATGCAACAATGCCCAGACTCGCCCGCCGCAACCAGCCCGGCAGCAACTCCAACACGGGCGGCGGCAGCGTGCCCGCAAGCAGCAGCAGGCTGATGGAAAAAGCCGCCAAGTCGGCGGCCTTCTCGGCACCCAGCGTGCCCAGCACACGCAGCTTGCTCAGTCCCTCGCTATGCCCGGCGGCATACACGCGCACCACCTCGCCCACAAACAGGCGCACCGGGGAAAGAATGTTGAGCATTTGCGAAACCACAATGCCGGCCAGCAGCGCGCGCCAGCTGCGTTCGCGATGCTCAGGATAAAACAACAACTGCCAGCGCAATGCCAGCATCCCAAGCGTAACGAAAATTGAGAGCACGGCCAGCGCGCACAAGCCCGCATCCACCCCGGCAAGCACGGCGCGTACGGCGCCCCACTGCACGTCGCGCAATACAAGCCACAGCGCTGCGCCGCCCAGCAGCGCGCCCGCCAGCCCGCGCATGGCGTTTCGAAACACAGCGCGCCGCTCAGGCCGGTGCGCTGCTGCGCCCGGCATCACGCGCCACACTCAGCAGCTGCCCCAGCGCCAGCATCGGCCAAATGATCATGCCCAGCTTGCTGCCCAGCGGCAGCGAGTCGGATAACCCAAACACCAACAGCGCAACACTGCCAGCCAGCAGGCCCCAAGCCACACGCCCCTCCCAGCCGGCTTGCTGCCGGCCCGCCCGCACCAGCCCGGCACCATGCAGCAGCCACAACGCAATGAACGCGATCAACCCCGGCACACCCAAGTCCACGCCCACATTCAGCAGCCAATTATGCGGATGTGAAGCATCCCATACCAGCGCAATCGTCGGGTGGCCGCGCACGTTCATAGCAAAGGGGTAGTTGAGGCGCGCCTCAGCGCGAAAAAAGTTGAAGCCCATGCCGGTCCAGCCCCAATCACGCAGCGCACTGATGCCTGTGGTCCACAGCTCCTGCCGGAAGCCAGCCTTGCCGGTCATGTCGCCAAACAGGCGCGAAAGCAGCGCCACATCTCCGCCGTAAAAAACAAGCATGCCCGCCGCTGCCAGTACACCGGCCGCGGGCAAGCCCAGCCAGCGCCAGCCGCGTGGCAGGCAAAGGAAACAAGCCAGCGCCGCCAGCCCAACCACCACAGCAAACCAGCCGCCACGGGATTGCGTGACAACTATCGAACCCGCCACTACAAATGTACAGCCCAGCAGCAGAAAAGCCACCCACATGCGCTCCGCATCAGTGGCGCCGGTTGCGGCGCGCACCTGCAGCAACACGCCCGCACCCACCGCCAGCGTTAGCAGCGCTACGTATGCAACCGTAACAGACACCGACAAACCCACCGCAACAACCGCCGCCAAAATGGCACCCCAAATAATTGTGGCAGTTATTAGTGGTGAGCGCAGCACGGTGCGCATTGGTGCAAACATGGCCACGGTGGACGCGCCCGCCACCAGCGTCAGCACCATGGCAGCACCAATCCCGCCGCCCGCACCCGGCCATGCCAGAAACGCAACCACCGCCGTGCCCATCGCAATGATGGAACCATCAAGCAATTGCTTCCAGCCCAAGCGCAGCTTCGGGCGCCAACCCCCAAGACTTGGGGCCAACAATGCCACACACACCGGCAGCAGCGCAGCCAACACAGCTGCCACCGCATTCGCCTGCAATCCACTGGGCGAGCCCGGTACGCGCGCACTCAGGTCTGGCAGCGCCACTAGGATCATGCCCAGCAATGGATACTTGGTGAGCCAGTCTAGAGAGCGGTCCACAACCAGCGGAGCCGCCAACGCCAGCGCAAGCCCGCCAGCCAGCAGGCCCGCTGCCACGCGCGCCGGACCGCGCGCGTGCTGCCGCCCCCAGCGCACGCACGCGTAATACGCCAGCACACCCCACACCACGCCGCAGATTTTGTCCAGCGCAGCGCGCACCTTGGTGGAAAAGCTGAGCGGCGTGCGCGCAGCTTTTAGCTGAACACCCACCTCAGCCGGCGTAAGCACCCGCGCGTAAATGGCGAGCTCGTCCAGTGCGCCCGTGAATGTGGTGGGAACCTTTTTGTAGGGCTCATACCCAAGCAGGAGGGTGTGATTTAGCACACGAGTGGAAGAATATGGGTCCACATCAGTGCCAACCC
>QWRL01000070.1:10463-10967 GCA_003670425.1 Chloroflexota bacterium
ACCCAAGCAGGAGACTACGATTTGGAACACGCGTGGAAGACTCTGGATTGGTTCTATTGCCAGATCGGTAAGTCCACAGATCGTTCGTCTGTTTTGCGCGGCCGCCGTAAAAGAAGTTGTAGAGCCCGCCAACACGCACCAGCGGCAGGCGCTGATACGCCACCCGCGTTCCATCAAGGTACAGTGAAGCCCAGCCATACAGCTGCGCCATGGGCAGCGGGCGCTGCTGCCGGGTGCTGCGCAGATGCGTAGGTGCCCACGTGAGGACCACATGGTGCCAGCTGCCGTCCGCGGCGCTCACGCCGCTGGGCGCAGCGCACTCCCCAAAGACACACACCTGCAAATTGGCCGGGTTGCGCAGCGCCACAAAAGTTGCGCGCGAGCGCGCACCTGCCAGCGCGCGCAGCGGATCGTCCGCAGCGCCAATGTAAAGCGGCGTGCCCGCCGCGCCCGGCTGCGCCTGCCGCCACACGCTTATGGTGAAAGCCTGGTCCGCCGGTGGCC
>QWRL01000071.1 GCA_003670425.1 Chloroflexota bacterium
ATCAATGGTGACTTTCAACGCTGCTCTTCGGCGGGCCGCACGCCGCGGCGCGCCGGCCTGCCCCATGATCCGCCCGAATGCTGCAGCCGGCGCTGGTGGCGCCGGCTGAACGCAGTTACTACTGCTCGGTGATGGTTACGGACTGCAACACAACACCGGGGTTTTTATCAGAGCCCGGATCGCGTGTGCGAATTGCGAGCGCGTTGTCCAGCCCGCTGGTCACCTCGCCAAAAATAGTGTGCTTGTTTGTAAGGTGTGGTGTGGCAGCGTAAGTGATGAAGAACTGGCTGCCGTTTGTGCCCGGGCCCGCGTTGGCCATGGCCAGCAGCCCGGCGCGATCAAACGCCATGCCGTTGTTGAACTCATCTTGAAAGCGGTAGCCTGGCCCGCCGCTGCCGCTGCCGGTGCGGTCGCCGCCCTGCGCCATGAAGCCGGGGATCACGCGATGAAACGTGGTGCCGTCATAAAATCCCTGGCGCGCCAAAAATACAAAGTTGTTCACCGTCACCGGTGCTTTGGCAGCAAAGAGCTGAATAACAATTTCACCGGCCTCGGTTTGAAATGTGGCGGTGTAGCTCTTCTTTGGATCAATCGTCATCGCAGGCGGCTGGGGCCATTGAAAGTTGCTCGGCGCAGTGGGCATTGGTTGGTCTCCTGTGGCTTGGTTTTGGACTTGGATTTGTGTGGGCTCAGGCGCTGCAGTCGCAGGCGCGCTGGTTGCGGGCGGCGGCGCGCTGCATGCGCCCAGCAGCGCAGCCAGTGCAATTGCAATGCAGCCCATCTTCAATTTATTCGCATGCGCCACCAGTGGCTGCGCGCAAATATGCAAAGTTGCAGTTGTCATGTTCAATCCACCTCGAAGTGAAATGTTACGTGGAAAACGGGCCGGCGCCTACGCGTCGCCAGCCTCCATGTACGCCAGCGTCTCGCGGTTGACTTCAGTTAGCGGCATGCCGCGCGCCTTGCGCACGCGCTCCAGGCGCTTCTGAAACTGGCCAAGCGCGTAATCTATAAAGTCCGCCACCTGCAGCCCGAACGGCACTACGGCGTACGCATCCAAACCTTCGCTGATGATGCCCATCGCCGCCGGCAGCAGCGTGTTCATCGTGCCTTCCAGCTCCTCCCACAGCGCATCATCTTGCGCCACCAGGCGCGAAAGCAAGAACACGGCATAGGCAATGTGGCGCCCCTCGTCCTGCTTGAGCAGTGCAATGCCACGCCGTGTGCCGGGCAGCAGATTCTGTTTTTGCAGCATGGCATGGTAGGCGTGGTAGCCGGTCTCGGCCAGCACACCCTCCACAATCATGTTGTATGTAACCACAGCCCGCACTTGGGCCGCGGGCGAGCCGTCAGTTTGCAGCGCCTGCAGTGCACTCGGCAGCGCCGAGTAAAAGATGGCCTTGTAGCTGGGCGTGTGAAAGTGATGCAGGTCGCCGGTGGCACCCGCCACTTCATCCAAAAAGCGCCGGAAGAAATCCGTGTGCTTGGCTTCTTCAAACAAAAATGTGGTGAGGAACAGCTCCTCCTCCACACGGCCCTCGCGCGCAATCACGCCAATCAGCGGCAGCAAGTCCAGCGTCACGGCTTCTTCCCCGCTCTGGAACAACGCCGTTAGACGCAGGATCAGGTCGCGTTCCTCAGTTGTCAGGCGCTGCCAGTCCTGCTGGTCGGCGCTGAAGTCCAAATCGCTCGGATTCCAAACACCGTTGCGCTTGGCGCGCTCAAACAGGCGCATGGGCGGGCTGCCACGCTGCAAACTGCCGCTGGTAGTGCGAAAACTTGTGTGTTCCATGTGAATTATGGGGACGCGGGAGTATAGCACTTGACATGCAAGCGTCCGCCCGTTAGTATTAGAACATATGTTCTACAAAACACGGACGCGCATTTTGTGCCTGCATTACTTCAACCTGGCGGTGGGGCTGGAGCGCCAGCGCCAGCCGGAACTGGCTGCCCGCCCGCTGGTGGTGGTGCGCATTTGGGACGCGCAGGTGTTGGATGCCTGCCCGCTGGCTGCTGCCGCCGGCGTGCAGCCCGGCGATGCCCGCCAGCGCGTTGAACAGCTATGCCCGGAGGCAGCGCTGCTGCCCGCCGCTGAGGATCATTACCAGCAGCTGCACGATGCACTGCGCACCGCCCTGCTGCACTTTGCCGGCGCCGGGCGGGTGGAAGCAGCCGCCCTGGGCGAGTTCTATGTGGATGTTGCCGGGCTGACAAGCGCTTTTGGCAGCGAGACTGACTTGGCTGAACAACTGCGCGCAGCACTGGCACCCGTCACAATGCTTGCACCGGCTATTGGCATTGCAGAAAATAAATTTACCGCAGCCCGCGCAGCCGCAGCGCACCAGGCAGCGGGCTGCGCCAGCGGTGCACTGCTGGTGGCGGACGGCAGCGCTGCCGAGTTTTTGGCGCCGCAGCCACTGCACACGCTGCCCAACCTGCCCGCAGAGATGCTGCGCCGCCTGCAGCTGTTTGGGCTGCACACACTTGGCAATTTTGCGGCGCTGCCCGCTGCGGCTGTGGCAGCCCAGTTTGATGCAGCCGGGCTGTGCTACCACGCGCTGGCACGCGGCCGGGATGCGCGTGCGCTGCTGCCGCACACGCCCCCGCTCATCCTGCGCTGCAGCCGTGCGCTGCCGGAGGGCCTGCCCGACCGCCAAGCCCTGCACAACCATGCCGGCCGCCTGGCGCAGCGCCTGGCAGCTGCATTGCAAGCCGCCAGTGTGCACACCACTGCCCTGGCAGTGGAACTGCAACAAGGCACCGCGCCAGCGCAGCAAGCCGGGGCAGCCGTCAAGCCGCCCAGCGCTGACGCCCGCCGGCTGCAGCGCATGGCGCAGCGCCTGCTGGAACAGTTTGAATTAACAACCGCTGCCGGCACACTGCGCCTGACGGCTTACCCGCTGCGCGCCTGGCATCTTGGCGCCAGCCAGCCGGAGCTGCTGCCAGAGCGCACCGCCCGGCCAAGCGACAACATGCACCTGACGGTGCGCGCGTTGCGCCAGCGCTTTGGCGCACCCGTTATGCAGCTGGCCAGCACGCTGGGGCCGCCGCAGCCGCTGCCCCTGCAAGTGCGCAGCGCACCCGATGGCCGCCCGCTGCTGGTGCGCCTGCCCAAAAATAACGGCACGCGCACTGTGCAGCAGGTGCTTGAATTCTGGCGCGAGCAGCGCAGCTGGTGGGAGCAGCCCATACAGCGCGAGTACTACCTGGTGGAAGCGGTTGGCGGCCGGCTGCTGACACTCTTCCACGATGCCCAGGCGGGTTGGTTCCTGGACCAACGCCGTGAGCTTTAGGCGCCGCACACAACATTCACCGCGCGCGCAGCAGGCACACACCTGCCGCCGTCCTGGCACCGCATGCCTTACATTGAACTGCACGCCCACTCTTACTACTCGCTGCTGGATGGCGTGCCCACACCGGAGGCACTGGTGGCCCAAGCCGCGCAATACCAGATGCCGGCACTGGCGCTCACCGACCATGACGCGCTGTATGGCGCGCCGCGCTTTTGGCGCGCTGCGCAAGCAGCCGGCATCAAGCCGATTTTTGGCTGCGAGCTTACGCTGGCGGGCGCAGCCGGGCACCTGACGCTGCTGGCCGAGACGCAGGCCGGCTATGCAAACCTGTGCCGGCTCATCACACTGGCGCGCAACGCGCAAACCAAGGGCAGCGCTGCGCTGCCGCGCGCCGTGCTGGCCGCACACAGCACCGGCCTGATTGCACTTTCCGGCTGCCGCGGCGGCGTGCTGGCACGGGCGCTGCGCACGCGCCAGCCGGAGCACGCGCTGCAGCTGGCAGCGCGCCTCGCGCAGCTTTTTGGCCGCAACAATTTCTTCATTGAACTGCAGCGCCACCACGAGCGCGGCGACCAGGCGCGCAACTGCGCCCTGCAAACACTGGCCAGCCGGCTGCAGCTGCCGCTGGTTGCCACCGGCAATGTGCACTATCTGGAATCCGCCGATGCACCGCTGCACGATGTGCTCACCTGCATTCGCAACCGCGTGGCACTGGAGCGCGCGGGCAGCCTGCTGCGCACCAATGCCGAGTACCGCTTTCGCACGCCGCAAGAGATGGCCGCCTTGTTTGCAGAATGGCCGGCGGCGCTGGCCAACACACTGGTGATTGCTGCGCGCTGCCAGGCACAGCTGCCCCACGGCCCCCAGCAGCTGCCCCAAATTGAGCTGCCACCCGGATTGAACGCAGCCGCATACCTGACCGGTTTGTGCCAAGCCGCGCTGCAAACCCGCGTGGCCACAGCCAACGCCCCAGCCTATCGTGAAACGCTGGCACGCGAGCTGGAAATCATCAGCGAGCAGCAGCTGGCCAACTACTTTCTGGTTGTCTGGGATCTGGTGCGCTTTGCCCGCCAGCGCGGCATCCTGTGCCAGGGGCGCGGCAGCGCGGCCAACTCGCTCACTGCTTACCTGCTGGGCATTACGCCGGTGGACCCGCTGGCTGCCGGGCTGGTGTTCGAGCGCTTCCTCTCGCGCGAGCGCATTACGCAGCCGGACATCGACATTGATTTTGCAGCCGACCGGCGCGAAGAGGTGATCCAATACCTGTACCAGAAGTACGGCCCGGCACATACGGCCATGGCCTGCACCATGATCACGTTCCGCGCGCGCTCCGCGCTGCGCGATGCCGGCCTGGCGCTGGGCTTTGCACCCGCCCTGCTGGACCGGGCGTGTGCCGCCGTCGACGACTATTCGGCGGGACGCCTGCCGGACTCCAGCAGCTTGCGTGCTGCATTTGGCGCGCAGCTGGACACGCCGCGCTGGCAGCAGCTGCTGCAAATGGCGGCGCGCCTGGCCGGCTTTCCGCGCCACCTGGGCCTGCACAACGGCGGCATGATCCTGTGTGCGCAGCCGCTCACGCAGCACATTCCGGTTGAGCCCGCCAGCATGGAGGCGCGCAGCGCGGTGCAATGGGACAAGGACGCGCTTGAAATGGCGGACTGGATCAAGCTGGATGTGCTTGGGCTGCGCATGCTCTCCGCCATTGACAGCGCTTGCCGCTTTGTAAGCCAGCACACGGGCAGCCCACCCGACCTGAACGCACTGAGCTTTGATGATGCGGGCGTATACGCCATGCTCTGCCGCGGCGAGACGATCGGCGTCTTTCAAGTGGAGAGCCGCGCGCAGGCGGCGCTCATTCCAAAGTTTCAGCCGCGCAGCTTTGCAGACCTGACGGTGCAGATTGCGCTCATCCGCCCCGGCCCGGTGCAGGCCAACATGGTGCACCCGTATTTGCGGCGGCGCTCCGGCCACGAGCCCGTGGCGCACTTGCACCCCAGCCTGGCAGCCGCACTGGGTGAAACGCTGGGCGTGATTTTATTTCAGGAGCAGGTGCTGAAAGTTGCGCGCGACCTGGCCGGCTTCACTGCCGGCGAGGGCGAGCTGCTGCGCCGTGCACTGGGCCACAAGGATGCAACTGCGCAGCTGGAAACATTCCGGCAGCGCTTCATTGCCGGCGCGCAGCAGCGCGCTGTGAATGCGGACACAGCGCAGGCGGTGTTTGAGCAGCTCAAAGCCTTCGGCGGCTACTCCTTCTCCAAGGCGCACGCGGCCGCCTTCGCCGTCATCACTTACTGGTCGGCGTGGCTGCGCCACCACCACCCGCTGCAATATTTTGCCGGGCTGCTGTGCCACCAGCCCATGGGCTTTTACGCAGCGCATGTGGTGGTGTCCGACGCCCGCCGCATCGGCGTGCGCTTTTTGCCGGTGCACATCCAGCACTCGCAGGCCGCAGTCACGGTGGAACAGAATGCCATTCGCCTGGGGCTGGGCTATGTGGACGGGCTGGGCGCGGCCCACATTGAGCTGCTGGAACGGGCGCGCCCGTTTCACTCGCTGCTGGATCTGGTGCAGCGCACACGCCTGCCGCGCCCGCAGCTGGAGGCGTTAATTCTGGCTGGTGCGCTGGATTGCTTTGGCGAACGACGCGCGCTGCTGTGGGAAATGGCCGGCGCCTACCGCACTGCGCAGCGCCCGCCGGCACTGGCGCTGCCCACTGCCGATGAGCATGCGCACCTGCGCCCGCTGCAGCCCGCCGAACGCCTTGCAGGCGAGTACGCCGCCACGGGCATCACCGTTGCTGCGCACCTGAGCAGCCTGCGCCACGCTGCGTTTGCGGCCGCCGGCACACGCCAGATTGCCAGCCTGCGCACGCTGCGCAACGGCCAGCCAGTAACAGTGGGCGGCGTGATAGTGACGGTGCAGCGCCCGCCCACCGCCAAAGGCATGTGCTTTCTGGCGCTGGAAGACAGCAGCGGGCTGGTAAACATTGTTGTGCCGCCGCAGGTGTACGCGCAGTACCGCAGCGGCTGCCGCGCGCCCTTTGCGCTGGTGTGCGGCCGGCTGCAGCTCGATGGCGGCGCCGTGCATGTAGTGGCGCAGCGCGTGGAGCCTGTATAGCGCTGCGCTGGCAGCGCAACCCACCACCCCATATACTCGGCCCTGCAGCTGCAATTACATCTGCATCCGCAATCCAGCCCATGCCTACAAACCAACGCGCATGCCGTGCAGCGCCAACGCGGCCCGCAGCCAATTGCGCTGCCGTACACTACATCGCGCCGCAGGCATTGCCGCGCTCACGCCCGGTCACCGCCAACCATTCACGCGCTTGTCCGCCACGCACGCTGTCCACACAAACACAAACATGATTTGGGCGTATGAATTAGCACTCGGCACGCGCCTCTTGGGCTGGTCCGTGTTAAGCATCAGCTGCGGGCTGCTGCTTTTATTGCTGCCGGGCAGCAGCAACCTGCAGCAGGCATTCGCGGTGCAGGCCGTGGCTTGGGGCGCCATTGACGCCGTGATTGCGCTGGCGGGCCGGCGCACCGCAGCGCGCCGCCCGCGCCCGCCAGCTGCTGAGGCAAAGCACTTGCGGCGCCTCTTGTGGTTGAACACCGCGCTCGATTTTGTTTACATTGCCGTCGGACTTTATCTGGTGTTTGCGCTGGGACGCGAAGACGCCGTCTGGCGCGGGCACGGCTGGGGCGTTCTGGTGCAAGGCGCGTTCCTGCTGGTCTTCGACACACTGCACGCGCTGTACATTCCCGGCGAGATGCACCTGCCCGGCCTCAATTTCTTTGCCGGTGCAGAGCACCAGCCATCCATCGTGCGCGCAGCGCAGCCGGTGGGTGCAGCGCTGCTAGTGCATGGCTTTCCCGGCACGCCGGCTGAACTGCGCAGCGTATCAAACGCGCTGCATGGCGCAAACTGGACCGTGCACAACCTGCTGCTGCCCGGCTTTGGCCCGGATATTCCCACAATTGTGGACCGGCGCTGGCATGACTGGGTGACGGCTGTGAGCACTGCCCAAGCCGCACTGCAGCGTGATCACGCAACGGTGCTGCTGGTTGGCTACTCTTTTGGCGGCGCCGTCGCCGTGGCGGCCGCCAGCCAATGCCTGCCCGCGGGCTTGCTGCTGCTGGCTCCGTTCATTTTGCAGCCGCCGCTGTGGCAGCGCATCTTGATTACGCTGCTCGCGCCCTTGCTGCCGCACAGCTTCCGGCCGTATGCACGCGCCAACTTTGCAGATGCGCGCTTTCGCAGCAGCATGCAGATGTTCTTTGGCGCTGCAGACTTGGATGACCCGGGCGTGCAGCAAACACTGCGCGGGCTTGCCGTACCCGGCACCTTGATGCAAGAAGTTGCGCAAAGCCGCCGCGCACTCCGGCTTGCCCGGACACTGCGCTTACCTGTGCTTGTACTGCAAGGCGCCCGCGATGTGGTGTCACGGCCAGTGCACTCCCAAACCTTGGCACGGCTGCTGGGGCCGGCGGCAGCCTACATTTCTGTGGATGCAGGCCATGAACTTTTGGATGAGACGCAGCCGGCATGGCCGGCAGTAAAAACTGCACTTTTGGAATTTGCACAGCGCGTGGCACCGAAAGCAGTTGCTTGACACTCGCTTCAAATTAATTTAAGGTTGGGCAATGCGCGCGTGGTTCAATAAACATCCGGAGGCAGCAGTTGTAGGCGGGAGCGTGACAGCCGGGCTTGCGTTGGCCGCCCTGGGTTGGGCAGAGCAGCTGCTCTTCCCCACCCTGGCGCTGCTCCTGCTGGTGGTGCTGGTGCGGGAAATGCTCGACCTCTTGCGCACGTAGAGTACGGACTTCCCGCCCGGCTGCAAGGCTGGCACTCAAGCCACCACCTTGGCAACCAGCCGGCCCGCCCGGCCACCGCTAATTTTTGGACTGGCAACCCCGCGAGGCGATTGCTGTTCACAAATCACCCTTACCGTTTCCAAAATCAATCTGAAAATACCCGAAACTGCACTTTAAACAGTGTTTGCGCCTGTTCCAAGTAGCGCAATGCGCTCGAAACAGTTGTTGCCATACTGGCAACAACTGTGGCTATACTGTTGCCAATGAGTAGCAACATGCACATAAGTTTTCTGACGGTCGCGGGGATCGCCGCCTCCCTGGGGGTGAGCCTGCAGACGGTGCGCAAATACATTCGCGATTTGCCAGCCATCACGGTTGGCCGCACGCGCATTTACGATGCCGCATATTTGCAGGAAATTACTGCGCGCATCCTGCTCAACAGCCGCGCACAAGGCAAGGCGGGGGCGTCCAAGCACGAGGTGCGCGAACGGCGCCAGCGGGCGCTGGAATTGCGCGCCCACGGCAACCTGCGCTATGCCGATATTGCGCGGCTGACCGGCTACAAAACTGAGAGTGGTGTGTGGCGTGCAATCAATGCCGAGCGCCGGCAGCAGCTGCGCGTGCACCCATGAGACAGACACGCGCCCTCGCCCGCGCAGAGCGCCTGATAGAAATGGAGCGGCTGTATTTGCAGGGCTCATTTAGTGACACGGAAATAGCCGAGCGCCTAGGCGTCAATCGCAGCACGGCATTCAAGGACCGCGCTTTGTTGTCACAGCAGGCGCCAATTCTTCAGGTGCAACCGGGGCACTGGCAGATCGACAAGCGCCGCTATCTTTCCAATGTGCGCCTGACCCTGTACGAGGCATTGGCACTTTACTTGGCGGGCAAACGCATGGCGCGCCATACTTATCAGTCGCAGCCGCATGTGGCATCTGCTTTGGAGAAGCTGGCCACCACCCTGCCGGCGCCAATGACGCAGCAGCTGGTGAAAGCCACCAAGCACTTGCGCGAACAGCGCAAAGACAAAGACCGGCTGGAGGTGATTGAAAAACTTGCCACCGCCTGGTCCGAATTACGCAAAGCGGAGCTGACGTATTTTTCACTGCGGGCACAAGCGCCGCTGGTGCACGTCTTCAGCATTTACCTGATTGAGCCCGCCGTCTGGAGCGAGGGCATCTACGTCATCGGCTATTCCGATACGCACCGCAAGGTGATAACGCTGCGCGCTGAGCGCATTCAGGAGGCGCATGTACTGCTGACAAATTTTGAAATTCCAAAAGATTTTTCGCTGACGCCGCGCCTCAACGATGCGTGGGGCATCTGGACCGGACCGGACGCCCCGGTGCAAGTGCGCATGCGCTTCTGCGCCGGGGCCGCCGCGCGCCGCGTGCAGGAAACCACCTGGCACGGCAGCCAAGAAATTGCGGTGGAGCCAGACGGCAGCTGCGTGCTTTCGGTGCGCGTGGGCAATACAACAGAGATGAAACCTTTCATCCGGCAATGGGGGCCGGACTGTGAAGTACTAGAGCCGCAAGCGCTGCGCGTGGAGATCGCAGCCGAAATGGCGGCAACAGTTGCGCTCTACGGCGCAGCTGCCTGACCACCGGCGGCGCGGCCGCCGCTCCCCCAACACACCCAGCACCAGGCACAGTCAACGGGCCGGGTGCCCATCGGGCGCCGCGAGGCGCATCGTCCACGCAAACTCCGCTTGATAGGCGCGTGTTTGCCACACACCCCAAGGAGGGTAATCTAATGGAACCTATCTCAGGCAACACTCCCATACACCCGGCGCTAATCAACTCGTGGCTGGAAACCACGCAGCTGGGTACGCCGCAAACGCACCGCCACTTGACGCTCTTCCCGCTGCTGCGCGGCGTCAATGGTTTGGTTTACCAGACCATGGGCGAGGCTTTTCGGACCGGTGCACTCCAGATACAGGAAGTAAGCAGTGGCGGCTCCGTGCCGGACCTGCAGGCAATAAACACCGGTGCCCTGCCGGTCTTGCTGCTGGATGGCGAGGAACTGCGCGGTGCAAAGCAGAACCGCGTTCTCAACACCAGCATTCTGCTGGCAGCCCATTCCAAGCTATTGGTGCCCGTCAGCTGCACCGAAAGCGGCCGCTGGTCCTACAGCCGGCCGGACTTTGAAGACTCGCGCATTCTGATGAGCGCGAAATCCCGCGAATTCAAGCTGAAGCGCGTTTCCTTGAATTATGAACAGGTGGGCCGCCCGGTGTCAGACCAAGGCGAAGTGTGGGCCCGCATCGAGCAGGAGACGCAGAATCTTCGCGGCTCCTCGCGCACCAGCGCCATGCGCGACGTGTACGAGCAGCAGGCCGGGAACATGGATGAATACCAGCGGGCGTTCACCGTACTGCCAGGTCAATGCGGTTTGCTGGCAGTGCTGAATGGCAAGCCGCTGGGTTGCGACTTGCTCTCGCGCACTGAAGCCTACGCCAGTGTGCACACCAAACTGGTGCAGAGCTACGTGATAGATGCGCTGCAGGAACTGCCGCTTCCGAAAGCGGAGGATGCGCAAGCCTCAGGCCCGGCCTTCCTGGCCGCCGCCCAGCACTGCAATTGCCGCTCTTACGCAGCCGTAGGAATGGGCGCCGATGTGCGCATGGACTCTGCGATTGTGTCTGGTGCCGCACTCGTGGTGGACCACACGGTGGTGCATCTGAGTCTGTTTGCCGGCAATGCCGCCACGAGCCCGGACCCGTCCGAAAGCATGCGCAGT
>QWRL01000072.1 GCA_003670425.1 Chloroflexota bacterium
TGTTTTGCCTGGCCGGCGCCTGCGTTGCGGCCGGGTGCGGGCTGAGCGCGCGCACTAGCGCAGCGCCGGCCTCTGTACTGCCCAAACATGTGGTCGTAGTGCCGCTGTCCATCATCATGGCAGACATGATCAAAGCCCAGAACGCCACGCTGGCCGCACTGGCGGCCGCGCCACAGGCGGACCTTGCCAGCCCCGCAAACACGGGCACACCCGTTACGCTCAGCGCTGCGCTGCGCTCCGTGGCCGGCGCACATCTGCGGCGCAGTACCGGCTTTGCAAAGTACCTGCCCATCCAAGGCGGATTCCTGGCACGCGCAAAGGCAGCACCCGCTGCCAGCCCGCAACAACTGGCACCCGTCCGCGCGGCAGTGGTGCCAGACCGCATTGTGGCGGCGCGCATCGGGCTGGATGCGGCCATTGGCAGTGCGGCCGAGCAGGCTGACGGAGACTGGCAAATCCCCTACGGGCTGGCCGGTTGGCTGCCAACCTCTGCCGGCTTTGGTGCTGCCGGCAACTTAGTGCTGGCCGGGCACCAAAACACTGAAGGCATGGTCTTCCGCAACCTTACCGATCTTGTCCCTGGCGACGAGCTGGATGTATATGCCAACGGCGCACTGCGACAATACACGGTGTCCGAGCGGCTGATCGTTCCCATTTGGTATTCATCGCCCGCCGAGCAGCTGCTCTACGCCACTTTCATTCGCCCCACCCGCGATGAGCGCATTACGCTGGTATCTTGCTGGCCGTTCTTTACCAACAGCCATCGCCTGATTGTTGTGGCGCACCCGCGCCGCGCGGGATAGCACCCCGCCGCTGCGCCCGCAGCGGCCGCCGCTTCTAAATTCATAAACGATTAAGTCTCCGTTTATGGAGGCTTAACCAGCGCGGTGGCGGCGCGCTGATAACATGCTCGCACGGCCAATTTCGTGCAGGCAATTCCCAACACACTTCTCTCTGCGCTGCCAGCAGCAAGCGGCAGCTCGCTCTCCAGCTTGTTCGGCGACGAGGCTGCGGACGCCAGCAGCATGCTTGGCCCGCAGAACAGCACGGGCGGCTTCAACCTTGCGCTGCTGCGCGTGCTGATGCAGGCCATGGGTGAGAACAAGTCTGGTGCCACTCCGGGCACAAGCAGCCCTGCAAACTTAAACCTTGGCGGCATGGCAGCCAACCCGGCCGCACTGCTGTCTGCGCTGGCCGGCGGGCAATCCGGCAGCCAGCTCGGCGGCATTGAACAAATGTTGAGCGGCTTGACGGCGGCCAACCCCACGCTCAGCCAGGCAACCACTGCCTACCAAGAGCCCGGCAAGTGGCCCTTCCTGCCGGTCTTCATTCCACCGGCAGCCACGCCGGCAGCAGCCGCAAAAGACATGCCGGTTGCGCCGCCCATAACTTTTACAATTGCAAAGGCGCTGGATGCAAAGCCTGCCACTGCAGCACCTGCAGCGCTGGCGCAGGCGCCGCAGCTGACTGCGGCTCCCGAGCCAGCTGGCGGAACACCGCTGGAAGTTCCGCGCGCCGATCCTTATGATCCGGCAGCGCCGGCGGTTGGCCGCGTAAGCGTGGCGCGCCCGGCTACAGCAGAGCGCTACCCGCGCCCGGCTGCACCAGCCGCTGCAGCCACCATGCTCACCGCAGCCACCGGCAATCCGCTGGCAGCCGCGCTGGCCGGCATCAGCACCATCAAATCGGCTGCGCCCGCCGCAGCCAGCGGGCCGCTGGCCCTGGCAGACTATCCCCGCCCGCCGCTGGACAACGGCCGGGGCATGCACTGGGTGCCCACCACCAGCACCAAGCCGGCAGATGTGGACCGCCTGATGCCCGAACTGCGCGCCATGAATGTGCGCTGGGTGACACTGCTCAATGACAACAGCAACATCGGCAAAAATGATTATCTTGTTGGCCAGCTAAAGGCCAGCGGCATTGAGCCGGTGATGCGCGTCTACACCAACGGCCTGGAGCCCATCCAAGGCGACCTGGGCGCCATGGTGCGCCACTATAAAGAGCAAGGCGTAAATTACTTTCAGCTGTACAACGAGCCCAACACCAATGTGGAAAATGCGGGGCGCGAACCAAACGTGAGCCGCTACCTGGACGCATGGCTGCCGGCCGCCCGCACGGTCATACAAAATGGCGGCTATCCGGGCCTCGGGGCACTCTCCAACTCGCAAACAGCGGGCGTGCAGGATGACGCCAAGTTTATGGATGGCACGCTGCGCGAAATTGTAAAGCGCGGCGATGCAGCCGTACTGGACCGCGCCTGGCTTTCCGCACACAACTACAGCGCCAACCCGGTTACAGACGAGCGCGGCCTGCAGCGCGCCACCAGCTACAACAAACTGGCAACGGAGCTGATCGGGCATGCGCTGCCGGTGATTGGCACCGAGGGCGGCATCTCCAGCGGCGCCACTGTAAGCGAGACGCAGCAGGCCCAGCAGGTAACCGCCGCAATGCGCTACATGCGCGACCAGCGCGAACCATACAACTTCGCCTACTCCCACTGGGTGCTTGCAAACCAGACGGCCGGCGGCACAGACCCCGCATGGGAATCACAAGCCTTGATCCGCCAAAACTACACCAGCCCTCTTATTGCTTCGCTAAAGGAACTGACATGAACATCTTCAACGCCTTTCGCACTTCGGCTTCAGCCCTGACCGCACAGCGCATGCGCCTGGACACAATTGCCAACAATGTTGCCAATGTGGAAACCACGCGCACGGACGAAGGCGGCGCATTCAAAAAACAAACTGTGGTGTTTTCATCGCGCGCTTCGGAGAATAACGGCCTGCCGCGCTTCGGCCCGATGCAGCAAGTGATCAAAAACGCCGGCGGCTTCGGCAGAATTCCGGACCTTGCACTGCCCAGTTTTGTAAAAAACCGGCCGCAAATGTTCAACCAGTCTGTTTCTTCCGGCGGTGTTGAAGTGGTGGATGTGAACGTGGATGTAGAGCCCGGTGCGCGCATGTACAACCCCGGCCATCCAGACGCTGATGCACAGGGCTATGTCACCTTCCCAAACGTAAACCTGGTGACAGAGATGACCGACATGCTCTCTGCAACCAGAGCCTATGAAGCCAACGTTACCGTGCTGAACTCTGCCAAGCAAATGGCGGTGAAGGCGCTTGAAATCGGGCGCGGCTAAATAACTGCCGCGCATCCCGGAGTACCAAAAAATGAACATCGATAGTATTGCCAAAAGCGTCCTCACCCCGCCGGTGGGAATGAACGGCAACATCCGCAAGGAAATGGCAGCCGAGGCCGCAGCCGCAGCCCGCCCCGCCCCCATGGATATCACCGGCGGCTTCGGCGCCTCGCTTAGCCGTTCGGTTGAAATGCTCGACCAGATGCAGCTCACATCCGACAAGGCGATTGAACAACTGGCCGCCGGCGAAAACCTGGACATTCATGATGTGATGATTGCCACGCAGGAAACTGATATTGCTTTCCGGCTGGCGCTTGCGATGCGAGACAAGCTGGTTGAGGCGTACCAGGAAGTGATGCGCATGGCCGTTTAGGCTGCGCAGCGTTTAATTTTTGTGACTGCTATACTGAAAAATAGGAAGTGATTATGGCTGGAATGGCTGGAAATTTTATGTCCCAGTTCACTAAATTCTGGGAGAAGCTGGAACGCAACCAGCGCTTGGTGCTGGTGGGCGGCGGAGCGCTGATTGTAATCATGCTGGTGGCGTTCACAGTGTGGGCCGCACAACCAGACTACGCAGTAGCCTTTACCGGCCTTACGGAAGGCGATGCCGGCGCGGTGGCGCAGTACCTGAAGGAACAATCCATCGAGTACCAGGTGCAGGCGGGTGGCACCATTCTTGTGCCGCGCAACCAGGTATTCGACACGCGCATTGAAGTGGCCAGCAAGGGCTTGCTGCAGGAGTCCACTGTGGGCTACGAGCTCTTTGACACCACCTCGGCGCTGGGCATGACAGAGTTCAACCAAAAGCTGAACTACCAGCGCGCACTGGAAGGCGAGCTGGCGCGCACAATTGAGGCGCTGGACGCCGTGGCACTGGCGCGCGTGCACATCACGCTGCCGGAAGATGCGCTGTTTAAAGACCAGCAGAAAGAGCCGACAGCGGCCATCACCCTCAAGCTGGAGCCGCGCCAGGCATTGAACCCCGGGCAGGTGAGCGCCATCAAAGGGCTGGCAGCCTCCTCGGTGCAGGGCTTGAAGCCCAAAGACGTGGTGATTGTGGATATGGCCGGCAACATGCTTTCCGGGCCCTTAATGGATGACGTGGCCAAATCCTCAGCCGACACCAACAGCGACAAAATGGTAGCCGAGCGCAAATACGAAGAACAGATTGAATCCAATGTCCAAGCCATGCTGGTGCGGGCCCTCGGTCCGGACCGCTCCGTGGTGCGCGTAAAGGCGCGCTTGGGCTGGGATGCGGTGGAAATAGTTGAACAGAATTTCTTTCCGGACAGCGTGGTGCGCTCTGAGCAGGTGACAACCGAGTCTTACACCGGCACCGGCGAGTTTGTGGGCGGGTCCCCGGGTGCAGGCTCCAACCTGCCCAGTGACCAGGGCATACCCAGTTACCAGGCTATGGCTGACACTGGCACCAACATTGACTACGCGCACACAGAAACCACCACCAACTATGAAATGGGCAGTGTGGAAGAAAAGCGCAAGGTGGCCGGCGGGCAGTTGCAGCAGCTTTCCGTATCGGTGGTGGTGGACAATGTGACTGATGAGGACGTGCTGGATTCGCTGAAGGAAGTGGCCGCGCGCGCAGCCGGCGTGAACCTTGAGCGTGGCGACCAGTTCACACTGCAGTCGATTGCATTTGACCGCACATTTTTTACAGTCGAGACCGCAGACTTTGAAAACCAGCAGCTCGGCCAGACCTACCGCCAGGTAGCGCAGTGGTTTGGCGTGGCGGTTGTGTTCTTGTCTGCGTTGTGGTTTACGCAGCGCCTGATTCGCAACCTGCGCCTGAAGGCGGAGGAGCGCGATGTTTGGGACGCCATGCGCCTGGGCGTCGACACCAATGATGATGGCGGCACCGGCCTGCTGCAAGCCAGCCTGCCGCAGGTACCCATGAGTTTGCCGGACGACTCTGATGACCGCATCCCCACCCCCGACAACGCGCGCGCGCGGCGCGCGGTGCAGCGCATTGCCGAGCAGCGCGCCATGACCGTGGCCGAGATCATCCGGCAGTGGATGGAGCAGGACAAGGATCCGACAGCTGCCTGACAGCCGCTGCAGACCAGAAATCAAGATCATAAAATCAGCCGGAGCATCACACAATGGCAGTACAAACTGAATCACAGCGCGGCCTCAACCTGGAAGTAGCGGACTCCGAAATGGGCAATCCGGCGGCACTGCCGGCCGTGCTTGGAGCGGACGGCACCACTCAGCCCAATCTTCTAGATTCGCTAAAGGCCATGCTGGCCGGCGGGCGCAGCGGGCCAGTGGCGCTAACCGGCCCGGAGAAAGCCGCCATCCTGATTGCCGGCCTCGGCGTGGATGTGTCGGCCGAAGTGCTGACATCGCTCTCCGATGCGGAAATTGAAGACGTGGTACTGGCACTTTCCAAATTGCAGTCGGTGGGCGCAGAGCTGCGCGACAGTGTATTCCAAGAGGCGTTTGAACTTTCGCATGCCGGCGAATCGCTGTCTCAGGGCAGCATGGGATTCATTCGCCAGCTGATTGGCCGTCTGCGCTCGCGCAGCGATGGCCAGCCAGTGGCAGACCGCATGACGATTGCACTGGACCAGTGGCGCCGTGGAGTGCGCGGCGAAGAAGAGCCGGACGAGGTTGTCGATCCCGCGGAGGCAGAAGCCACCAAGCTGGCCGAAACTGAAGCGCACACTGAAGCCGCCTCCACTTCACTGACAGCAATCGATGTGATGAACCAAGTGGACGACTCTGACGTGGCCGCCTACCTAAAGGACGAGCACCCGCAGGCCGTGGCGCTGGTGATTGCGCTGATGGACCAAAAGAAAGCCGGAAGTGTGATGGCTTTCCTGCCGCCAAACATGCTGGGCGATGTGAGCGTGCGCATTGCGGCCATGACGGCCATCAACCCAAGCGTGGCCGCAAGTATTGGAAAAGCACTGGATAAAGAGTTTGCCAGCGCCGGCGGCAAGAAGGCAAAAATTGGCGGGCCGGACTTTCTGGTGACGCTGCTGCAAGGCGTTGACCGCCCCACTGAAAAAATAATTTTGGAAGGCCTGGACGCAGCCAATCCGGATCTTGCAGCCACAGTCAAGGCGCAGCTCTTTACATTTGAAGACATTGGCAAGCTGACGGACAAATCCATTCAGCGCATCATGCGCGATGTGAACAAGGCTGACCTGGTGGTGGCATTGAAATCTTCCAGCGCAGACTTGCAAAACAAAATCTGGAAAAACATGTCCTCGCGCGCCGCGCAAATGCTGCAGGAGGAGCTGCAGTTTATGCCGCCCACCAAGTTGACGACCATTTACGATGCGCAGCGCAAAGTGATTGACCTGGTGCGCGACCTTGAAGCCAAGCAGGAAATCTCAATTCCGCGGGCCGGCGGCGTGCAGGAGTTTGCCTAAACCATGCCTGTCAACGGCCGGTTACTGCGCTCGCAGCAGGTGCTGGTGGTGCCACGGCGCACCTTCACGGGGCAGCACGCCAGCGCCCCCGTGCTGCCGCATGCGCCCGCAGCGCTGCCAGACCTGCAAGCCGAGCTGCTGCGCACACAGGCCGAGCTCAATGAGCGCGAAACAACCTTCAACGTGCAGCGCACGCAGCTGGAAGCCGCCCTCACCCGGCGCAGCGCAGAAATGGATGCAGCACTCGTAACCGCGCGCGCTGCTGCTGCCACGGTGCATGCGGAAGCAGCGGCAGCCATGCAGGAAGCACAGGCCGAGGCTGCTGCCGCACTGGCAGCGGCTGCGGCGCAAGCAGTAGACCTGCTTGAGCTGAGTGCTGCCGATGCGCGCGCCGACGGGCAGGCATTGGCGCAGCGCCTGGTGCTGGCTGCCGAAGACCAGGTTGCCGCCATCCGCCAGTCTGCGCAAGCAGCCGGTTTTATTACAGGCCGTGAAGAAGGGCGCAGCGTGGGCGAGGCCGGCACTCAGCTTGTGCTGCTGCAGGCGCAGCGCCTGATTGTGGAGGCCGAAGGCTGGCGCGCCAGCCTGCTGGCAGCCAGCGAAGGCAAGCTGGTGGACCTGCTGGGCATTGTGGCCGAGCAGCTTTTTGGCAAAGGCTTCGCCTTGGATGACCAGGCGCTGCAGCAAATGGTGCGCACCGCCGTGCAGCAAGCCCAGCACCTCAGCAACTTGCGCGTGGCGCTGCACCCCGCCGATTACGAGCGCCTGCTGCCGCTCTGGCCAACCCCCAGCGTTGCCCTGATTGCCGATGCGGCTGTGCAGGCCGGCGGCTGCATGGTGCATGGCGATGAAGGCGATGTGGACTTTCAGGTGCGGCGCCGGCTGGACGGCGTACAAGCAGCACTGCGCGAAACACTTGGCGCAACCGCGCACGATACGGACTAAGCGCACATGATGGCCACAGCCGAACAAGAAGCCCCCGCCCCGCCCGACCTGGAACGCTACGCGCGCGCCATCAAAGCGCTGCCCGCTGCGCAAGCCAGCGGCCGCGTGGTGGAGGTGGTGGGCCTCACAATTGAAGCCAAGGGCCTGGTATGCGAGATTGGCGAACGCGTGGACATCACCGTGCGCAATGGCAGCACTATTCCAGCAGAGGTGGTTGGCTTTCGCTCCGGCCACGTGCTGATCATGCCGCTGGCAGAGATGGCCGGCATCCAGCCGGGCAGCCGCGTCACCGCCACCGGCGCACAGCTGCGCGCACCGGTGGGCCGCGCCTTGCTGGGCCGCGTGCTGGATGGCCTTGGCCAGCCGATTGACGGCCTGGGTCCGCTGGGCACGCAGCGCACCGTGCCGGTGGTGGGCAACCCGCCCCACCCGCTGCACCGCAAGCCGGTCAGCGAACCATTGATCACCGGCGTGCGCGCCATCGACGGCTTGATCACAGTTGGCAAGGGCCAGCGCATTGGAATTTTTTCCGGCAGTGGCGTTGGCAAGAGCACCTTGCTGGGCTGCATTGCGCGCAGCCAAAACACAGATGTGACTGTGATTGCGCTGATTGGCGAGCGCGGCCGCGAAGTGCGCGAGTTTGTAACCAACAGCCTGGGGCCGGCCGGCCTGGCGCGGTCTGTCGTCGTCGTCTCCACTTCTGACCAGCCGGCACTGGTGCGCGTGCGCGGCGCGTGGCTGGCAACCGCCATCGCCGACAGTTTTCGCAGCGAAGGCATGGACGTCACATTTTTGATGGACAGCGTCACGCGCGTGGCCATGGCGCAGCGCGAGATTGGCCTGGCAATCGGCGAGCCGCCCGCCAGCAAGGGCTACACACCGTCCGTGTTTGCGCTGATGCCCAAGTTGATGGAGCGCACCGGCAACTCCGAGCACGGCACCATTACCGGTTTCTACACCGTGCTGGTGGAGGGCGACGACTTCAATGAACCCATCTCCGACGCGGCGCGCTCCATCCTGGACGGGCACATCATGCTGACGCGCGAGCTGGCTGCCCGCAACCACTTCCCCGCCATCGATGTGCTGCACTCCGTGAGCCGCGTGATGCCGGCCGTGGCTGCCAAAGCGCACCTCAAAGACGCCGGCGTGCTGCGCCAGCTGCTGGCAGCTTACGAGAAGGCGCGCGACCTGATCAACATCGGCGCTTATGTGAGCGGCTCCGATGCCACCATCGATGCGGCCATGCGCCTGATGCCGGACGCGCTGGCATTTTTGCAGCAAGACAGCGAACCGACTCCATTTATGGAAAGCCTGCGGCGCCTGAACGAGCTTGCCAGCCAGGGCGCAACCGCCACCGCCTAACCCGGACTACAAGCATGCCACCCAAGTTCCCGCTCCAGCCCGTGCTGGACTTTCGCAAAGTGCTGGTTGACCGCCTGGAGGTGGAGTTGGCCAGCCTGCTGAGCGCCGGCCACCGCCTGCGCAGCCGCATTACTGCCAATCAGGCAGCGCAGCTGGACGTGCTGGCGGAGCTGCGTGCACTGCAAAGCGGACTGCTAAACATGGAATTAATTCAGCGCCTGCAGAACGGCTGGCAGACATTGCATGATGAGCTGCAACGCCTGGCATCTGAGATGCGCACGCTGCAAAGCGCCGTGCACGAAAAACGCGGCGAGCTGGTGGCGGCGGCGCAGCGCCGCGATGTGGTGGCCAAGCTGAGCGAACGCCACGCCAGCAACTGGCAGGCGGAATTGTTGCGCTACGAGGCGCTGGAGCGCGATGATATTTACATTGCGCGCGCCTTCAAGCGGCGGGCCATATGAGCATTTCCGGCACTCCAGCCGCAAACGGGCAGTTGTTGCTGCGCACACTGCACGGCATGCTGTCCAAACAATACAACGCTGCACCCGGCCGCACAGCAGCGGACACCGCCCCGCTGCCCAATATGCCCCAGCCCGCGGGCGGCCAGCTGCCGGCAGTAGCGGGCAGCGCAGCGCAGCTTTCAGCAGAACAACCGGGGCTGCCGAGGCCGGCAGCGGCCGCAGCTCTAAACTCGGTTGGCGCAGCGCCGGCAGCAATTGAACAGCCCGGCCTGCCCAAACTGCCAATCGCAGCCGCAACCCTGCCAGAACCAATCACATGGATGGCGCTGACTGCAGCTGCGGAAGCTGAAGCCGCCGCGCTGGCTGCAAGTGCCGCAGCCAAAGCGCAGGCCAGCGCCGCCCCAGCGGTGGCTCCGGCACTGCCCGCACCGATGGCTTTGGATCCCAACCACCCGCTGCCCGAGCCATTGCCAGTAGATGCGAGCTATGTAGCGCCCGGTACCGTGCCGGACCTGCAAACCGGCGGCTGGGTGGTGCCCGTTACACGCAGCATCTCCAAAGTACGCCCGAGTGAGTATGACGAGCTGATCTACACCACGGCCATGCAATATCAGGTAGATCCGGCACTGGTGAAGGCGGTCATTCATGCCGAGTCGAATTTTCGCCCGACAGTGGTGTCTTCCGCCGGTGCAACCGGCCTGATGCAATTGATGCCCGGCACCGCAGCCTCACTGGGGGTAAAAGACTCCAACAACCCGGCGCAAAATGTTGATGGCGGTACGCGCCTGCTGCGCAAACTACTGGACCGCTATGACCAGAATGTGTCTTTGGCGCTGGCCGCTTACAACGCGGGCCCCGGTGCCGTGGCACAGTACGGCGGCATTCCGCCCTACCCCGAAACACAGCGCTATGTGCCGCGCGTGCTTTCTTTATACAAAACTTATGTGGAGGTCTGATCATGCTGGGATTATTTAATGATTTTGCAAGCAAAGCCACCAAGGCTGCGCTCAACGGCTTGGGCAAGCGCCAGGAACTAATCAGCAACAACATTGCAAATGCTGACACACCCATGTATCAGGCGATGAATATTGAATTTGAGCGTGCACTTAACACTGCATCGCGCTCGCGCGAGGGGCAACTGCCGCTACAGGCCACTGTGAGCAATGCCCACCATATGAGCCCGCTCACGGCGGAGATGACGCCGAAGGTCACACGCCGCGCAGATTCTTCCATGCGCCTTGACGGCAACAATGTGGATGTGGACATGGAGATGACGCGCCTGGCGGAAACCAATCTGCTGTATCAAACCATGACTCAGATTGAAACCAAGAAGCTGTCTCTGATCCGCGCGCTGACCGGCCGCTAAGCACAATCCCAAGTTAATAAATGAACACTGTTCCCGCCCCGCTCACCAGCACCCAGCCGCTGCAGCTTAGCGGCAGTGCGGCGCTGGCTGCCACCATGCGCAACAGCGCTGCAGAGTTGTTCGAAACTTTTATGCAAGAGGTGGGCCCGGCAATCGGG
>QWRL01000073.1 GCA_003670425.1 Chloroflexota bacterium
GTCAGGCAGGAGCCGCCGCAATAGCCATTTGTTTGGCTAAGGCTAAGACTCACTAAAATTAAGGGTGCAAGGCACACAAGCTTTGCACCCTTTTTGGTATATTTAATTCCAAGCGCTCATGCTCAGATATATTCTTCTGCGTTTGTTTGGCTTGGTGCTTGTACTGCTGGTTGTTTCATTTGTTACTTTTGGCATGCTATACAACGTGCCCGGCGGCCCATTCGATCAATCGGAACAACCGCTGTCCGCTGCCGCGCTCGCTAATGTGAGAGCAAAATACAATCTGGACAAGCCCTTCTATGTAGTTTGGGCCAGCTACATCTCTCATGCCGTACGCGGTGATTTTGGCACCTCGTATAAGGCTGAGAACAAATCCATTCTTGAAATCTTTCAACAACAGTGGGGCACCAGCCTGCAGCTGGGCGCTCTCGCCTTGTTATGGTCCGTGCCACTGGGCGTTACGCTTGGAGTGGTAGCGGCGCTGCGCCCGAACAGCGCAACGGACTATCTGGTGCGGTTTGTGGCGATTGTGGGAACAACCGTCCCCAACTTTGCCATTGCTGTATTCATGACTTTTCTGCTTTCGGTGGTTTGGAAGCTGCTGCCCACGGGTGGCTGGCTTCCGATGAAGGATCCGCGCACGCTGGTGATGCCGGTGTTTATCTTTGGCATATTGCCTTTTGGGGTGCTGGTGCGCTATGCGCGCAATGGCATTCTGGAGGTTTTCACCCAGGATTACATGCGCACAGCCCGCGCCAAGGGCGTGCCGTTTGCGCGCGTGCTTTTCAAGCATGGTTTGCGCAACGTGCTCATTCCTTTGATCACGGTGCTTGCGCCCATTGTCCCCAACGCATTGACCGGCTCGGCGATACTTGAAAAGATATTCCGCATCAACGGCATTGGGCGCTACTTTATCGATTCCATCGGGCAGCGTGACTATCCAATGGTGATGGCGTTGGTTTTGATTGTGACGGTGCTGTGGGGCATCTCCTACCTTGCCGGTGATGTGCTTTATACAGTTGCGGACCCGCGCGTGCGGCTGCGGCGCTAGTGTGGTTTGCGTGATCGCATGCATGCGGCACTTTCTGGCTTTGAATGGCGTGTTCGTGAGGCCGGTTGGCAGCGAGTGGCATGATGGCCGATAGCGCACCGGTATTGGTGGATGCCGCAGCCCGGCTTGGAGTTTCGCCTGCTGCGCTGGCGCTGCGGCGCTTTATGCGCAACCGCGCAGCTGTGCTGGGGCTGCTAATGGTGCTGGGGCTGGCACTGTACGCGTTTGGCGTGCCTATGTTTTCCCCGGCCCCGTCCACAAATCTGAAGGTGACCAGCAAGCTGCCATTTCAAGTTTCCGGTTATCCGTTGGGCACGGATATTGCCGGCCGGGATATGCTGGTGTATTTGGCAATTGGCATGCGCACCAGCATTGTGATTGCCACCACGGTGCAGCTGTTTGTGATTGTGGTTTCGCTGGTGCTGGGTTTTATTGCCGGCTGGTTTGGCGGTGCCGCAGACTTTGCCATCAGCCGCCTCGCGGAAGTGTGGGTGGCGCTGCCGGGCTTGCTGTTCCAGATCCTGTTCATTGTAGTGTTTGGCCCGACCGTGCTTAATCTGGTGCTGTCGATTGCGCTGCTGGGATGGCCGGAGACCACGCGCATTGTGCGCGCGCGTGTGCTGCAGGTGCGCCACCTCGATTACATTGATGCTTCGCGCGGCCTCGGCGCGCCTACCTTTATGATTGCGGTCAAGCATGTAATTCCAAATCTGCTCAATCCGTTTGTGATTGCCATCAGCCTCGGAGTGCCCAGCGTCATTTTGTCTGAGTCCACCTTGAGCTTTCTGGGCTATGGCCTTTCGGAAAGCCAGCCCAGCCTTGGCAAACTGGTGGGCGTGTCGTGGCAGTACATCCAGGCTTACTGGCACATGGCAGTGCTGCCGGCCGCATTTCTTTCTCTGCTGATGCTGGGCGCCTCGTTTTTTGGGGATGGATTGCGGGACGCATTGGACCCGCAAAGCTCCTAGCACGGCAGCCGCTGCATGCGGCTTACCATGGGCAGCCGCTAGCGCTAGCGGCAGCCACCTGCCGGGCATGCAGCCGGCTCAGTTACAATCGGTTTTCAATCCCGGCGCGCAAACTATTATTAACATGAATACCGCCTCGCAAACTCCGCGCCAGGCGCGGCGGCTGGAACGCCGCGAGAGCCGCAGCGGTGTGGCGCTGCTGCAGCATTCCGCGGCGGTGCCGGTGAATCCGTGGCCGCCGGTGGCGCTGCTTGCGGCTGACCAGCTGCAGGCGCTGCACGCAGCTTCGCGGCGCACACTGCGCGAGGGGGGCCTGCGCTCTTTGGATGCGGGGGGGCTGCAGTTGTGGCAGGCGGCGGGTGCGCGCGTGGACCACGCCGGCAGCCATGTATGGATTGAGGAGGAGCTGCTGCAGCAGCTGCTGGCGACTGCGCCGCAAGAGTTTGTGTGGCGCGCGCGCAATCCGCAGCGCAGCCTGCGCGTGGGCGGCAATTCCATTGCGTTTGGCCCCAGCGGCGGCATGGTGTACGTAACGGACCTGGAGCGCGGCCGGCGCGTGGGCGACAGCGCTGACTATGAAAATCTGCTGCGCCTGACGCACATGCTGCCCATGCTGCACTTTGGCAATTGGGAGCAGGTGACGGCGCAGGACGAGCCGGTTTCCACGCGCCACTTGCGGCGCTTGTACGCCGGTTTCACGCTCAGCGACAAGGCAATGCTCGAGGGCGCGCAAGGGCGCATCATCACGGCCGACGCGGTGGAGATGGCGCGCATCGCTTTTGGCGGCACGCTGCCGGCAGAGCCGGTCATCGGCGATGTAATCAACGTCAACAGCCCGCTGACTTATGACGACCGCATGCTGGGCGGCTTGATAACTTATGCGCGCGCGGGGCAGGTGTGCATCATCACGCCATTTATTCTGGCGGGGGCCATGAGCCCTATTTCCATTGCGGCCGCGCTGGCGCAGCAAAACGCCGAAGCGCTGGCCGGCATTGCGCTGACGCAGCTGGTGCGGCCCGGCGCGCCCGTGGTGTATGGCGGCTTCACCACCAACACGGACATGCGCAGCGGCAGCCCGGCCTTTGGCACGCCGGAGGGCGCGTGGGCGCTGCTGGCCGGCGCGCAGCTGGCGCGCCACTATCGCCTGCCGTATCGCGGCAGCGGCAGCCTCACCTCTTCCAAGCTGGCGGACGCGCAGGGCGCCACGGAAACCATGTGGAACCTGTGGCCCTGCGTGCTTGGGCATGCCAATCTTGTGATGCACGCAGCGGGCTGGCTGGAGGGCGGCCTTACAGTTTCTTTTGAGAAGTTGATGATTGACGCGGAACAGCTGGCAATGTTTGCGCACTTTCTGCGCGGCTTTCCAATTGATGACAGCAGCCTGGCCCTGGAAAGCATTGCTGCCGTCGGGCCGGGTGGCCATCACTTCGGCACTGCGCATACGCAGGCGCGCTTTGACAGCGAGTTTTTTGCGACGGCGCTGGCAGACCGCAGCGGCTATGACAGCTGGCTGGCCGGCGGCGGGCATGATACAGCGCAGCGCGCACACGGCATGTGGCGCCAGCTGCTGGCGCAGTACAGCGAGCCGCCCATGGATCCCGCACTGCGCGAAGAACTGCGCGCTTATGTGGCGCGCCGTTCGCTTGAGCTGCGCGACGTGCAGCTCTTCTACTAGAGTCGGCGCAGCCCCAAAACAAATTGAGCAGCGCCGTGCGCTATGAATTTGATGTGCATAACCACGTGCGCATCGCGGCACGCGACGGCGTGCTGCTCTCAGCCAACTTGTGGCTGCCGCGCGCACAATCCGCAGCGCAGCGCTTTCCGGCGGTACTGGAGATGATCCCGTACCGCAAAGATGACTGGCGCTACGAGTCCGACCATGCGCGCATGGGTTACCTGGCGGAGCGCGGCTTTGCGGGCTGCCGCGTGGATGTGCGCGGCACGGGCAGCAGCGCCGGCGTGGCGCTGGACGAGTACACGGCTGCCGAGACGCTGGATGGCTTTGATGTGGTGGCGTGGCTGGCGGCGCAGGCGTGGTGCAATGGCAGCGTGGGCATGTGGGGCATCAGCTACGGCGGCTTCACCGCCATTCAGGTGGCCATGCTGCAGCCGCCGGCGCTCAAGGCCATCCTGCCCATGTACGCGAGCGCCGACCGCTACACAGATGATGTGCATTATCTGGGCGGCTGCAAGACTGTGAGTGAGATGCTCGGCTATACGCTCAGCCAGATTGGCATGAACGCGCTGCCGCCAGTGCCATCCATTGCGCAAGCCGGCTGGCTGCCGCAGTGGCGGGCGCGCTTGGAGCAAACGCCCCCGTGGCTGCTGAACAATTTACGCCAGCAACAAGACGGTGACTACTGGCGGCGCGGATCGCTGGCGCCCGATTATGGCCGCATCAAGTGCGCGCTGCTGCTGGTTGGCGGCTGGAATGACGGCTACACCAACAGCGCGCTGCGCATGCTGCGGCATTGCAGCGCACCACGCCGCGCCATCATCGGCCCGTGGAGCCACACGCTGCCGCACG
This sequence comes from Chloroflexota bacterium, assembly GCA_003670425.1. Lineage (GTDB taxonomy): Bacteria > Chloroflexota > Anaerolineae > Anaerolineales > UBA11657 > BD1. The sequence continues at coordinate 4,547 of QWRL01000073.1, forward strand.
CACCGTTCCCCGGCCCGGCGCTGGATTGGATGCACGAGATGGTGCGCTTCTTTGGGCACTGGCTGCGTGGCGACCAAAACGGTGTGATGGCGGAGCCCGCCTTGCTGTACTACGAAACTGCGCATTCAGCCCCGCAGCCTTTTCCGCTGCAGCTGCCGGGCAGCTGGCAGGCTACCGATGCGTACGGCAGTTTGCAAACAGCCGGCGCCACGCTGTGGCTGGGCAGCGCCGCACTGTGTGCAAGCGCTCCCGCCCAGGCGGGCGTGGCGCACTACGCGCATCGCCCGGCGCATGGCACGCATGCATCCCTGTGCTGGGGTCCCGGCGGGCTGCCCACCGGATTGGCGCGTGACCTGCGCGCGGACGACGCGCTTGTACCGTTCTTTACCTCTGCGCCGCTGGCTGAGCCGCTGCGTGTGCTGGGCAACCCGTACGCAGTGCTCTTTGTCTCCAGCAGCGCGCCGGTTGCGGCTGTGGTTGTGCGCCTCAGTGAGGTTGCACCAGATGGCGCCGCAACCTTGGTGAGCACCGGCATACTCAATCTGGCGCACCGCGCGGGGCATGCGCAGCCGCAGGCGCTGGAGCCCGGCGTGGTGTATGAAGTGCACGTGGAGCTGAAGGGCATCGGGCATCAGTTTTCAGCGGGCAATGAACTGCGCTTGAGCGTGAGCAGCGGCTGGTGGCCGGTGCTGTGGCCCACGCCGCACGCAGCGCACAACCAGCTGCATTGGGGCGCAGACTGCCCCGCGCGCCTGGAGCTGCCGCTGGCCCCGGCCGGGCAGCCGCTGCCGGCGTTGAAGTTCACGCCGCCGGACAGTGTGCCCGGCGGTGCCTGCAGCGAGCTGCCGCCGCGCTACCAGGTGATTGAGGATGTGCTGGCCGACACCGTAACGGTCAGCGTATTTAGCGGCGACCGCAACGAGCTTGCAGACGGCATCAGCTTGAGCGTTTCAGAATTGATGGAGATGACCGCCCACAACATTGACCCGGCGGTTGTGAGCGTGGCTAGCGACATTCATTATGATCTTGCCCAAGCCGGAAATGTTGCCGCTGCACATGTGCATGGCACCATCAAAAGCACCGCCACCCACTTTCATGTGGACCTGCACTTGCGCACCACCTGGCAGGGTGAGGTGTTCTTTGAGCGCGCGTGGGTAGAGGCAATTGCGCGTGACTGGCTCTAGCGCGCTGCCGGAAGCGCACGCGCGGAGCACTGGCGCGGCTGCACGGCGCGTGCTCGTGGGCGCAGCCTTGGCTGCCGGTTTTCTGCGCGCCTTTGCGCAAATGATTTACTCCGGCGCGCTTGTGTCAATGAGCAGCGATTTGCACACCAGCCCGGCCGGCATCGGCCTCACCATTTCCGTTTATGGATTAAGCGTGGCCGTGTGCCAGATCATTTTTGGGCCGCTGGTCGACCGGTTTTCTTCAAAGTGGATTTTGGGCGCGGGCATGTTGTTGTTTACGGCCGGCAGCTGGTGGGGGCAGGCGGCTGCCGGCTTGGCAGAGCTGCTGGCTGCGCGCTGCCTGCAGGGCGTTGGTATTGCAGCTGCGGTCGCCGTGGGCGTCGCCTCCATCGCTGATGCGTATGGGCCGGGGCAGCGCGGCTATGCCATGGGCCTCTTTACAATGTCCAACTCGCTGGGAGCCAGCGTGGCGCCGCTGCTGGGCAGTGCCATTGCGCTTTGGTTTGGCTGGCGCGGCGATTTTTGGGCGCTGGCAGCGTGCGGGCTTGTGGTGCTGCTGCTGGTGCTGTGGCAGCTGCCGGCCCGGCCCGCGCCCGCGCAGCGCGTGGGTTTGCAGGCACTGCTGCAGATTGTGCGTCTGCCGGCAACTGCGGCCGCGCTGGCGTTTGGTTGTGCGCAGTACTACGCCATCTACACCTACCATGCGCTGCTGCCCTTTATGCTGGTGCAGCGCATGCGCATGCCGGAAAGCTGGGCGGGCGTTTTCCAGGCCCTGCTGCCGCTGAGTGTGACCGTGGGCTCGTTGTGGGGCGGACGGCTGGCGGACCGGCATGGGGCGCTGCGAATTTTGCAAGGCAGCGCAGCGTTGGGTGCGCTGGCTTACAGCCCGCTGCTGGTTGTTAGCTTGCTGGCGGCCCCGGGCTTTTCGCCGGTATGGGCGGCGCTTGCTGTGAGCCTGTTCGGCATTGTGGTGGGCGCGGGCTTTCCCGCGCAGCTGAGCCTGATGGTGGAGCACTTTCCGGCGCTGCGTGCCACCGCGGGCACGCTGCAGTTGTTTGCGCGGGCACTGGGCTCAACGCTGGCACCGGTTTTGGCCGGCTTGCTCAGCCAGCGCGGGAGCCAGCCGCTTGCGTATGGGTTCGCGCTGCTGGTGCTGCTGGGCAGCAGCGCTTTCGGGCGGCTGCAGCTGCAGCGCAGCCCGCTGCCTAACAGCGTTTAGCGCGCTACGGGCAGCGCGCTCACACGCGGCCCCACAGCCGCCAGCGTGCCGGCCAGCGGGCGCGCCGCAAGCGTTGCGCGGCCAGCGCGGCGCTGATCGCAATCAAGGTTCCACCTGCCAGCTGCAGCGGCAGCAGCCGGTCCCCCAGAAAAAGTACCGACCACAGCACACTCAGCAGCGTCTCCAGCGGGGTCAGCAGAGCCATTTGCGAGCTGCCCATCACGCGCACCGCGCTGAACTGTGCCAGGCGCGCAAAGAATGTGGTGACCACCGCCATCACCGCCAGCAACAGCCAGCCGGTGGCCGTTGGTGCGGACCATGGAATCCCCTGCCAGATCCAAAACGCAAAGATGCCCAAGCCGATGCCCAGCGAGTTGTAAAAGGTGACGGACAGCGCGTCCTCGGCTTGCAGGAACCACTGCACCAGTGCCATCTGCAGCGCCGACACCAGCACCGTGCAAAGTACAAGCAGCACGCCCAGCGTGTCCGAGCTGCCGCCGGGGTCGATGAGCAGATATGCGCCGCCGATGCCCAGCGCCAGCCGCACAAAGTGGCGCTGCGTAAAGCGCTCGCCGCGCAGCGCCAGCAGCCCCAGCAATGCCAAGGGGTAGAGCGAAAACAGCATGGATGCGATGGAAGTGCTGAGGCGCGTGAGCGACCAGAAGAAGCACAGCATGCTGATGCTGTTGATCAGGCCGGCGCCAAGTGCCACTGCCAGGCTGCGCGGCGGCATCACAAAGCGCGCGGGGGCCGCGAATGCAATTGCTGCAGCCATCAACACAAGTGTGATGGCAAAGCGCGCCACCAGCATTGTGGTGGGGTCCACGCCCTGCCGGATGAGCGTGGTTGCCAGCGGCGAAGAAAGGCTGAAGGCAAACGTGGAGCACAGCATCATGGCCCAGCCAAACATGCGCGTAGGGATGGGCGCAGCATGCTGCGAAATTTCAAGTGTGTTTGCCGGCATTTGTTTGGGCTGGTTCCTGCGCAATCTATGCAGCCGCGCGGATTGCAGTATGTTAACACTTGCTTCTCGGCTGCGGCGTGGGGCCGCGGCGTACGCCGGCAATCGTTTGGGGCTGCAACCTTTCCGGCCGGGTTGGAGGATAATATTCACATGCAAATTTTCTGCGCAGCTTTCTGTGCTTCGGCGGAAGTTCCATGAATTCCGGCGCGCCCGCCAACCCCAGCGCTTGGGCCGGTTACTGGAATGCACCCACCATCTGGAGCAATTCAGCGCTCTGGCACCGGCAGATGCAGGTGCTACTGGAGCAGATCCGGCCGTTCGTTGAGTTTTCCGCAACTGACCGGGTGCTGGATTTTGGCTGCGGGTCTGGTTTTTTCGCTGCGCAAATGCAAGGGCGCGTCAAGCAGATTGTCTGCGCCGATCTGTCGCAGCATTCGGTTGAGCTGTGCCGGCAGAAGTTTGCCGGCCGGAGTGATGTTGCGGTTGTGAAGCTGACGGGCGATCTGGCGGATCTTGCAGCCCTTGGGCCGGGCTGCACGAAGACGCTGTGCTTGAGCGTGATCCAGTATTTTCCGTCGCTGGAATATTTGGATGCCTTTATCGCAGCGGTTGGGAAAGTATCGGTGCGCGGCGCGCAGCTTATTCTGGTGGATGTGGGCGAGGCACAGCGCACTTGGCGTGAACGGCTGTTGACGGTGCTGTTTACCATCCGGCACGGAATGTTTTGGCAGGTGGCAGCCAAGCTCGTGCAGCTTCAGTTTTCCGATGCTGACTACAAGGCAGTTCTCGGCAGTGCTGGCCACTTGGAAATTCCACACGAGTATTTTGCGGCGGTGCAAGCGCGCTTGGGGGTGCAGGTGACCGAGATTCCGCGCCAGCTCACACTGAATGCAAATCGCAAGAGCTACATCATCGAGTTTGCTTAGTGGCCACGGGCGCGCGGTTGTGCAGCTGTTCGAATACATGTAAATGAAGTTTTCCGCCAACCTTGGATTTTTGTTTGCGGACCGTGGCCTTGTGGCACGCATTAGCGCGGCGGCTAGCTGCGGCTTTGAGGCGGTGGAGCTGCACTGGCCGTACGATGTACCCGCTGCGCAGATCAGCGCGGCACTGCGCGCGTCAAGCGTGCGTTTGATTGCACTTAATACTGCGCCGGGCAATGTTGGCGCGGGAGAATTCGGGCTGGCAGCCGTGCCCGGGCGTGCACAAGAATTTCGGCAGTCCATGCACCAAGCGCTGGACTATGCTGTGGCAACAAGTGCGGGCGCAGTGCATTGCATGGCGGGGCTGGTTGGAGCGCAAGGTTTAGCGGCAGCAGAACAGTGCTTCGTGGAAAATTTGCAGATTGCAGCTGACATGGCTGCGCAAGCCGGTGTTGAGCTGCTGGTGGAGCCGATCAACACGCGCGACAAGCCGGGCTATGTCCTGACTACTGTGGAGCAGGCGGCGGACATCATTGGGCGCACCGGCCGGCAGAACATCAAAATTATGTTTGACTGTTATCACGTGCAGATTATGCAGGGCGACCTGACGCGCCGCCTGCAGCAACAGCTTGAGCTGATCGGGCATGTGCAGATTGCGGCAGTGCCAAGCCGGGGCGAGCCGCACGCGGGCGAGGTCAACTACCCGCACATCATGGCCACTCTGCAGCGCCTCGGTTATACCGGTTGGATTGGCGCAGAGTACAAACCAGCAGGCCGCACAGAAGATGGGCTTGGCTGGCGTTCGGCATTAAATCCGGCGGAGTGATTCTTAGGAGTGCAAGCGCAGGCAGTTGTTTTCTGGCGCATGCCGTACAGTGACTTCGATTCAAATTAATCAAGTGAGGGTTATGTGGCTGCAACTACCAAAACTGCGATTGTGACTGGCGCCGGTTCCGGCATTGGCCGCGCTGTGACGGTTGCCCTTGCGGGCCGTGGTTTCGCGGTGGTACTCGCCGGCCGCCGGCAAGCTGCGCTGGATGAAACGCTGGCGTTGCTGGGCAGCGCGCGCGCCAGCTGCCGGGCCGTGGCCGCGGATGTAACCGATGAGGCGGCTGTTGAGATGCTCTTCGCGCGCACGCAAGCAGACTTTGGGCGTTTGGACTTGTTGTTTAACAATGCGGGCGTGAGTGCGCCCGGCGTTTTATTGGAAGATGTGACTGCGGCACAGTGGAGCGCAGTGCTGGCGGTCAACCTCACCGGTGTATTTCTGTGCACCCGCGCGGCTTTCCGGTTGATGAAAGCCCAGCAGCCGCGCGGCGGCCGCATCATAAACAACGGTTCGATTTCTGCGCATGTGCCGCGGCCCAATTCCGCGCCTTATACCGCCAGCAAGCACGCCATCACCGGGCTCACGCGCTCCACGGCACTGGATGGGCGCAAGTATGACATTGCCTGCGGGCAGATTGATATTGGCAATGCGGCCAGCGAGATGACAGAGCGCATGCAGGCTGGTGTGCCGCAAGCCAACGGGTCGCAGGCGGTGGAACCGACGATGGATGTGTCCCTGGTTGCGGACGCGGTGCTTTACATGGCTGGTTTGCCGCTGGATGCCAATGTACAGTTTATGACGGTGATGGCGACAAAAATGCCGTTTATCGGGCGCGGTTAATTTTTTAATCGCTGGCCTGTCACGCTTGCGCGTGGTGGGTGAGCTGGGTGTCCGTTTAGTTTGTGCACCCTATGCAGCGCCACGGTTTTTACCATAGAGCTTAAAATCCAGTTATGAATTTCAAAAACGATAGAGGCGCTGCGGCTCCTGTGCCTTCCACTGCCGAAGAAAGCTTGCACCACGCATCAGACGATGGCACGGTCACGAGGCGCTCTGAGTTCAGCAGCGGCGTCAGGGCGCAGTTGCC
>QWRL01000074.1:0-3075 GCA_003670425.1 Chloroflexota bacterium
CGTGCGGATGCGTATGACGCAAAGCTGGCTGGGCGCTTGTGGGACGCTTCAGAAAAAATTGTGGCGCAGTTGCCGGCTGCGTGAGGGCGCCTCTTTATTTGCGCGCTTTGTGTGCGTCGGCTGGAATTTAGTGGCGCCGATGTGAGCGCCTCAGCGGCGGGGCGAACTGGTGCCGCAGTAGTTGTCGCGGCATGTCGCCCCGCGCTGCTTTATTGCTAATGTTTCTTCAGAAACCGTGCTTTGGCCGCGTTGCCTGGCCGGCAGTGGTGAATCGAAAGAATCACATGGCTCCACCTGCAAGGCAGCTGAAATTACAGCGTGCCGCCCAAATAACACAACGGTCAATTAATTTAACCATCGCATAATCTTTTGGCGCGGGTATTATGGTAAAAACAGCGCGTGCGCGCCTACATTCCATGCTACATAAATCAACGGTGCGCTGCATTGTCTGCGGCTGAAGGCCTGCGGCGCTCTCACAGAATTCGGGTTGCGGGACTCGCTTCGAATGTTTGCCTTTAGCTTACTAGCGGTGGCGTTGCCACGCTACCAAAGCTGCGGCCGCCGTGCGTTCACAACCAACCATTTGCTGCTCGCCACTGAAATGCTTAAATTGAGTCCGCAAATGAGCGGGCGCGCCCGCGCTGCTTCAGCCGTGAGTGCGTACTGACATGCGTGTGGGCATCAATGGCATGGGCCGTATTGGCCGGTTGGTGCTGCGCGCAGCGCTGGGTGCGGCGGAGCGGCAGGCAGATGACCCGCGCCGCAGCAACCGCCTCGATGTTGTGCACTTGAACGAGATCAAGGGCGGCGCCGCAGCTTGCGCGCATCTGCTGGAATTTGACAGTGTGCAAGGGCGCTGGCGCGGACCACGCATAGAAGCTGTAGGCGCCGCAGCAGTGCAGGTTGGCGGGCGCCAGCTTTCATTTTCGACACACGCAGCCACGCATGATATCCCATGGGGTGACTTTGGCGTTGACGTCGTTCTGGAGTGCACTGGCAAACTGCTGACGCCGGCGTTACTGGCGGGCCATTTGAGCAGCGGTGCGCGGCGCGTGATTGTCGCTGCGCCGATTAATGAAGCAGCTGTGCTAAACGTGGTTATGGGAGTGAACCATCTGCTCTATGATCCGGCGCAACATACAATAGTTACCGCAGCTTCCTGCACCACCAATTGCCTGGCGCCGGTGGTAAAAGTGGTGCACGAGGCCCTTGGCATTCGCCACGGCCAGATTACCACCATCCACAATCCCACAAACACCAATATGGTGACTGATGCGCCCCACAAAGATCTGCGCCGGGCACGCAGTGCGCTGCTGAGCCTGATGCCCACAACAACCGGCAGTGCCACCGCAATCGGGCTGATCTATCCGGAGTTGAATGGAAAACTGAACGGCCATGCCGTGCGCGCCCCAAATTTGAATGCGTCCCTTACCGACTGCGTGTTCGAACTGCAGAGCGCAACGACACCCGCAGAGGTAAACGAGCTGTTTCTTGCGGCTGCGGCGGGGCCGCTGGCTGGCATTCTGGGCTACGAAGAGCGTCCACTGGTCTCAGCTGATTATGCGCGCGATACGCGCAGTTCCATTGTGGATGCACCGGCCACCATGGTGACGGACGGGACGCTGCTCAAGGTATACGCGTGGTACGACAACGAAATGGGCTACGCCTGCCGCATGGTGGATTTGGCCTGCCACATGTTTGCGGCGGGCATCTGATGCGCACCACAACCGTGTCGGCGGCAGCGGGCGGCACTGGCGCGCGGAACTATGCCATCGTGACCGCCGCATACTGGGGCTTCACGCTTACGGATGGCGCCTTGCGCATGCTAGTGCTGCTGAACTTCTTTCGCCTGGGCTACTCGCCATTTACTTTGGCACTTTTATTTCTGCTGTATGAGCTGGCAGGCGTTGGCGCAAACCTGATTGGCGGTTGGCTGGCCACCCGCTTTGGAATTGCGCGCATGCTGGCAGTGGGCCTTGCCACGCAAATTGCCGGGTTCCTGATGCTCTCTGCCCTGTCTGAAGCTTGGAGCCCGCTGCTAGCAATTACGTGGGTGGTGGCTGCGCAGGGGGTTTGCGGTGTTGCCAAAGATCTGACCAAAACTGCCAGCAAGTCTGCAATCAAGCTGACGGCTGGTGATGCATCCGGCCGGCTGTTCCAATGGGTGGCTTGGTTTACTGGCAGCAAAAACGCAATGAAGGGCTGCGGCTTTTTTCTGGGCGGCCTGCTGCTGGAAGCAGCGGGCTTCCGTGGCGCACTGTGGGCCATGGCCGCTGCTCTGGCCTGCATCCTTGTGGCGGTCAGCGCCTTGTTGCCACCGCTGCTTGGCAAGGCCAAAGCGTCCAAGTCAGCAAAAGAATTGTTTGCAAAGAATCGCGGCGTGAATTTGCTCGCTGCCGCCCGCGTCGCGCTGTTCGGGGCGCGCGACATTTGGTTTGTGGTTGGCTTGCCCGTATTCTTGTATGCGTCGGGCTGGACCTTTACAATGGTTGGCGGGTTCCTGGCGGTGTGGACGGTTGGGTACGGGCTTGTGCAGGCCGCTGCACCAGCTTTGGTAAAGCGCAGCCCGGACGGGCTTAGCAGCGAAGTGCCGGCGGCACGCTGGTGGTCCCTGTTGCTGGCGCTGGTGCCGGCGCTTCTGGCAGCGGCACTGCTTGGGAATGTGGCGCGGCCGGACTGGGTGGTTGTGGGCGGCCTCGCATTATTTGGTTTTGCTTTTGCTGTCAACTCCTCTGTTCACTCTTATCTGGTGCTTGCTTATGCTGGTACGGAAAAAGCTGCGGAAGATGTGGGCTTCTACTACGCTGCAAATGCGGCGGGGCGTTTTGCAGGCACATTGTTATCCGGGCTGCTGTACGCTTGGGCCGGCCTCGCTGCCTGCCTGATAGGTTCCGCAGTCCTCTTGCTCGGTTGCTGGTCCGTTACGCTGGGCCTGCCCGCAACCCGCACCACTACCCAATCAGACCCGCACACAGCGCTGGCGCAGCCCCCACCATAACTGGGAAGCGCCCGGGCTCCCACCGGCCGCCGCCTGTTTGGCCGCGCGGTGCTGCTGCTTGCACCCGCAGGCAGACT
>QWRL01000074.1:3085-10688 GCA_003670425.1 Chloroflexota bacterium
ACGGAAGCGGTGCAGTTCCGGTTTCCTTGTTTTTGGTTTCTTAGCAGTTGAGTTGTGGTTGGACGGGAATAGTTATTTATTTAACCCCAACACTGAAATCTGATTTCGATGCAATAGGTTGGGACTGGTTTCGCTTGCCGGCGCGCGGGCAAAGCTGGACGGTTACGATTACCAGTGGTGGAGTACGCAGCTGGTGTTGGCGCTGCGCAACTTGTGCGCTGGCAGCCCGGAAGTTTGTTCAGTCAGTTTATGTGAGCGGTAGTTTTATGTAGAAAGCTGCGCCGGCGCCGGGAATTCCGCTGCTCTCGGCCCAGATTTTTCCGCCCAGCAGCTCTACCGCATGTTTGGCAATTGCCAAACCCAAGCCGGTGCCGCCTTTGCTGCGCGCTGGATCCCCGCGGTAGAAGCGCTCAAAGATGCGCAGCAGCTCCAGTGGCGCAATGCCGCTGCCACTATCGATCACACCCAGCACTAGCTGCGGTTCTTCAACGCGCGCCAGCAATGTGATGCTGCCGCCAGCGGGCGTGAATTTGACGGCGTTGTGCAGCAGGTTCACCAGCGTGCGTTCCAATAGCAGCGGGTCAGTGCGCACGCGCAGTGCCGGGCTGGCTTCAATCTGGATGCGCAATGTCTTGCCACTGGCTTGTGCGTGCAGGCGCTGCTGCACAATCGCCAGCAAATCGTGCACGGCCACAAGTTCGTATTTTGGCAGCATTCGGCCGGATTCAATTTGCGCCAAGTCCAGCAGCTCGCCAGAGAGCTGGCCGAGCGCCTCGGTTTCAGAGACAATTTTACCGAGCAGGCTGTGCTGGCGCTGGCTGTCCAGGTCGGGCATGTGGCGCATTGTGTCGGCGATCAGGCGGATGGAAGTGATGGGCGTGCGCAGCTCATGCGAGATGTTGGCGACAAAATCACGCCGCGCCCGGCCCAGGCGCTCCAGCTCAGTAAGGTCGTGCATCAGCAGCACGGCGCCGTGTTCGCCTGCAGTACCGGCAAGCGCCACATAGGCGTGATGCGGCTGCCCATTAATTTGCAATTGCCGGTCGGCCGGTGCGCCAGCTGCTAGTGCTTGTGTTAGCAGGTCATTTAATTGCGGCACGTGCGTGGCTTGCAGCAGCGTGTGGCCGGCAGCTGCGCTGGCAAACAATGCCTGCGCCGGCTGGTTGAGCTGCATCACTGTGCCATTTGGCGCCAGCAGCAAAATGGCAGCGGTTTCCGCGCTGGCAACTGCTTGCAGGTGCGCTGCGTTTTGGGCGCTTAGCAGCGCGCTTGCGGCTGCGGTGTTGTGCGCGTGTTGCAGTTGTTGCTGCGCTGCAGTTTGTGCGCGGCGGGCGCTCCACCACAGGGCAGCCAGTGCAAGTGCGGCCGCTGCAAAGGCAAGAGTTAGCGGGTTGGCAGCAGCGTTGATGGCGGCTCAGCCCTCAAAGCGGTATCCCACGCCGCGCACCGTGGCGATGCGCCGCGGACTCGTGGGGTCCGGTTCAATTTTTTCTCGCAGCCAGTGAATGTGCACATCCACGGTGTGCGTGTCGCCGGGGAAGTCGTAGCCCCAGACGCTTGAGAGCAGGCCTTCGCGGGAGAGGGCCGTGTTGCTGTGGCGCATCAGCTCGGCCAGCAGCGTGAACTCGCGGTGAGTGAGGCGCAGCTCTTGCTCGCCCAGTTGCGCGCGCTGTGCCAGCAGATCCAGGTGCAGGTCGCCGCTTTGCAGTTGGGTCCCGTTGTCGCGCTGCGCGGGGTCGGTGCGCCGCAGCAGGGCGCGCACACGCGCCAGCAGCTCGCCCAGGCTGAAGGGCTTCACCACATAATCATCCGCGCCGCTCTCCAGCCCCATGATGCGGTCCAGCTCTGCGCCGCGCGCAGTGAGCATGATGATGGGCACTTTGGAGCTGCGCCGCAGCATGCGGCAGACAGAGATGCCGTCCAGGCTGGGGAGCATCAGGTCCAGCAGCAGCAAGTCCGGCAGCTGCTCGCGCGCCAGGTTCAAGCCTTCAACACCATCGCCGGTTTCCAGCACCTCAAATCCCTCCGCGCGCAGGTTGAGCACCAGCATTTCGCGCACAGTGGGCTCATCTTCGATTACTAATATTTTATGCATAGGTTTAAGTTTAGCGTTGCAAGTTTAATGCGCGGTTAAGCGCTTGGCAAGAAGCCTTAATATTTGCGCGCGCCATTCCGGCTGCGGTGCGCGCTGGCTTAGCGGCGCGGACTTGTTGCCAGAAAGTCCAGCAATATTTTGTTGAAAGCAGCCGGCTGCTCCTCCATGGGCAAGTGGCCGGCGTCCGGCACCACCGCCCACGCCGTCCCGGGCAGCATATCGCGCAAGTGTGCGCCGGCTGCAAGTGGAATCCAGTTGTCGTGCTCGCCCCAGATCACCAGCGCAGGCACGGAAATGCTTTGCAGGGCAGCGGGCAGCGTGCTGCGCAGGGCGTCGCGCAGAATGCCCAGCAAGGCCAGATCCCAGCCGCGCAGCGTTTGCGGCGCCAGGTAGGCGCGCTCCACTTCGGGCGTCAGCCGGGCGGGGTTGTGGTACGCGCTGCGGGCAATGGCCGCAGTGCGCTGCGGGGTAATGAAGCTGCGCAGTAGCAGCTGCCCCCAGCGCTGTGCGGGTTGCAGCGTTAGCAGCAGCGGCACCACGCGCTGCAGCAGCGTCGGGGTTTGGGCGCGGTCCAGAATTGCGGCATCTACAAACACCAGCCGGTCCGCGCGCTGCGCATGGCGCATGGCAAAGTGCGCAATCACGCTGCCGCCCATGCTGTGGCCCACCAGCGTGGCGTGCTCAATGCCCGCGGCCGTCATCACATCCGCAACAAAATCCGCCTGGGCTGCATGCCCGTAATCCGTGTTGAAAGTTTTGTTTGACAGGCCAAAGCCTTTCAGGTCAAACGCGATGGCGTGGAAGCCGGCGGCCTGCAAAGCGGGCAGCGTGTAGCGCCATGAAAAAGTGGAGCCGCCAAAGCCATGGAGCAGCACGACGGCGGGCTGGCCGGCGCTGCCCACTTCCATCAGCACGGTGCGCAGCCCCGCAACGGTAACGAAGCGGCCGCCGGCGGGCAGCAGCGCGTCGGCAGATTTGTCGGGCTGCGCTGGCAGTGGCAGCAGGAACGGCAGCACCACCAGCACAAAGAAAATCAGGCTGATCCAGAAGCGGCTGCGGCGCAGCATCACGCGCTAGTTGCCCGCCGCGCTGCGCATCAGGGCAACAGTGGCTGCCACAATTTGGGCTTGCTGGTCTGCGCGGGCAATGCTGGCCGGCGGGTCTGCCAGCTGGCCCGTGTAGTAGCCAAACTGCTCATGGTTGCCGCCGGCCAGTGCAATAAAGCGCGCGCCGGGCGGAAGCAGTGCGCGCGCTGCGGCAGAGGTGAACGTGCGCGCGCCTGTGTCGAGCTCGCCATAAATTGAAAGCACCTGCAGGTTTTGCTTTGCAAGATCCGCCGGTGAATAGCTGGCCCACAACACCACGCCTGCAAATGCGCCCGCATGCTCGGCTGCATATTGCGCCGCCATGCTGCCGCCCAGCGAGTGCCCGCCAATCACCCAATGCACCACTTGCGGGTGGGCCGCTTGCACGGCAGCCGCGCGCTCTTTGCCAAACACAGCCAGGTTTGCGGGCATAAACACCACGCACACTGGAAAGTTCTGCGCCGCAATCGCCGCCGCCGCGGGCGCATAAGCTGCAGCGGGCACGCGTCCGCCCGGGTAAAGAATCAGCGCCGTGTCTGCCGGCGCTTGCAGCGGCAGAAACTCAATCCACTGCGCGGTTTGCTTGACGCTGACGGCTGCGCTGGACTGCAGCGCAGCAGCGGCTTGGGGCAGCAGCGGCGCCGGCACTGCCAGCCACACCACGGCTGCGGCCACTGCCAGCCCAACGGCGGCAGCGCAGCCCAGCAGAACGCGGCGCACTAGCTTGCGCATGCGCGCTGGCGCAGCTTAGGCCCACGCCACCGCCAGCGTGTGGCGGCTGCCGTCCGCGCGCCCGATGCTGGCTTCACTGCTGCCGTTGCGGCGCAGCAGCAGCTTGCCGCGGTTGTGCATGTTGTCTTCCAGCTGCAGGCTGCCGTGCGCACGAATGCGCGACTGGCGCAGGAAGCCCGGCAGCAGCTCGCTCACAATAATGCCGGACAGGCGGGCGCCGTAGCTGCCGTCGGGGCTCTGAAACTCAAAGCGCGAGGGGGCCGGCACGCCCACCCCAAACAAGCTCACGGTGGTTCCGGTGATTTCTTCCGTGCCGCTAAACTTTCCGAGCGCCGGCAGGCTGGCCGTGTAGGAGATGCGCAGATGCGGACGCTCCGCCTCAAGGTGCGCATTCACCAACGCACCGGTGTGCGGGTCGGCCTCGGCCACGCTCTCGCCCGCGCGGTTGAAGCGCGGCTGGTAGTAAGCCGCGCCATAAGATGATGACGCGCCCGCAGCGTATTGCGCAATCTGCGCCAGCGCCTCCGCATACAAATGCTGCGCCAGCAGCGCGCCGGCTGCCTGCAAGCGGCTGGTCTTGTGCATGCGGCGCACCACATAGCCCAGCAGTGAGATGCCCTCCGGCGGCAGCTCGTAGCGGGTGGCGCTGCTGGTGTTAAGTGCAGTGGGCATGCGCGTGATATTGCTACTGCGTGGACGGGATGTGCCAGCTGGCAGCAGTTTGCTGGCTGTGCGGCAGCTGCCGGCTTGCCGGGCCGGCTGCCGCCATGACGGCGCGTGCCACACGCATGCCGCCCAGTGTAACCCCGGCGGTGGACTGTCCCGGAAACACTGAGTCGCCCACCAGCCAAGCATTGGCAAGCCCGGTGTGCGGCCCGCGCACATTGAAGAGCGAAGTTTGCGCAAAGCCGCCAACCATGCCTTGCGCGCGCCCCGTGAAATACTCAAACGTGAGCGGTGTGCCGGCCAGGCACAGGCGCGTGGCGCGTGAAATGCCGGGCACCGCCCGCTCTGCAGCTGCCAGCAGCTGCTGCGTGTAGGCCGCCTTGCGCTCTGCATATGCGCTGCCGCCGGCATGGTGCAGCTGCCACCACGGCGCAATTGCGGTATGCGTGGAGAGTGTGGCGGCGCGCATGCCGGCCGGTGCACGGCGCGCATCCTGCGCATCCGACAATGAAACAAAAACGGAATTGCCCTCGCCCAGCGGCCGGCTTGCATCCACCACTACTTGGTGGTGGTCAGCCAGCCCGGCAGGCAGCGCCTGCGCATCCAAGCCAAGGTAAAGCGTGAACGCGCCCCAGGTGTCCGGGCGGCGCTGCACTTCGCGTGTTAGTGCGGCGGGCGCAGCTGCGCCCAGCAGCGCGCGCAATGACCATGGCGTAAGGTTGGCCACCAGGTAATCGCACGGCACGCGCAATCCCTGGCTGGTGCGCACGGCAACCGCACGGCCGCTGCGCACTTCAATTTGTTCAACTGTGTGGCGGTAGAGAACCGCGCTGCCGTGGGCGCGCAGCCAGTCTGCCAGGGTGCTGGCCAGCGCACCAATGCCGCCGTGCACATGGTTCACACCGCGCCGCGGCAAATCCAGTGCGGCGCTGCCGTACAGCGCGTGTGCACTGTGGCTAACAGTTTGGGCGGCAATCAGCAGCTGCGCATCCAGAAATGTGCGCAGCTCGGCGCTGGCCCCGTGTGCGCTGGCCAGCTGCGCCACCGTGCGCAGCAAATGCGGCAGTGCCAGCAGCGTGCGCGGCCGCACGGCAGCTGCCACGGCAGCCAAGTCGCGCGCACTTTCCGGCGGCCACGGAAAAGGGCGCGATGCAATGTCCCACGATATATCTGCCAGTTGTTCTTGTGCGCGCCAAAATCCGGCGCTGCCCGGAAACGCGGCCTGGCTTTCGGCCCGCCAGCGTTCGGCATCCGCCCATTGGGTTACGGTGCGCCCGGGCAGGTGCACCACCCACGCCGGATCCACCGCGCTCACCGGCCACTGCAGGTTTAGGGCAGCCGCCACCTGGGCGTGCGGGCCGCCGCCGGAAAATCCGCCGGCCAGCGTCGCGCCTGAATCAAAACGGTAGCCCTTGTGATAGAAAGTGCCGGCGCAGCCGCCGGCATACACATGCGCCTCGAGCACCGTTACCTGATAGCCGCTGCGCACCAGCAGCGCAGCCGTTGTCAGGCCGCCGATGCCGGCGCCGACCACCACAATGCGCCGCGCGTTGGCGCTACGCATCAGCGCCTGCGCTGCTCATTTCTCCAGTGCGCGGCGCGTGGCCCAGCCCCGGTACCAAAACAAAAATCCCAGCGCCGGCGCGTTGAAGAGCAGCCGGCTCAGCATGCCGCGCCAGCCGCTGTCGTGCTCGTATTCCACATGCTCTTGTACGCGCACGCCGCCGGCAACAACGCTAAAGCTGTGCGTGTGCTGCCACGCGCGCAGCGGGCCGCGCGCCTGCGTGTCTGTAAAGCCGCGCTGCGCCACCACATTGCTGTGCACGGCGCGCCAGCGCACGGGCAGCGGGCCAAACCACAGCGTGAACTCCGCAATCGAGCCGTTGGCCATGGGCTCCACCAGATGCAGCTGCACCATAATCGGCGGCGGCGAAAGCAGTTTTAGCGCGCGCGCATCGTGATGAAAGTCCGCCACTGCGGCCAGCGACGCGCGCACCGTAAACGCGTAATCAAAAATCATTTTACGGTCGGCGCTTCAATGGCAACCGCCGGCTGCACTGCCACCGTGCCCAGCGCAGCTGCACCGTAAATGAGCACGCCCAGCATCAACAGCGACCCGCTCAACGCCGGCCAGGCAGCGCCCGCCGCGCCCAGTACCCAGCCGCCCCAGACGGGCGCCACAATGCGCGAGAACGCATCAACTGACGCGGACAAGCCCAGCACGCCGCCGCGTTCTTCCGCGCTGACTGTGCGCGTGTAAAGGCTTTGCAGTGAGGGATTGACTACACCGCCGCCAAAAGCCGTCAACATCAACGTGCCAAACAGCGCCCACCATGGCTCTAGCAGGCCCACGCCCAGCAGCCCCAGCCCAAGCGTGGCCGAGCCGAGAAAGATCAGGCGCTGCTCGCCTAAGAGCTTTACCATGCGCGGCAGAATCCCCACCTGCGCAATCACAACCAGGATGCCCACGTAGCCAAGCATGTAGCCGGTTTGTTCCACATTGAAGCCGAACTTTTCTTTGGCAAACAACGCGAAGGTGGTCTGGAAAATTGCAAAGCCGATGTTGAACACCAGGCCGTAGCCCAGCAAGCGCGTGAGCAATGAGTTTGACATTGTCTGGCGCAGCGCCGCCAGCGTAAAGCCACGCCGCGCTGCGGGTGCCGTGCTGACCTGGCGCGTCTCCGGCAGCAGCACAATAGTGAGCACGATGGAGCTGGCTGAAATTGCCGCTGCGGCAAACGCCGGCACGGAGTTGCCCCAGCGCGAGAGCAGCCCGCCCAAAGCCGGCCCCAGAATGAAGCCCAGCCCAAAGGCAGCGCCAATCAACCCATAGGATTTGGCGCGGTCTTTTTCCTCGGTCACATCTGCAATGGCTGCCTGCGCGATGGACAGGTTGCCGCCGGTGAAGCCATCCAAAATGCGTGCGGCAAACAGCATCGGCAGGCTGTTTGCAAAACCCATCAGTACAAAGCCCGCAAATGTTCCCAGCTGCGAAATGACCAGCAGTGGCTTGCGGCCGAAGCGG